>JAFZWC010000057.1 GCA_017617475.1 Bacteroidales bacterium
AACCTGCGTGACAACACACGGACCAGCCTCAACGACAGTGCACGGGATATTCTTCCCGTCGGCACCGAAGACGGAAATCATTCCGACTTTCTTTCCAATTAAACCAGGCATTGGTGTTTGTTAATTAATTGTTACTTAATGCTTTAACACGCATTGGAGGCCACGTGGGCACAATTGCGGACCGCAAAGATACGACTAATTTCTTGATTCTCAAAAAATTTTCAACAGTTTTATGAACAACTTCGAGAGTTTTTTTATCTTTGCATTCCGGTACAGAATACCAACAATTTGGTATTTCCCAAAACGGCAAAAGCCTGTACCTTTGCCACCGGAAATGGAACCTATGAAAAAACTTTGGACAAGTCTGATGCTGGTCCTTGTCACCGCGGTGGCATCGGCCCAGACCCATAGTTTCAGCGGACGGGTCCTGGAAAAGAAAACCGGAGAGCCCGTTGAATACGCCACCGTCCTCGTCGAGGGTACGGAGCAGTGGGCCGTTACAGACACCCAGGGCAAATTCACCATCCCCAATATCCCCGTCCAGAGCAGCACCGTCACCGTCTCCAGCCTGGGCTATGTGAGCATCTCCCGGGAACTCAGTTTTAACAGGGACATCAAGGATTACCGCTTTCTGATGGAGGAGGACAACCTGATGCTGGAAAGCGCCGTGGTCACCGCCAAGGAAAAGGAAAACGCGGCCACCACCTCCCGTACCATAGATAAAACCGCCCTGGATCACGTTCAGATCATGAATGTGGGAGATATCTCCAGCCTTCTTCCCGGCGGTGTGACGGTAGACAACAACCTGGTCACCAGCCGGCAGTTCAACATCCGTGCGGGCGGCGCCTCGGAAAGCGGCAACGCCTCGTTCGGAACCGCCGTGGAAGTGGATGGCGTGCGCCTTTCCAACAACGCCTCCTACCTGGACTTCCAGCAGAACGGCGCCAAGGGCGTCACCACCAACAGCATAGCCTCCTCCAACGTGGAATCCGTGGAGGTAATCACCGGCGTCCCCTCCGTGGAATACGGAGACATGGGCTCCGGCATTGTCAAGATCAATACCAAGAAGGGAAAGACCCCCTGGACCGTAACTCTCTCCACCAGCCCCAAGACCAAGCAGGCCTCCTTCAGCAAGGGTTTCGGCCTGGGCAAAACCCGGCGCGGGGCCTCCCTGGGCGTTCTCAACACCAGTGCCGAGTACACCCGCTCGGTGGGGGACGCCATGTCGCCTTACACCTCTTACGACCGCAAGCAGTTCTCGCTCCAGTACAGCAACACCCTTCCCGGCGGCGGTCATCCGCTGCGCATTTCGGCCGGCATTACCGGCAACCTGGGCGGCCTGGACGACAAGGCCGATCCGGACAAACTGGTGGGCACCTTCGTCACCACGCGGGACAACGCCCTCAGGGCCAACCTCAGTGCCAGCTGGCTGCTGAGCCTGCCGTGGATCACCAACCTGGAGCTGCAGGCTTCCGGCTCGCTGGGAGACCACCTCTCCCGCGAAAACAAGAATTATCTTCAGGCGGTGAGCGATATTGCCCTTCACACGCGCGAGCCAGGTTATTATATGTCGGCCCCTTATTCCCCGGGCGCCGCCAACGATGTGGTGATGATTCCCCCGGGCAACCGTTTCAACATTCTAGCAACCGACGACAGACCCGTCACCGCCAAGGTAAACCTCAAAGCCAACTGGGCTTCGCACATCGGCCGGGCGGGCAACAAACTCAAAGTGGGCGCCGACTGGAACTACGACTACAATCTGGGCGTTGGCACCTATACGGAAGACCTCTCCACCGCCCCCTCCTTCCGCGAATACCGCTATTGCGACAATCCGGCCATGCACAATATCGGCCTGTATATAGAGGATAACCTGATGCTGCCGATGGGGAAAGGACGCCTGAACCTGGTGGCCGGCCTGAGATCCGACAACACCATCATCCGCGGATCGGCCTATGGCCTCACCTCCAGCCTGTCCCCGCGCTTCAACGTGAAATACACTGTGTTTGACGGGACGGGGCGCGCCAACAAGTTCCTTCGGGAGCTCTCCTTCCGCGCCAGCTGGGGCGTAGCCGTGAAACAGCCCTCTTTCTCCATTCTCTACCCCACGCCGTCCTACCTGGACGTGAATGTTTTCACTTCCACCGCATCGGCCGACAATACCGTGTACCGCGCCTATTACGTTAACCCGCGCACCCTTCAGTACAACGCCTCCCTCCGCTGGCAGCGCAACCAGCAGGCCGAAGTGGGCGCGGAAGCCAACCTGGGTGGCGTAAAGCTGTCCCTCACCGGCTACTTTAACCGTACCCTGGACGCTTACAAGCTCTATGCGGGCTACGTGCGCTTTACCTATAATTATACCAGCACGGCCGCCGTGCAGGGCTTGGACATTCCCGCCCAGAACCGCGTATATACGGTGGATCCCGCATCGGGTATGGTAACGGTGCAAGACCGCAGCGGCGCACTTCCCGGCCAGACCGTGGCCACGCAGGAGCGCAAGCAGCTCATCTCCAGTACCCAGGCGGGCAACGCTTCGGGCCCCATCACCCGCGGCGGCGTGGAATGGGTGGCCGAATTCCCCAGGATTGAAGTCATCGGCACATCCATCCGCATCGACGGCAGTTTCTACGCCTACCGCTCCTTCAACACGGACACGGAGGCTTACAGCCCATCTTCCACCACCGGCGCCAACGGGGAACCTTACCGGTACATCGGATATTATTATGGTGGCAACAGCGCTTCCAACGGCAGCGAAACGCGCACCGTCCGAAACAACATCACCTTCATTACGCACATTCCCAAGGTGAGGATGATCCTGTCCCTCAAGCTGGAATCCACCCTCCAGCGCTATTCCCATTCCCTGAGCTTCCGCGAAGGGCAAACCCGCACCTATGTGCTTCCGGAGCACAGCAACCTCCTGGGCTACGACCCTTCGGCCTCCATCTACGACGGAGACTCCTACGGGGTCACTTTCCCGGATTATTACGAGAGCTACGAGCAGCCCGGAGAGAAGATTCCTTTCATGGAGCGCTTCCGCTGGGCAAAGGAGAACGACCCCGCCCTCTACGCCGACCTGGCCAAACTGGCGGTGACCACATCCTACCTGTATACGTTTGCCAAAGATTACATCACCCCTTATTTCAGCGCCAATGTGAGCGTGACCAAGGAAATCGGCGACTGGGCGTCCCTCTCGTTCTACGCCAACAATTTCTTCAACAACATGGGGCAGGTCTATTCTACCAAAACCAAGAATTACAGCTCCGTGAGTTCCTATATTCCCAATTTCTACTATGGTCTCACCCTCAGAATAAAATTTTAAACTCCCCAATACAATGAAAAAGTGTTTCGTCATTCTTTATGCTGCGGCCATTGCCCTTCTGGCCGCCTGCAACCCGAACAAAGAAGCCCAGCCCGTAACCGTGGGCATTCAGCTCATGTGCGACAACGAGCCCTTCACCGTGGCCGACATTAAGGTCACCTTACAGGACGCCGCCGGCAGCTATTCCCTTGAGAACGCCACCGACGCCTCCGGTCTGGCCCAGTTTACCCTTAAACCCGGCGCCTACTCCGCTATTTGCACCTATGTGACAAGCGACAACGGTCAGCGGCTGGCCTACAACGGCGCTATAGCCACCTTTACCGTATTGGAAAACACCCCGGGCACGTTTGACCTGAACCTGCAGTACGTGATTTCCCAGCAGATTGTGGTGAAGGAACTGTACTTCGGCGGCTGCAACAACCCTGAAACCAACAAGGGCTACAACAACGACTCCTACCTGGTCCTGTACAACAACTCCGACGTGGACGCCGATGCCAGCAATGTGGTCGTCGGCTTCCTGGCCCCGTACAACAGCTTCGGCACCAACAAGTTCATGGGAGCCGACGGCACCCTGAGCTACGAGAAGGACAGCTGGATTCCCGCCTACGGCGCCATCTGGTGGTTCACCGCTCCGGTAACCATTCCCGCCTACTCGCAGATTGTGGTGGCCCTCTTCGGCGCCATTGACCATTCGGCCACCGTTTCCACTTCCGTGAACCTGAGCAATTCTTCCTATTACTGGATGTCCAACTCCGACGTGGCCCAATACACCAACGCCAAGTACACGGCCGTGGAAGCCATCCCCACCACCCAGTATCTGAGCTGCCTGCCCTTCACGCAGGGCAACGCCTGGGCCCTTTCCAACAGCTCGCCCGCCCTGTTCATCGGCAACGCGCCTCAGGACCAGGTCAAGGCCGTCTGCGCCGACACCGAACAATACGACCATACCATGGGTGACAAGCCCGCCTTCAATGTGGTTAAATTCCCCAAGGCCAACGTAATCGGCGCTCTGGAGGTCTTTTCCCAGCCCAATCTGGAAAAGAGCGCTCCCCGCTTCCCGGCCGACATCAACACCGGCTACGTGGCCGTTACCAACAACCAGGGTTACTCCGTATACCGCAACGTAGACAAGGCTGCAACCGAAGCCCTGAAGGAGAACGAAGGCAAGCTCGTCTATAACTACGCCCTGGGAACCACCGACGTTGAAGGCACCACCGACCCGTCCGGCATTGACGCCGAGGCCTCCATTGCCAACGGCGCCCACATCCTCTATTCCCAGACGGGCAGCACCACCAACGATTTCCACCAGCGCAAAACCGCTTCCCTGAAGAAGTAAGCTTATGAGTTTCCGCAGCACACTGGCCTGCCTCGTCCTGGTTGCATCCGCCTTTTCGGCGGCCGGCCAGGAAGGCGCGCGTGAGTACCGCTTTGCCACCCGGCTCCAACCCTCCCTGTCCTTGTCCAATCCGGCTCTGATGGACGCATTCCAGGGCCGCCTGGGCACCATGGAGGTACAACTGCAAAAGGCAAACGGCGGGCTGGTGCCGCTTACGGAAAGTCCGGACAGCTGGCAGGCGGGCGCGGCAACGGAGTCCTTCTGGCGCGTGGCCGATAAGCTCACCTTCTTCGGCCGCATGGACTGGCAGTACTTCTCCGGAAAAGACATGGGAGCACAGGTCCTCATGGACCCCGCCTACAATCCCGTCAACTTCCTGGAAAGCACCACCGACACCCGCGGCACCAAGCACCGGGAGCGCTACAATCTGCAAGGAGCGCTTTCCTACCGCATCGGCAACCGCTGGGCGCTGGGTGCCAAGGTCAACTACACCAGCGCCGACCAGACCAAAATCAAGGACCCCCGCTTCTCCAACGTATGGATGGATCTGGACCTGCACGCCGGTGTGCGCTTCCAGGCCACGGAACGGCTGGTCGTGGGCGCCTCCCTTGAGTTCCGCAACACGCTGGAACAGGTAAAGGGCGGCGTCTACGGCACCACCGACCGGCAATACTTCGTCCAGACCGACAAGGGCGGCTTTCTGGGAACCATGGCCGAACTGGCCGGAGACTACAACCCCATCTCCACATTAAACGCCCGCCCTATGGGAAACCGCTTCCTGGGTGGAGCCCTGCAGGCTGTTCTTGACGAACGCTTCGCCTCCGAGCTGTGGTTCCTGGCCCGCAGCGGCTATTATGGCCGAAAAGGCTCCTCTACCGCCACCTTCTTTGAATTTGGCGGATGGGAAGCCGGCTACCGGGGCTCCCTCCTCCTGCCCGCCGGCGATACCCGGCTGCACCGGGTGGCCCTGGACCTCCAGGCCCAAAGCCTGGACAATAGGGAGAACAAGTTCCGCTACGTGACGCCCTCCGGGCAGAACACCGTGGTGGAATATCTGGGACAGGACCTGGTTCTGGAAAGAACCCTCCTGAACGCATCGCTGGATTACGCGTACCATACGGGAACCGACGGTTACGAGCCTTCGCTGAGCCTGGGCTTTGTCCTGGACGGCTCCTGGAGAAACCAGACCACCCACCTCTTCCCCTTCACCCGCCGGCAGCAGGTGGCCACCTTCCAGGCCGATGTCTTCGGCAAAAAGTGCTTCCCGGCCGGACGGTTCCTGCTTTCCCTGGAACTGCACGCCCTGGCGGGCGGCGGCTGGGGAAACCCGGCAGAGGATACGGTTGACCCCTCGGCCACCAGCACCACCATCAAGAGCTTTGATACTTACCTTAACCGGCAGTTCGAATACGAAACCGCTTTCCGGGCGGGCGGGCAGCTGGGTCTAACCCTGCGCCTTCCTCTCAAAGGCTGGGTTCCCTACCTGAGCCTCTCGGAACGCTATGTAAGTCTCTTGTCGGCCCCAATTTACCTGGAGGGGCGCGGCAGAAACATGGCCCTCGTTACCGTCGGCTGCAATTTTTAGATTATGAAACAATGGCTTCTCACCTTGTCGCTTGCCCTGTGCCTCCTTCCGGAAGTACGGGCCGATGAGGGTATGTGGCTCATCCAGTGCCTGGACAAGGCGCTGGAAAAGAATATGAAGGCGCGCGGTCTCAAGCTGGGCGCCCGGGAAATCTACAACGAGGAGGCCGGCGGCCTTTCGGACGCCGTGGTGTCCCTGGGCTTCTACTGCACCGGCAGCATGATCTCCGAAGACGGCCTGCTCATCACCAACCACCACTGTACCTTCCGTCAGGTGTCCGAGCTCTCCACCCCGGAATACAATTACCTGGAAGAAGGTTTCTGGGCCCGGAACCGCGCCCAGGAGATTCCCATCAAGGGAGAGAAATTCTACTTCCTGAGGCGGGTACTGGACGTCACCGACGAAGCCCATGTTCTCCAAGACTCGCTCAAGGCCGACGGCAAGCCTTTCGGCGCCCGTCGCCTGGCCTCCCTCCTGGAACACAAGTATTCCGAAGAGTATGGGATGGAAGCCAGCCTGGAGTCCATGTGGTCCGACTCCAAGTACTATATTTGCCTGTACAACGTGTACACGGACGTGCGCCTGGTGGGATTCCCGCCCGTAACGGTGGCGTCCTTCGGCGGAGACGAGGACAACTGGGAATGGCCCCAGCACAAGGCCGATTTCGCCCTCTACCGCGTGTATGACCAAAACGGGGAACCCCTGCATCCGAAGCGCCACCTCCGCATTAGCCGGAAAGGGTACAAGGAAGGCGATTTCGCCATGGTCCTGGGCTACCCCGGCGCCACCAACCGCTACGCTTCCGCTGCCGAGATGAACCAGGAGATCAACGTGGAGCGCCCCGTGGGCAACCACCTGAGAGACCGTCAGATGGAGATTACCCGCAAGTGGATGGACGCAGACCCTTCCATCCGGATGAAGTATTCCAACTCCTTCTTCAACCTCACCAACGTGGCCGAACTGCAGAAGGGAGAACGCGAGTGCATGCTCCGCTTCGGCGTGATTCCACGCAGACAGGCCTGGGAAGAGGATTTCGGGAACGCCAGCCCGGAAAACCGGACTCTGCTGGACAGCCTCAACGCCAACTATGCCCGCGTTGCCGAATGGGAAAGGCTGAAAGTCTATTACCGGGAAACCCTGGTGCGCAGCATGCACCTGGGTCAGACCCTGATGCGTATGGGCGGTGCCGGACGGGACGGCGTGGAACACCAGCGACGGCTATTGGCCGAAGGCCTGGCCCAGACAGACCCCCGCCTGGAAAAAGAGATGCTGGCCTTCTCCCTGAAGGAATTCCTCTCCCACATGCCGGAGCGCTACCTTTCGTCCTTCCACAAAGAGCTGAAACAGCAGTTTGGAGAAGATTACGACGCCACGGCCGCCTGGATCTGGGAGCACTCCTGCGTGGCCGATTTCGGCCGGAAGCCGGACAGCGAAGTGGTGGCCCAGTATGCAGGTCCCATTGACGACGACGCCCTTTACCGCTATATCCGTTCCCTGAGCATTGCCGTCATCAACAAAGACCAGGACGCCGACGCCCCCAACCTGCGTGACCTTCGCCACCAGTATGTGGCGGCCCGGTATGAGTATCTTAAGCTGCGCGGTTTCCCGCAATACCCCGACGCCAACTCCACCATGCGCCTGACGTATGGCCGGGTACAATCCCTGGAGCCCTGGGACGGAGTGTATACGCACTGGCAGAGCACAGCCCGCGGCCTCAGGGAAAAGTACAACCCCCAGACCCACGACTTTGCCTATCCCCTGGCTTTCAAGGAGGCTCTGCCTCCCGCAGACTTTCCCGTGAATTTCCTTACCGACCTGGACATCACGGGGGGCAACTCCGGTTCTCCGGTGCTCAATGCCCGGGGCGAGCTCATCGGCCTGGCCTTTGACGGAAACAAGGAATCCCTGGCCGGCAACTATGAGAGCGTTCCCGGCTACAACATGTGCGTGTGCGTGGATATCCGCTACGTACTGTGGATCCTGGAACACTACGCGCACCAGGAATACGTTCTTAATGAATTGAATATCAGATAAATGAAAAACCCTCCCAGACCGGGAGGGTTTAATCTTACAGCCGTTCAATATCGGCCCAGCCGAACCTGGCAGGATATAGCCAGGCGCGGTCCGTGTGCTCCATAACGCCGTAGTCCAGGGACACCTTGGGGCATTCGGCGTAGGCGCGCTCTATGAAAGCGCGGTTTCCCAACTGGGTCTCCCAGCCCCGGAAGAGCTCTGTTACTTCGGGTGTGTACTTCTCCATCTCGGCACAGATGGTGGAGGCTTTCCAGATAAAGATACCGCTGTTCCAGAAGAATTCTCCGGTGCGCACAAAGACCTCGGCCAGTTCGGCGGAAGGCTTTTCCGTGAAGGTCTTCACCTGCAGGGGGCCGGCCATCAGATGCGCGTTGCGCCCCTCCTTCACCTGGATGTAACCGAAGTTCACATCGGCCGCCTTGGGAACGATGCCCAGGGTCATGAGAACATCGTTTTCCTCTACATACTGGCAGGCGTCCCCAATGGTTTGGGCAAAGAGGGATTCGTCACGGATATAGAGGTCCCAGGGCGTGGCCACAATGATGGCCTCGGGGTCGCGGGCGAGCAGCGTATAGGCCGCATAGGCCATGCAGGGTGCCGTTTTGCGGGCCGCCGGTTCCACCAGCAGATTCTCTTCCGGAAGGGAAGGGACCGTCTGGCGGGCCGTCTGGGCGAAGCGGTCCAAAGTAATGACAAGGATATGGCTTTCCGGAAGGAAGCGGTTGAATCGGTCGAAGGTCATCTTGAGCTGGTCGGGCGTACCCGAACCGTCCGCCATGATGACGCAATAACGATGTAAATCCATAAATTAAACGTACATGGGAATCCAGGCCTGGGGGAAATAACGGACGACGGTTTCCGGCCCGTCGAACAGGACGGATACCACGTCGAAGAAAACCTCCTTCCCCTCCATGTGCTTTTTGTTCAGATATTGTCCGGCTGCTGCCGAGATACGTTTTTGTTTAACAACATTCACCTGATCCATGACGGTGGTGGTAACAGGGGCCGTGCGGGCCTTGACCTCCACAAAGTGCACGCCGTCGGCCGCTTCGGAGATGATGTCCAGCTCCAAATGGCCGGTTCTCCAGTTGCGGTCCAGGATCTGGTGTCCTTGGGTTTCCAGGAAATCGCAGGCCATCTGTTCACCGGCCTGACCAATTCTACTGGTCTGTAATACGTTCATTGGTTTAGTTTTAGTCAAATTTTACTACCGTCACTCCCGAGCCGCCCAGTTGGACATGCTCGTCTGCGGCGGAGCTCACGCCAGGTACGGTGCGCACGTACTTTTGGATTTCCTCGCGCAACGCGCCTGTTCCCTTACCATGCAAAATTCGCACCGAAGGCACACCTAACATGATGGCATCGTCAATATAGCGCATCACTATTTCTATGGCATCGTTCACCCTTTCCCCTCTCACATCCAGCTCCAGCTTGAAGTTGGCCTTCCTCTCGCTGATGCCCACATCGTATACCTGGCGGGGTTTATCGGCCGACTTTCCGGCCACAGCCTTGAATTCGCTTGCCGTAATCCTTTCCACGCGGTCCAGCGGAAGTTTGGTGGTAATGCTTCCCACTATCACGCTCACCGCCTTGGTGCTGACCTTGGATACCTCGCCCACCATGCCGTTGTCCTTGATGCGGACCTTCTCCCCCACTTTGAGCGGGGCGCTGCGGAAGGCGGCCAGTTTTTTCTCTTCCAGTTCCCGCTGCTCCATCTGCTGGAGGGTTTCTCCGTCGGCCCTGCGCTTTTTGCGAACCTGCTCGCGCTCCTTGCGTTCCTTGACGGTCTGGAGCTTCTTGTCAATATAGGCGTCGCGGCGGCCCCGGCCCTCGGCCAGTGCGCCCAGGAAGCCCTGGAGCTCGGCCCTGGCCTCCTTGGTCTGGTCCTTGGCGGCCTGCGATTCCTTGATGGTGCGGATGGTGTTCTCTACCTTCTTGTTGGCGTCCTTCACTATCTTGCGGGCCTCTTCTTTGGCCTCCTCCAGGATGGCGCGGCGCATTTCCTTGATGTCTTCCAGTTCTTTCTCATAGCGGTCGGTCAGGCCTTCGAGGGTCTTGTCCGTCGCACGGATCTTGGTGAGCCTCTCGTCCAACTGGCGGCGGCTCCGGGCAATCTTGCGCAGATTGCGCTCGATGCCCACGAACTGTTCGCCGGCACGCAGCTCGGCATCGTGGACTATGTTTTCCGGCATGCCCATCTTGCGGGCCAGTTCGAAGGCGAAGGAAGAACCCGGCAGCCCCTGTTCCAACACGAAAAGCGGGGCCACCGTGGCGGCGTCAAACTGCATGGCGCCGTTCACCACGCCGGTTTCGGCCCCTGAAGCATACAGTTTCAGGTTGGTATAATGGGTGGTTATGACTCCATAGGCGCCGCGGGTGTCCAAATCGTGCAGGATGGCCTCGGCAATGGCGCCGCCGGCGGCCGGTTCGGTTCCGGAGCCAAACTCGTCAATAAGGATGAGGGTTCGGGAATCGGCCACGGCCAGCATGGCCTTCATGTCGGAAAGGAAGGAACTATAGGTGGACAGGTCGTTTTCCAGGGACTGGTCGTCGCCGATAGAGACCATGATGCGGTCGAAAACCGGCAGCTCCGAGGTTTCGGACGTGGGAATGAGCATGCCCCACTGGAACATGTACTGCAGCAGGCCGACGGTCTTGAGGCAAACGCTCTTGCCTCCGGCGTTGGGGCCGGAGATGAGCAGGATGCGCTTTTGAGGTGTGAGGGTTACCGTGAGCGGAACTATGGGCTTCTTTTCCTTGCGGAGGCTCTTTTCCAGAAGCGGGTGGCGGGCCTTGCGCAGCCGCAGTTCCCCGTCGGTGGACAGCACCGGCATGCCGGCTATGTAGTCCAGGGCCACATAGGCCTTGGCCATGATGAAATCCAGCTCTCCCACAAAGGTGGCGCCGGCAAGCAGCTCAGGCACGAAGGGGCGGAGGAATTCGGCAAACTCGTAGAGGATGCGGGCAATCTCGCGCGTTTCGGCAAAATAGAGTTCGGAAATCTCGTTCTGGAGGGCCACTACCTCGGCGGGCTCCATGAAAGTGGTCTTTCCGGTGGCACTCTCGTCATACACGAAGCCCTGGAAGGCGCGTTTTTTGGCCGATGCCACGGGAATGAGCATCTTGCCGTCGCGGATGGAGACACTGGCATCGGCGTCTACCAGGCCCTCCTGCTGCGCCTGCCGGAGGATGGCGTTCATGCGGCGGGAGATGTTGATTTCCTTGTCTTTAATGCTGCGGCGGATCTTGTAAAGCTCGTCTGAGGCGGTGTCCTTGATTTCTCCGTGGCGGTCCAGGATGGAATCGATACGGCTTATGACCTCGGCCGGGGCGCTGATGCCCGACGCCATGTGCTGCAGATTGGGATAGATGCCTTCCTTTACCGTATGGAAGAAGTGAAGCGTCCGGCGCAGGGTGTCCAGCAGGGTGCGCAGCTTGCCCAGGGAAAGAAGATCGATGGAAGCATTCTGGCCGATGGGCTCCAGGAAGGGAATGGCGTCGATGTATCCGGACGTGGGGAAGTTTTCCTCGAACATGAGGATGAGGCGCATCTCGTCGGTGACCAGATGACGCCGGTGAATCTGGTTGCCGTCCGTGCAGAACTCTTCTTCTTCCACCCGGCCCGCGGCATATTCCGTAGAGCAGCGGGCCGCTATGGCCGCCCGCACTTTATCGAATCCCAGTTTTGCTTCCAGCCTCGCGTCCATGCGCAACTACTCCTCCTTCGTCATCAGGGAGCCCAGCAACTGACGGAGCTCCTTCATATCCTGCACGGGATGAATCTCACCTCCGCGCACAAAACTCACATTTCCCGTTTCTTCGGAAACCACCAGGATGTCGGCGTCCGTATCTTCGCTGAGGCCGATGGCCGCGCGGTGCCGCATGCCGTATTGGGCGGGAATATCCGTGCGGTTGGTCATGGGCAGCTGGCAGCGGGCGGCGGCAATATGGTCTCCCACTATGATCATGGCCCCGTCGTGCAGAGGAGAGTTCTTGAAGAAGATGTTCATGATGAGACGGCGGTTGATATCGGCCTCAAAACGGTCTCCCGTTTCCATGTATTCATCCAGGGAAGACTTGTGCTGCAATACGATGAGGGCGCCGGTCTTCTCGGCCGACATGGCGCGCACGGCTTCTCCCAGCTCTTCGGCACTGTGGCTGCCCATGGTTTCCTCCTTGATGCCCAGCAGGCGGTTGAAGAGTTGGCCGCTGCGGCGGGCAATGCCCGACTGCACGGCTAAACGATTGAGCATGTGGCGGATTTCGGGCTGGAAGAGGATGATGATGGCCAGGATACCCACGTCCAGCAAAGCGCCCAGCAGGGCCGTCATCATGCGCATGTTCAGCGCCGTTACCACGGCCTGCAGGATGAGCAGGAACGACAGCACCAGCACTATGTTGAGCACGGTTGAATCCCCTTTGAGGCTGCGGATGAGCAGATAGATGATAATGGCCACCATCAGGATGTCCAAAATATCTGCCCAGCCGAAGCTGAGGAATCCGAATATGCCCAGTACCTTAATCATAGCTTACAAAGATAAGCAAAATTCTCCATACAAGCACATGGCTTTGTTTTTCCGCCAATTATGCGTATGTTTGTACCAAACACAAGCGCTTATGAAAAAGATCCTGTCCCTGTTCCTGCTGGCCGCCCTTACGGTATCGGCCTTTGCCCAAAGGCCCCTTCCGGAAAAACTGTACGGCTTCAAATCGGCCATTCTCAAGACCGTCACCACCACCAATGGGGCCCAGTCCTTTGATACCCGCTGGATTGACGACTATGGCCAGAAAGAAAAGAGCCGCACTACAATGGATATGGGAGAGATTGGAATGTACGAAGCCATTATCCTGATGGTGGGAGAAGACTGCTGGGCCATCAATGCCGACGGGAAAGCTACCAAGATGAACGCCCGTCCCATCGTAGACTTTTACAATCTGACCGACGAAGACTACAAACTCTTTGACGTGAAGGACAAAGGTACGGAAGAATACAAGGGGAAAACCTGCCACGTATACTCCTACAAGCAGAAACAGCTCCTTACCAAGGTAGACATGACCGTGTGGGTTTGGGAAGGCCTGATTATTCGCCAGCACATAAAAAAGAAGCTTTCCGAGTCCTGGGTAGAACTGGAAAGCCTGGAAGTGGACGTCCCCATTCCGGCCGGAACGTTTAACATCCCTAAGGAGTACGACTAGATTCTATATCAAGCCCTTTTGGAGCAGAACTTGCGCAATTTGAACGGCGTTGGTGGCTGCTCCTTTTCTTATGTTATCGCTTACGCACCAGAGGTTGAGACCGTTCTCCACGGACGGGTCCCGGCGGATGCGGCCCACAAACACCTCGTCCTTTTCCCAGGCCGTGATGGGCATGGGGTAGAGGTTTTCCTCAGGCTTGTCCTGGACAACGACGCCGGGCATTTCGGCCATGAGCCGACGGGCTTCATCCAGGTCATAGGGTTTGCGGAATTCAATGTTCACGCTCTCGGAATGGCCGCCTTTCACCGGCACGCGAACAGTGGTGGCCGACACGGCTATGCTGTTGTCTCCCAGAATCTTACGCGTTTCATTCACCATCTTCATTTCTTCCTTGGTATAGCCGTCGGGCAGGAAGGAATCAATATGGGGCAGAATGTTCAGGTCTATCTGATGGGGAAATTTGGAACCCGTTCCGCCGGCCCGTTCGGCCTCCAGCTGCTCGATACCCCGCTGTCCCGCGCCGGTGACGCTCTGGTAGGTGCTCACCACAATGCGCTTGATGCCATAGGCCTTGTGCAGAGGCGCCAGCGGCAGCACCATCTGGATGGTGGAGCAGTTGGGATTGGCAATGATGTAATTGTCCGGGCCGATGGCATCCGGATTAATCTCCGGCACCACCAGCGGCACCATGGGATCCATGCGCCAGTAGGACGAATTGTCCACTACGCGGCATCCGACGGCCGCAAACTGGGGGGCCAGTTCGCCGGAAGCGGCACCGCCCGCACTGAAAATGGCCAGCGCCGGCTTGCGGGCAATGGCATCGGCCGCGCTAATAACGGTCCATTCTTTCCCCTGGAAGGTGACTTTCTTGCCCCAGGAGCGTTCAGAGGCCACAGGGAGCAATTCTGTAACAGGAAAGTTACGTTCTTCCAGTACCCTCAGCATTTTGGTGCCGACCAGTCCGGTGGCACCCACTACAGCTACTAACATACTTGTTACCTTTTCTTAAAATTCAGCCCCTGGGCGTCCCAGACAGGCATTTCTTTCTTCTTTATGATACTATAGAACTCGTTGAAGTCTTTTTGGAAAGCGTCCTCGGATTCCCACAGGCCCTGACCATTCCAGGCACGTTCCCAGATACCCAGCGCCTTGGGAAGCATCTGGTAGGTGGCGTCGTCCAGACTGCGGATGTTCTCCGACCACAGCAAGGCTTCGGCGCCAACGATATTCGTGCTCTTCATAAGCCCGGGATAATTATAGACCGGCAGGGCAAAGCTCTTACGCTCGTCCACATAACCGCCCCAGTGGAGGCCGATCTCATTGGGATCGTCGCTGTAGGCCAGGTCTACATAGGCATGCTGGACGTTGGAAAGCAGCACGGGGACATCGGCATTGGCCAGACGTGCGGGAAGATCCAAGTCCTCATCCCTTGTGTTCCAGGCGTTTACGAAGAGGAGCTGCTTTTTGAGCGCTTCCAGCGTTTCGGGTTCAATGTTCTCTACCACCTCCTGCCAGCCGGCCAGTTTCAGGTTTCTTTCCTGCGCCAGTTTTACCATCCCGCGGGTGAACGTGTCCTTGACCCGCTTGCGGTCCCGGCCCGTCCAGGCGCCGTCCGGCACTTCGTCGCCGCCGATGTGGACACCCAGAAGCGGCACTCCGGCCTCTTTGTGCATGCGGATGACCTCGTCAAAGACTACTCCATAGAACTTATACACACCCGGCAGGTCCGGATCCAGCACGTTGTCCGTGAAGTCCTGGGGCGTCCAGTAATGGGAGGTGTCGGCCGGATCCTGCAGGCGGAAACTTTCGTCCCCGGTACGGAGCTCGTAAACCTGCACGGCCTTGATGGCGGCGCGGGAATGCCCCGGGGCGTCAAACTCCGGCACCACCCGGATGCGGCGTTCCCAGGCATAGCGCAGGATTTCCTTATACTCTTCCTCCGTATAGAAAGTGGTGGTACCCAGATGGCCATTGGCCGTGGGCTTGAGTGCCTGCGTCTCCTTCAAATCCCAGTCCGGCAGTTCGTGATGGCCGCTGTAGGACGTAAGTTCCGGCAGCGGGGGAATTTCCAGACACCAGGATTCGTCGTCTCCCAGGTGGAAATGCAGGAGATTCAGCTTGTAGGAAGCCATGATATCCAGGATCTTGAATACCTCTTCCTTGGTCCGGAAGTCCCGCACCACATCCAGCATAAAGCCGCGGAGGCTCAGTTCGGGCCAGTCTGTAATGACCAGATTCTTGGTCCCTTCCGGCAACTTGGACAAGGTCACCTGGGCATAATACTCGCCATCGGCGTCATCCGAATCTATATGGGCCTCTCCCTTGTCATCCAGGGTAAGCGTATACATTCCCGGGGGAATGTCACAGCACTCTTCATCCTTATCTGCCTGCTTAGACCAGGACTTTACCATCTTGGGCCTGGGCAGGATATCGGCCGGGCCGGGTTCATAGCTGGCGGCAAACCAGCGGGCGTCGATGGGCGTTCCCGTGCGCTCCAGGAATTTATACCGGATGGGAAGAACCTTGTCGGCCTTTCCCATTACCTGCAGCACGAAGCCTTCCGGTGCCCAGGAGTGGCGCGGAAGGGGATTGCCCCGGAAAGAAATGGTCTGGTCTCCGCTTTGGGGAATATCCAGATAGCGGCTCGTTCCCTGGTAGTGCTTGATTTCCTTCACCGGACCGCTGACCACCTCAATGTCTTCATAGAGTTCCTGGAACCAGACACGCCCGCCTTCGGGCATGTTGTGCAGGATGAGTGTATGCAGGGCCCGTCCGTCCTCACCGGCGGCTCCTTCTATCCATTCGGCCGAAGGCTCTCCGCTGCCGCAAGAGGCCAGTATGGCAACCATTATGGGGACAAGTATCTTTTTCATAAGCGCTTGTGTTTGGTGCAAACATACACATAATTGGCCGGAAAACAAAGTTTCCCGGCCTTGAAAAAAGAGCCACGCTGTCTTTAGAGTTTCCGGAGGCTGGCGCCGCGGTCTACGTCGGTTTCGGTAATCTGAAGATGCTCGCCGGCCTTGTAGTGGCAGCTGGAACCGCCGGAAAGGTGAACGCCCAGTTTGTCCAGGGCCACCACGCGGGCCGATGAAGCGCCGCTGAGTTCCATCCAGACATCGTTGGCGGGGCTGTCTGTCAAATCAAACTTGGCGGCACCGGAGCCGGACATGCGCACAGTTCCCAGGGCTCCCTTCATTTTGATATTGCTGGCGCCGGACAGTTCCATGTCGGCCTTATCGAATACGCCGGTGAGTTCCACCTTGGCCGATCCGGACAAATCCGTGTTGAAGGCGTTCCCGTCGCTCTCCAGGATTCCCTTGGAGGCACCGGAGAGGTTCATCTTGATTTCTTTGAGGCTGCCGGTCAGCTGGAATTTGCTGGCGCCGCTGCACTCGATGTCGGCAAAAGTGGATGTCATCTGAAGCCCTTTGACGGAAGTGGCCCCGCTCAGCTCCATGGAGAAGCTTCCGGTGTTGAAGTCGCCGTCGGCCAGCAGCTTGCTGGCGCCGGACATCTCTACCCGGGCGAGTTCAGGCATGGCCACGCTGGCGTTCACCTTATAATTGCCGCGTTCCATCTTCTTGCGGACGTCGCCGGGCATGCCGGAGACATTCAGGACAAGCCTGTTGCCGCGCACCTTCACCTGAAGGTAAGGCATTACGAAATCGGGAGCCTCCACTTCCACTTTCCAGTCGGAAGACTGGACCAGGTTCACGTTGTAGATCCAGGATACTTCCAGACCGTCAAAGTGATTAAGCGCGTAAGACTTGGTTTCCACCCGGACGGCTTCCGGTTCTTTGGTGTTGGCAGCCACGGCGGGCGCAAAAGCCAGGAAGGCGGCTGCAAAAAGGGTGAAAAGCTGTTTCATATTCTTTGGTTTTTTATTGATTAGCAAGTAGTTTTGCCCCTTCCAGCAAAGAGGCGTAATGGGTTTTCAACACACGGGCCTTCTGGATGCGGGACATCTCGTCCGGAAGCTGCAGAAAGAGCGGAGTGGCTTCTTCCGTGAGGCTGGCCAGGGCTTCGTCCCAGTCGGCACCGGCGTCGGCCGGACAATTGCTGTAGAGCTGGGAGACCTGCTCCATATAGGCCAGGTATATGGCCTCGGGGTCGCTTCTGCGCACGGCGGTTACAACGAAAAGGGCCGACAGGGCCGCGGCGGCCGCCACAGTGCCCCAGATTACCCGCCAAGGGCGGCGGGCCGGCTTCTGAACCTCGTCAAAACGGGCCAGGAAGCGTTCCTCGTGCCCCGGGGCAGGCTCCTTCACGTCGAAAGCTTCGGCGTGGGAACGGATGTATTGTTCGAGCTCTGTCATGATCTGAGTCTTTCTATCAGTTTGGCGCGTCCCCTGGAATAGAGGGAGCGGAGGGTTACTTCTTTCTTGCCGGTGAAAGCGGAAATCTCTTCATAGTCAAGGCCTTCCAGCAGTACCAGGTTCAGGATAAGCCGATACGGCTCTTCCATGCTTTCCAGCGCCCGCTGCACGGAAGCCACGTCCACACCTTCCATCGGAATCTCTTCCTCTTCCACCTCGCTCTCGTCCACGGCATAGAGTTCCAGGAAATCGGCCCTCCTCTTGCGCTCGCGCAGGCGGTCGATGGAGGCCCGGACGCAAGTTCTGGTGAGCCACGCCCCGGTCTGCGGGTCTGAAAGCGGGACGGGGTCCTTTCGGCCTATATATTTAAGAAGGGTGTCCTGCATCACTTCCTCGGCATCGTCGGAATTCTGGAGAATCCGCCAGGCGGTATTGTATACCCGCCGGTGGTATTTCTGATAGAATTCTGAGATTTCCTGCCGTGTCATTTTTGCACTTTCTATCTATTAGACGTACGGAAAGGGGATTTGTTGCAGAAAACGTGCAAAAAAGATATCTTTGCGTAAAATTGATCCAATGAAACGTCTATTTCTCCTCCTGGGCCTGGGCCTTGCCCTGGCTTTCCAGTCCTGCGACAAGCCCAAAGAACTGGCCGAAGGCAACTGGGACCCCCAGATACGCAGCAACCTCAACAGCCTTATGACGGCGTATCAGAAAACCGGTTCCTATGCCGTGTTCGACTTTGACAAAACCACCATTGTGAACGACGTCTCGCAGGCCCTCTGGGTGTATCAGGTGGAGCATCTGCGCTTTGCCGACGCCCCCGCTCACGCTTTCATGGACGGCATTCCGGACGGAAACCGCCCGCTGGGAGACATTACTTTTGCGGAAATGGGCAAGACGCTCCAGGAAGAATACACGCAGATCATGGCCCTCAAGGCCGAAGGAAAAACCCTGGAACAGATCCATACCACGGACACCTACAAAGACTTCCGCGCCCGCATGGCCGCCCTCCTGGCCAACATGGACGAGGTCTTCGGATACGAGGTCTCCTTCCTCTGGATGCCGGGCCTGCTGGCCGGATTTACGGAGGCCGAAGCCCGCAAAGTGGTCCGCGAGGCCCTGGCCGACCAGCTGGGAGAAGACAAGCTGGAGGTGCAGGAATGGACTTCGCCGGACGGCCTCTGGAGCAGCCCGGTAGAACGCGGTATCTGGCTCTCTCCGGAAATGAAGGACCTGTATGGCTGCCTGGCAAGCCACGGCATTACCGCCTACGTTTGCTCCGCCTCCCTGGAACTGATTGTGGAAGAGCTTGCCTGTGACCCCAAACTGGGCCTGGGCCTGCCTCCCGAGCAGGTTTACGGCCTGCGCTTTGTTCCCGGAGCCACGCTGGCCGCCCGTTTCGACCCTTCCATCCCGCAACCCCTCAAGCAGGGAAAGGTTACGTGCATCCTTACCCAGATAGCACCCCGTCATGGAAACCGGGAGCCCATTCTGGTAGGTGGCGACTCCAACGGGGACGTCCCCATGCTCACGGCCTTCGGCGAAACCCGGTATGCCCTGGTCATTGACGCGGGCCGCAGTCCGGAATCCAAAATCGGCCAGCTGGCCCGCCAGGCCCGCGAAATGAACAATACGGGCCGGTTCCTGCTACAACCCGCTTTTGCCACGGTCCGCGGTGCGGTGGAAGGCGGCGGAATCTAACCCCAGAGAATATGACAGAAGTACGAGCCAAAAAGGCCCTGGGCCAGCATTTCCTAACGGATCAGAGGATTGCCAAAGCTATCGTAGATGCTCTTGTCATACCGAGCGAAGCGAGCGTATCTCCTTTCCCGGTCCTGGAGGTCGGCCCTGGTATGGGCGTCCTTACCCAGTACCTGCTTCAGCGCGAGGACGTAGACCTGAAGCTGGTGGAGATTGACACCGAGAGCGTGGATTACCTGCTCACCCACTTCCAAGGCATGCAGGGCAAGCTCATGGAGGCCGATTTCCTCACGCTCCGGCTGGAAAAGATTTTCCCGGAACAGTTTGCCATTATCGGCAACTTCCCCTACAACATATCTTCCCAGATTTTCTTCAAGGTACTGGACTACAAAGAGAGCATTCCGGAGGTGGTGGGCATGGTGCAGAAAGAGGTGGCCGAGCGCATTGCCGAAAAGCCCGGAACCAAGACCTACGGCATCCTGAGCGTGCTTCTGCAGGCCTGGTACAACATTGAGTACCTCTTTACCGTAGGCTCCGGCTGCTTTGCTCCGCCACCCAAAGTGGAAAGCGCCGTCATCCGCCTCACCCGCAACGGGCGCACCAGCCTGGGCTGTGACGAGACCCTGTTCAAGACCGTGGTGAAAACGGCCTTCGGCCAGCGCCGCAAGATGATGCGTAACCCGTTGAAGCCCCTGGCCAAAGCCAAGGCCGACCGCGAAGGCTGGAGCGAAGAGCAGCTTCAGGAGTTCCTGTCGCAGGAGGTCTTCTCCCTGAGGCCCGAAAAACTCTCCGTGGAAGATTTCATAGACTTGACCAATCTGCTAGCATAATGAAAAGAATCCTTGTTCCGGCGGTTCTGGCCCTGTTTTTCTGGACGGGCCGGGCCGATGCCTGCACCAATATCCTCGTAGGAAAGAAAGCCTCGGCCGACGGGTCGGTGATGTGCACGTACAACTGCGACACCTTCGGCTACAGCGGCTGGCTCACCAGCTCCCCGGCGGGACGGCATGCTCCCGGCGAGAAGATTGCTATCCGAAACTTCTGGCATCCCGCCGAGATCCGCGGCTACGTGGACCAGGTAGAGTACACCTATAATGTGGTGGGCTACATGAACGAGCACCAGCTCACCATCCTGGAAACCACTTTCGGCGGGCGCGAGGAACTGGTGAACCCGGAAGGCATGCTGGGCTATGACAACGTGATGCAGCTGGCCCTGCAGCGCTGCCGCACGGCCCGGGAAGCCGTACAGGTGATGGGAGAACTGCTCAACACCTACGGCTACTGCGAGAGCGGGGAAACCTTCTCCGTCTGTGACCCCGACGAGGCCTGGATTATGGAAATCATCGGCAAGGGCCCCGGCCGAAAGGGTGCCGTTTGGGCAGCCCTGCGCATTCCAGACGACGCCATCTGCGCCCATGCCAACCAGAGCCGCATCCGCCAGATTCCCTTCAAAGACAAGGAGAACTGCCTGTATTCCAAGGATGTGGTGTCCTTCGCCCGCGAGATGGGCTATTTCAGCGGAAAAGATGCCGATTTCAGCTTCCGCGACGCCTATTGCCCCTTTGATTTCGTGCACATGCGCCTGTGCGAGCCGCGCGTATGGAGCATCTTCCGCCACCATACGGACCCGGCCTACATGGACAGTTTCATGCCCTATCTGGAGGGTCGGTTTGACGAGTGCGACGCCCTGCCGCTGTGGATCAGGCCCGACAAGCCCATCACCCTGCAGGACGTGATGGCCGACATGCGTGACCACTTCGAGGGAACCCCGCTGGACATGACCGTGGACGTGATGGCCGGCCCGTGGAGTTCGCCCATCCGCCCGCGCGCCAAGGGCTTTACCTCCGAAGGGAAACAGTACTTCCGCGAGCGGCCCGTCTCTACCCAGCAGGCCGGCTTTGCCGTGGTGGCGCAGATGCGCTCCTGGCTGCCGGACGCCGTGGGCGGGGTCTATTATTTCAACTGCGACGACCCCTGCATGGTGGCCTACGTGCCCGTATACTGCGGCATTACCCGGCTTCCGTCGGCCTTTGACGCCGTTCACAACCAGAACGGGAAGTTTGACGAGGAGGGGGCTTACTGGCTGTGCAACTGGGTGTCCAACATGGTGTACCCCCGCTGGAGCGCCCTGATTGGCGACCTGAAGGCTGCCCGGCAGGAGCTGGAAGACTATTATGCGGCCGACCAGAAAGCCGTGGAGGAAGCCGCCGTGGCCATGACTCCCGCCGAGCGCGAGGCCTTCCTGAACGGCAAGACGCTGGCCTATACGGAGATGATGATGACCCGCTGGAGCCGCCTGGCCCGCGAACTCATAGTCAAATACAACGACCAGCCGGGTTCTTACAACCAGGCCTTTTGGGATGCTGTGGCCCGGGATACCGGGGAGCGTTACCTGGTTCCGCAGACCCGGGCGCAATAGTTTTGGGCCCTTCGGGCACAAAAACGAGTATTTTTTGCTATTTTTGTAGGTTGGAAAACAAAGAACACGCAATATGTACAGAACACACACCTGCGGAGAACTCCGTATTGAGAACAAGGGACAGCAGGTAACCCTGGCCGGCTGGGTCCAGAAAGCCCGTAAACTCGGAGGCATGACCTTCATCGACCTTCGTGACCGTTATGGCATTACCCAACTGGTGGTGGAGGCCGATGCCCCCGCCGAACTGGTGGAAACCGCCACCGCCTTGGGCCGTGAATTCGTGATCCAGGTGAAAGGCGAAGTGGTGGAGCGTCAGGCCAAGAACGCCAAGATGCCCACCGGCGATATCGAAATCAAGGTATCGGCCATCAACATCCTCAACAAGAGCGTAACCCCGCCCTTCACCATTGAGGAAGAGAGCGACGGCGGCGAGGACATCCGCGCCAAGTACCGTTATCTTGACCTGCGCCGCGGTCCGCTGCAGCGCGCCCTGGCCCTGCGCCACAAGGTGGCCCACGAAGCCCGCAACTACCTGGACAGCCTGGGCTTCATGGAAATCGAGACCCCTTATCTCATCAAGTCCACTCCGGAAGGCGCCCGCGACTTCGTGGTTCCCTCCCGCATGAATCCGGGCCAGTTCTACGCCCTGCCGCAGAGCCCCCAGACCTTCAAGCAGCTGCTGATGGTGGCCGGTTACGACCGCTACTTCCAGATTGTGCGCTGCTTCCGTGACGAGGACCTCCGCGCCGACCGTCAGCCGGAATTCACCCAGATTGACTGCGAAATGTCCTTCGTGGAGCAGGAAGACGTGCTGAACACCTTCGAGGGCATGATGCGTACCCTGTTCAAGAATGTTCTGAACGTAGATATCCCCAACCCGCTGCCCCGCATGACATGGTACGACGCCATGGACAAGTACGGCTCCGACAAACCGGACGTGCGCTTCGGCATGACCATCCACGAACTCACGGACGTGGCCAAGGGCAAGGGTTTCAGCGTGCTGGACGAAGCCGCCTACATCGGCGCCATCTGCGTCCCCGGCGCTTCCGAGTATACCCGCAAGCAGATTGACGAGCTCACCGAATGGGTAAAACGCCCGCAGGTGGGCGCCAAGGGCCTCATCTATGTGCGTGTAAACGCCGACGGCACCTTCAAGAGCTCCATCGACAAGTTCTACGGGGCCGACGACCTGACCAAGCTGGCCGCTGCCGCCGAGGCCAAGCCCGGAGACCTGATGCTGGTGATGAGCGGCGCGGGCAAACGCAAGGTGCAGACCATGCTGGGCGTCCTCCGTCTGGAAATGGGCGGCCGCCTGGGCTACCGCAAACCCAACGAGTTTGCCCCGCTGTGGATTGTGGACTTCCCGCTGCTGGAGTGGGACGACGAAACCCAGCGTTTCTACGCCATGCACCACCCCTTCACCGCCCCCAAGCCGGAGCACGAAAAGTGGTTCTACAGCGACAAGAAAGAAGATCTGGAGCGCGTATGCGCCAACGCCTACGACTTCGTGCTCAACGGCAACGAACTGGGCGGCGGCTCCATCCGTATCCATAACGCCGACATGCAGAAGCGCATGTTCGAGGTGCTGGGTATCGGCCCGGAAGAAGCGGAATACAAGTTCGGCTTCATTATCAACGCCTTCAAGTTCGGCGCTCCGCCGCACGGTGGTCTGGCCTTCGGCTTCGACCGCGTTTGCGCCCTCATGGGCGGTCAGGACACCATCCGTGACTATATCGCCTTCCCCAAGAACAACCAGGGCCGCGATGTCATGATTGATTCCCCGTCCCAGATTGACCAGGTGCAGCTGGACGAACTCCAGATAGCTTTGAACCTCAAGGCCGAATAATATTTTCTGTCACTCCAAGAAGAAATAGCCCGCCGTATCCTTATCCTGGACGGCGCCATGGGAACTATGATTCAGCGGCAGGCGCCGCCGGAGGAGGATTGGCATGGCAATCCGGAGGTGCTCAATTTTACGCATCCGGAGTTCATCCGCGGCATCCATCAGGCGTATATTGACGCCGGGGCCGACATCATTGAGACCAACTCTTTCAGCGCCAACGCCCTTTCCCAGGCCGAGTACGGCTGTGCCCCGCAGGCCGCCGACATGGCCCGGGCCGCCGCACGCATTGCCCGGGAGGCCGCCGACGCGGCTCCCCGCAAAGTCTGGGTGGCCGGCAGCATCGGCCCCACCACGCATTCCCTGAGCCTGGCGCCGGACGTGGACCGGAGCGCCTGGAGGCCCTATAACTTTGACGATTTTGTATCGGCCTTCCGCGAACAGATCCGGGGGCTGGTGGAAGGTGGCGTGGACTGCCTCCTGCTGGAAACCGGGTTCGACGCCCTCAACACCAAGGCCATGATTTATGCCGCGGCCGACTGGGATGTTCCGGTGATGATTTCCGCCGCCTCGTCGGACCGCAGCGGCCGTACCCTTACCGGACAGACGCTGGAGGCCTATTTTACGGCTGTCGGGCATGCCCGGCTGCTGGCCTTCGGCCTCAACTGCTCGCTGGGCCCCAAGGACATGCAACCCCTTCTGGAAGACGTGTCCCGCTTTGCCGACGTGCCCGTAATCTGCTACCCCAATGCGGGGCTGCCGGACGAGCTGGGCCGCTACACCCTTGGACCGGAAGATATGGCGGCCGCCATGGAGCCCATGCTTTCCTCCGTGAACATCATCGGCGGATGCTGCGGCACCACGCCGGACCACATCCGTGCCCTGGCCAGACTGGCCGAAGGCCGGACGCCCCGCGCCGTTCCCCAGAAAGAGAAACGCCTGAAGGTAAGCGGGTTGGAGGTGGTTACCGTGGACCCGCTGAACAACTTCACCAACATAGGGGAACGTACCAACGTGGCGGGCTCCCGCAAGTTTGCGCGCCTGATTGCCGCCGGGCAGTATGAAGAAGCCCTGCAGGTGGCGGCGCAGCAGATTGAGGGCGGCGCCGGGGTCATCGACATCAACATGGACGACGCCATGCTGGACGCCCCCAAGGAGATGGAGACCTTCCTGCGCCACATTTCCGGGGACCCGGCGGTAGCCAAGGCGGCCATCATGATTGACTCGTCCCACTGGGAAGCCGTGCTGGCCGGACTCAAGAATGCCCAGGGAAAATGCATAGTCAATTCCATTTCCCTTAAGGAAGGGGCGGAAGCCTTTTTGAATAAGGCGCTGGAAATTAAGCGTTTGGGCGCAGCTATGGTGGTGATGGCCTTTGACGAACAGGGCCAGGCCACCACCCTGGACCGCAAAATAGAAATCTGTGCCCGCAGCTATAAATTGCTCACTGAAGCCGGAATTGAACCCCGGGACATCATCTTTGACTGCAACGTCCTTTCCGTAGGGACCGGCATTGCCGAGCACGCCCGCTACGGAATCGATTTCATAGAGGCCGTCCGCTGGATCAAGGCCCATCTTCCCGGCTGCTATACTTCCGGCGGCATCTCCAATCTGTCCTTTGCCTTCCGCGGCAACAATCCCGTGCGCGAAGCCATGCACGCCGTGTTCCTGTATCACGCGGTACAGGCCGGCCTGGACATGGGCATTGTGAATCCGGGGCTGCTCCTCCCCTACGACGCCATAGAACCCAAGCTGCGCATGGCTGCCGAGGATGTTATCCTTTGTAGGGATGGCGGAGAGAGCATTTCGGAAGGACAAAAGAATGGCCGATGCCCTTCCGAAATGCATCCCTCCGCCACAGAAAGGCTGCTGGAGCTGGCCGCCAGCGTAACGGCCGGTCCGGCCGAAGAAAAGGCTGCCGCCCAAGTTTCCGACGCCAGCGCCGCCGAGCGCATATCGGCCTGCCTCCTGCAAGGAAAAAGCGAAGGCCTGGCGGAAGCCGTGCTGGAGTCCCTGGCCCAGCTGGGCAGCGCCGTGAACGTAATTGAAGGACCGCTGATGAGCGCCATGGAAGAAGTGGGACGGCGATTTGGCGAGGGCAAAATGTTCCTGCCGCAGGTGGTCAAGAGCGCCAAGGTGATGCGCGAGGCCGTAAGCGTGTTGGAGCCGCATTTTAAGGCCGAGGAACAGACGTCCGGCCGCCCCAAGGTGGTGATAGCCACGGTAAAGGGCGACGTACACGATATTGGCAAGAACATTACCGGTATTGTCCTGGGATGCAACGGCTTCGACGTTTTAGACCTGGGCGTGATGGTGGACCGGGATACCATCCTGGACACCGCCGAACGGGAAAAAGCCAGCATTATCGCTGTGAGCGGCCTCATTACCCCCAGCCTCTTCCAGATGGAGGAGATCTGCCGGGAAATGACCCGCCGGGGGCTTTCCACGCCCTTGTTTGTGGGAGGCGCCACAACGTCGGCCCTGCATACGGCCGTAAAACTGGCCCCGCTGTATGCGCACGTGTTCCACGGAAGCGACGCCTCGGCCTCGGCGGTACTGCTCAAGCGCTGCCTGGCCGACCGCGAGGCCTTCGAGGCCCAGCAGCACGCCGCCCAGCAGGCCCTGAGGGACAGCTACAACAAACCTTCTTCTGTCATCCCGAGCGAAGTCGAGGGATCTCTTTCCGGCCATCTTCAAGGCTGCCCTTGGCGCAGCATGCCGGTGCGGGAAGTGCCCCTGAACCTTCTCCAGAAGTACTTTGACTGGAAACTCTTTGCTGCGGCCGCCGGGCTCAAGACCTTCCCGCGTCCCGGGCGCCCCGGCCACGAATACCTTATTCAGGGACAGGAGATTCTGTCCCATCTGAACGCCACCGTCCGGGTGGGCATGCTGCTTACATCGGCCCGTGCAGAAGGAAACGCTATAGTTCTGGATAACGGCGTCCGCCTGCCCATGCTGCGGCAGGAGAAAGCGGTGGAGCATAACGGCATAACCCGCTGCTGGTCGCTGGCCGATTTTGTCCCCTCGCAGGGCTCCGGGCCTTTCGGCCTGTTTGCCATCAGCGTTCAGGAGGAGCCCACCGCCTGTTCCTGCCCCGCCTGCCAGAATCCTCTTCTGAAACGTGCCGTGGTGGTTACTTTGGCCGACGCGGCATCGGCCTGGCTGCAGCACAACCTGAAACGGCGCTGCGGAACCGAGGTGGTTCTGCCGGCCCTGGGATATGCCAGCTGCCCGGACCACAGCCTGCTGGGAACGGTGCTTCCGCTCATTCCAGCCCACGAAAAGCTGGGCATCCGTTTCACGGACAGCTTTGCCATGATTCCGGAAGCCTCCATCTGCGGCTTCGTGGTGCTGCATCCCCAGGCCTGGTATCCGGGCATCCATGCCATCGGCCCTGGGCAATATGAAACATACCGGAAAGAGCGCGGTTTTTCCGAAGAAGAGGCGCGTAAATTCTTAGGACACTTGACGAAATGAAGATTGCAGACATGTTAAAAGGCTCGGCGAAGCCCTTTCCTTCGCTGGAGATTGTGCCGCCGCTGAACGGCATCCGCAAAGACCAGTTGCTGGCCACCGTGGGTCAGTTCATGGACTTTGCCCCGC
Organism: Bacteroidales bacterium; assembly: GCA_017617475.1. The sequence goes on from JAFZWC010000057.1 coordinate 27,353, forward strand.
GCTACATCAACGTGACCTGTCACCGCGACGAGTATGAGTACCGGCAGGCCCCGGACGGGAGTTTTACCCGCCACCTGGTGCGCAGCCGCCTGGATCCGGTGGCCGTTTGCGCCGCCGTCATGTCCGCCTACCCGGTGGAAATGGTCCCGCATATCATCTGCGCCGGTATTACGGAAGAGGAAATCTACAGCCAGATGTACAATTACCACTTCCTGGGCATTGAGAACGTGCTGGCCCTAAGGGGTGATTCCATGAAGGGAGAAAAGCGCTTTACCCCCGCGCAGGGCGGCTTCAGCCATGCCAACGAGCTGGTGGCGGCCATCCGCCGCTTTGAGGGAAGCATCGGCGCCTCTTTCTGCGTGGGCGTGGGCGGCTATCCGGAAAAGCACTTCGAGGCGGCCAATCCCACGGAAGACCTGGCCCGCCTCAAGGACAAGGTGGATGCTGGGGCCGATTACATCATCACCCAGATGTTCTTCGACAACGCCGTCTTCTACCGCTTTGTGGACGCCTGTCGCGCCGCGGGCATCACGGTTCCCATTATCCCGGGCCTGAAACCGCTGTCCAACAAACGCCAGCTGGAGCTGCTCCCGGGCAGTTTTTCCATCGACATTCCGGAAGAATTCTCCAGCAGCGTCCGGGAGGCGGCTTCCGATGACGAAGCCTATGAACTGGGTACGGCCTGGTGCATTGCCCAGTGCAAGGACCTGCTGGCCCACGGGGTTCCCGCCGTGCATTTCTACACCATGGGCAAACCCCGCAACATAGTTGAGGTCCTGAAGGCCTGTTTCTAAAACTGGAAGTAAATAAAGCTCTGAAGGTCGGCGGTGATGAACTGGTAGATTAACAGCACCAGGAGCACCACCACCACGCCCATCCAGCCCAGGGGCAGACGGGCAAAGACCAGGCGATACCGGCGCTTGAAGCGCTCCGGAAGCCAGTGAATGAGCATTCCCACCACAAAAATAAGGAGGACGGCCCGGTGCTCCCACGCCATGGCGGGCACCTTGGACAAATCCCATGCACTGCCAATCTGGTTCACCATGTTCTTGGCGGTATTCCAGGCCTGTTCGTTGGCCAGGGCGGGGTCCAGGTTGGAGCCGCTGCGGAAGAACAGACGGGTGAAAGTGATGAATACGAAGGTCTGGAAGATATCCCAGGCCCGGGAAGTCCAGTCCAGGGCCCTCACCGCAAAGGGATCGCGCGCGCGGACCATATTCAGACTTGCATCCACGGTGTAGACGGGCTTCCGTTCAGGCACCAGGGACTTGATAATCCATTTGATGATGGTCCCGGCCCAGATAATGAGCAGCCACACCAGGAACATATTCCAGACCGGGGCCGGCGTCAGGCGGGATAGCAGCAGCACCAGCAGCGTGAAGAAAGACACTATGCCCGCTTTCTGGGCCATGGTGCGCTTGGTCCATACCTTATAAATGACCATGCCAATGCCGTTGAGACCGCCCCAGATCATGAAATTCCAGCTGGCGCCGTGCCACAGACCCCCCAACAGCATGGTGTTCATGGAATTGATGTTGGTGGTGATGAGCTTGCGGTCGGCCGGCTTTTTCCAGGCCCAGAGGCCTATGGCACCCGCCACGGCCAGCACGGCGACGGCCACCCACCAGCTTCCACTGAGGAAAGAGCCGATGATGGCGATGGCCACAATGATGATATAGGTGCCCGGCGTAGCGTTGCGGTTGCCGCCCAGGGGGATGTACAGGTAGTCGCGCAGCCATCGGCTAAGCGTCATGTGCCAGCGACGCCAGAACTGCTGGGTATTCTCGGCCTTGTAGGGCGAGTTGAAGTTCTTGGGCAGATAGAAACCCATGAGCATGGCCACGCCAGTGGCAATATCCGTATATCCGGAGAAATCGGCATAAACCTGCAGCGAGTAGCAGAAAAGGGCCGACAGATTCTCGAAACCGCTGTACATGAGCGGGTTCTCGAACACGCGGTCGGCGAAGTTGACGGCCAGATAGTCGGCCAGGATAAGCTTCTTGAGCAGGCCGTTCATGATCCAGAAGACGGCTATGCCGAACCAGCGCCGGCTCAGGTTATACGGCTTGTGCAGCTGCTCTACAAACTCTACGGCACGCACGATGGGACCGGCCACCAGCTGCGGGAAGAAGCTCAGGTAAAAGCCGAAGTCCAGGAAGTTCCTCACAGGCGCAATCTTGCGCCGCTTCACGTCCACCATGTAGCTCACCGCCTGGAACGTGAAGAAAGAGATGCCCACCGGCAGGATGATGGCGTCTACCCGGAAGACCTCGGCCCCCGTGAGCATGTTAAGCCATTCTCCCAGTACGTCGTACACCTCCAGCGACAGGCCGAAGAGGTTGTTCACGAAATCCGTGAGGAAGTAGGCGTACTTGAAATACGCCAGCACGCCCAGGTCCACGGCCACGCTGAAGGCTGTTAGCACAGAGCGTCCCTTTTCTCCTTTAAGCCGATACAGAAGCTTGGCTGCCAGGAAGTTATAGACTATCACAAAGACCAGAAGGGCCAGGAAAACGCCGCTGGTCTTGTAATAGAAGAACAGCGAAACGGCAAAGAGATAACCGTTTCGCAGAAGGGGCTTGGAATGGATGAGCGAGAACAGGGCGAAAACCAGCGCGAAGAACGCCCAGAAATAAAACTGGGTGAACAGCAGGGGGTGCGCCTGGTCAAAGGAGAACAGGTTCTTCAGGAAATCCCATATGAGATCCCAGAAGGTCATCTGTGCAGGTAGTAGTCGTCCAGGATGGCGTCAAACAGCAAATCGGCCACCTCGCGGTAACCCAGCGGAGTAAAGTGAACCTTGTCAGACTGGGCCAGGCCGGCAGTCTCCCACTTGGCCATGGAACCATAACCGCCCATTACCTCGTACCAGTCCCAGAACACGGCCTTGTATTCGGCGGCCAGGTCCCGGAAGGCCTGTTCGACCTGAGCCGTGTGCTCGTTGATGCCCCTTCCCCTGCGCCAGCTGTCGTTGATGCCGGTGAACAGGAACGCACAGTGGGGATTCACTTTCCGGATCTCGTGGATAATGGCGCGGTAGTTGGCCTTGAAATAGTCGGAGTCGAAGTCGGCCCCCTGGATATCGTTGATGCCGATGGAAAAGACCACCAGGTCCGGCTGGACGCGGCGGAGGTCCTCCACCAAATGCCGGCAGCGGCGCCAGGACTGCGTGGAAGCGCCGTTCACCCCGGCCTCACTCATGGTGAAACCGGCGTTGGGACGGTCCAGGTACAGGCCGCGGACCGTATAGGTACCCTTGCCCCGGAAGGCCAGCTGAAGCCAGTCCGTATAATAGGGAAGGTCAAAATGGCACAGTTCTTTGCCGATGACGCCCTTCACCGTGTCCCGGCCGTTGAGGATAATTATGGGCTCCAGGGCACCCTCTCCCAGCACATCCACCTTGTTGAAGCAATAGTGCTGCTGCAGAAGCTGGGGCTCCTTGAGCACCAGGTCAATCACCACCCGGGCCGACGTGTCCCGCGCCATCACGGCCATGCCGCTCACGCCCAGTTCCAGGTCCCGGGGCTTGAGGCAGGTGCCGCTGTCCCAGGAACCCTGCCAGGAAGTATTATAACTGGCGGGAGTGTTGGTGCCGGCGGCCGAAAAGGGGAAAACCAGGCCCCTGCCGCCGTCAATTCCGTACCGTAGGGAAAGGAAATGCTTCCGGAGACGGTCCGTGAGGGTGCCGCCCTGGACATGCGAGCCGCCCATGTGAAGCACCTTCACGTCGGTGGAACCCGTCACCAGCAGGGAATCCAGCTTCCGGAGAAAGAGCTGGTAGTCGGGCGAAGACCCGGCCGGATACTGGATCCGGTTCTTGTCCGGACGCATAAAAGGATACCTGCGGGCCCCGGCGGGCAACAGGATTCCCAAAAACAACACACACAGAATCAATCGCTTCATCGTCTTTCCTTCATGAGTTCCCGCTCCTGGGGATAGGTTTTTCGGAGCTGGTAAAAGTCGTAATAAGTAAGGAGGGACCGGGTAAAGGTTTCACCCACTTCCTGGGCCCCGGCGGGGGTAAAGTGGATGTAGTCCGGACCGGCCAGGGGCGGGTTATGCTTCACCCATTGGACCATGGAATTCTCGCCGCCCATCATGCGGTAGAGGTCCCAGTAGGCGGCTTCGTTGCGGAGGGCCGTGGCCTTGAGGGAATCTACCAGTTGCGGCAGACGGGGCCAGGTTACTACACGGCCGTTCACGCTTTTGCCCATGTCGGACGGGCCGATGAACAGGATCCTGGCCTTGGGCGCCACCTCGTGGAAATACTTGAGCTGGGCCGTAATCTGTTCCTGGTACTGCTCAATGACGCGGGTATTGTTGATCACGGGCATATAGTTGCCGCCAAACTGCATGATGATGAGGCGGGTGTCCATCATGTCCAGGCTCTCGGTCATGAGCGGCTTGGAGATGCGGGTGAAAATATTACCCGAACAGCCCCGCAGTGGCACATTGTCCACCGCCACGCCGCCGTTGCCGTCGGCACTGATGCCGTAAATCTCGGCGCTGCCCGTGATTCGGAGGCTGGCCTTGGTCACGGCGCGCGAAAAATGCCAGGTCTGCAGCACCACGCCGCTCTTTCCTTTCTGGGTGACGACCTTCGGCTTCAGGGTATCGGACACCACCTTTACGTCAAAATCCTGGCTGGGACGGCCGTAGAGGATGCTTACGCTGGAGAATTCCTTGGCGTTCTCCTTGGCATATTTGCTCTTGGACCCGCGGAGGGAGACCGTTCCGCCCCCGGTGAGCTGCACCACCTGGGCCAGCGGGCCATAACGGTTGTGCCCGGCGCGGACGGTAGTGGAATCGCCATACATGGTATATTGAACGAAGGCACCGCTGGCGCTCCGGGAAATGGAGGCCGACGGAACGTTGCTAAGCGCAGGGAAAAAGCCTGTCCCCATGCCGCCGAAACGCTCCTGGAGGCCCTGGCGCAGGTCTGAACTGATACGGTCCAACTCTATCTGGGAATCGCCGTAATGCAGGATGCGGACGGGGGCGTCCAGTTCCTGCGCACGCTCCAGTTCCCGGAAGAAAGGATCGAAGAAACGGAAATCGTCATCCGGAAGGAAAATGCGGTCCGGATTCTCATAGAAGAACTTGCGGTAGTGCTCCAGCGTATCCTGCTCCATGCGAAAGCGGGCGTCCAGGCTCCGCAGCACAGAGTCTACGTTCACCCGGGCCAGCTTGGCGTCAGCCAGGGACCGCTGATACGACGAATAACGGATGGTAAGCGGACCGGCGGCAATGCCATCGGCCGGAAAAACCAGCCATAGCGCGCCCAGTGCCGCAAAAACACTCAGGAGAAATATGAGGACCTGTTTTGCCTTCATAGTTTACAAAGGTAAACATTTTCTTCCAATATCCTTCCCTCCAAAACCCGTGAAATGGAACTGCCTGATTAATAGCACCATACACAAATCCTCCTCCGTAAAATGCGGAGGAGGATTTACATATCTTTCTGATTTTCAGTCGTTTCTATTTCACGCTATTTTTCCCCCAGGGGGAGAGGCTAGTGCAACATCACGGTCAAACCAGCCATGACAATCGAAACCATACTCATCAGTTTGATGAGGATGTTGAGGGACGGGCCGGACGTGTCTTTGAAGGGGTCTCCTACGGTGTCTCCCACGATGGTGGCCTTGTGGGCCGGGGAGTTCTTGCCGCCGAAATTACCCTCTTCCACGTATTTCTTAGCATTGTCCCAAGCGCCTCCGGAGTTGGCCAGGAAGATGGCCAGCACGAAGCCGGCACCCAGGCCGCCGGCCAGCAGGCCAATCACGCCCGCAGGCCCAAGGATAACGCCCACCAGCATGGGAATCACTATGGCCAGCACCGAAGGGAGAATCATCTCCTGCTGGGCGGCCTTGGTGGAGATGCGTACGCAGCTGGTGTAGTCCGGACGCTGTTTTCCTTCCAGGATACCCTTGATTTCGCGGAACTGACGGCGCACTTCCACCACCATCTTGGAGGCGGCGCGGCCCACGGCGTTCATGGTGAGACCGCAGAACAGGAAGGCCATCATGGAGCCGATGAAAACGCCCACCAGCACCATGGGATTCATAAGGGTAATGTCATAATAATCAACAATATCCGTAATGGAAGCAGAGAGGGTGTCCACGGTGCGGTCACCAATCTGCAGAACCGTCTTGCCAATGTGGCTGAAGCCAATCTTCAGTTCTTCTATATAGGAGGCCAGCAGGGCCAGGGCGGTGAGGGCGGCGGAGCCTATGGCAAAGCCCTTGCCCGTAGCGGCCGTGGTGTTGCCCAGGGAATCCAGCACATCCGTCTTTTCGCGTACGGAAGGGTCCAGTTCACTCATCTGGGCGTTGCCGCCGGCGTTGTCGGCAATGGGGCCGTAGGCGTCGGTGGCCAGGGTGATGCCCAGCGTGGAGAGCATGCCCACAGCAGCGATGGAAATGCCATACAGACCCAGGCTCAAAGTTTCCGTAGAGAAGTGGAAGCCGGTGGCGAAACCATAGGCCAGCAGGATGGCCACGGCAATGGTAATCACGGGAATGGCGGTGGAGCGCATGCCCAGGCCCACGCCGTTGATGACCACGGTGGCCGAACCCGTCTGGGCGCTGGAAGCCAACTTCCGGGTGGGCCGATAAGAATGCGATGTGTAGAACTCAGTGACCTTGCCCACGATGACACCGGCACCCAGGCCGCTGAGCACGCTCAGGGACAGCTGCCACCACTGAGGGAGGCCTTTCTGGCCGTCGAAGCCCAGCATATAGAAAACACCGAAGGCCGCCACGGCAATGAGGATGGCGCTCAGGTTGGTTCCCACGCTCAGGGAGCCCAGCAGGTCCTTGAGGGTGGCCCCTTCCTTGGTGCGGACGGCATAAATACCCAGAACGGAGAGGACCACGCCAATGGCCGCAATGACCATGGGGGCCAGAATGGCCTTCATCTGGATGTCCGTTCCCTGAGTGAAGAAGGCCGATGCGCCCAGAGCCATGGTGGCAAGGATGGAACCGCAGTAGCTCTCGTACAGATCGGCTCCCATGCCGGCCACGTCACCCACGTTGTCGCCCACGTTGTCGGCAATGGTGGCGGGGTTGCGGGGATCGTCCTCGGGGATGTCCTGCTCCACTTTACCTACGATATCGGCTCCTACGTCGGCCGCCTTGGTGTAGATACCGCCGCCTACGCGGGCGAAGAGGGCCTGCGTAGAAGCACCCATGCCGAAGGTGAGCATGGTGGTGGTGATGACCACCAGGGTCTGGGCGGGAGTCACTTCCTGCACGAAAGCGTTGAGGACAATCCACCAGATGGAAATATCCAGCAGGCCCAGGCCCACCACGGTAAGGCCCATGACGGCGCCGCTGCGGAAGGCAATCTTAAGGCCGGAATTGAGGCTGCGCATGGTGGCGTTGGCCGTGCGGGCACTGGCATAGGTGGCCGTTTTCATGCCCACGAAGCCCGCCAGGCCGCTGAAGAAGCCGCCGGTGAGGAAGGCGAAGGGCACCCAGGGGTTCTGTACCCCGAAGCCGTAGGCCAGGATGGCAAAGAAGACCGACAGTACGATGAAGACAATCACAACCACCTTGTACTGCTGGCGGAGGTACGCCATGGCACCTTCGCGTACGTATTGGGCGATTTCTTTCATGGTAGGGGTTCCTTCACTCTCCTTGAACATTTGCCGGAAGAAAATCCAGGCAAAGAGGAGGGCCACCACGGCGGCGGCCGGAACCAGGTAGAATAGCCAGTTCATAGTATAGTTTCAGTGTATGGTTATCGTTTCAGTAGAGCAAAGATAAGGATTATTTCCAAATCTTGTACGGGTTCCTGGTGAGAGAAGAATTATAGTAGCGGCGGTCCCCGGTGACTTCCTCGCCCAGCCAGGCGGGCTTCTCAAACGGCTCGTCGGGGGCGTTCAGTTCCACTTCGGCCACCACCAGGCCCTCGTTGTCTCCGTGGAATTCGTCCACTTCGAAGGTGTGGCTGCCCGCTTTTACCAGCCAGCGGGTCTTGTCTATGATTCCGGGCTCGCAGAGCTCAAGGAGGGCGCGGGCGTCATCGGCCCCTATTTCCTTTTCCCATTCAAAGCGGCTCAGGCCGCCGTCCAGCGACGGACCTTTGACGGTGATGAAGCCCTGGTCACCTCTCAGGCGCACCCGAACGCTGCGGCCGGGGGCCGTGGAAAGGTAGCCCTGGGTTATGCGCAAAGCATCAAAGGCCACCTCTTTGAAGCTGCCTTTGACCAAAAACTTCCTTTCAATCTCCTGTGCCATTACGGGACCCGGATGGTTTCGCCGTGTTCGCGGGCCACGGTCTCTTTCCACAGCTCCGTATACCCGGGCTGCTCCAGTTTGCCGGGCATGCCCTCGCTGTGCTTAGCGTGGATGAACCGGCCGTCCTTATCCTGCGGCACCACATTGCCGTCCATGAACTTCACCAACAGTTCCACCTCCAGGTTCTGCCACTCAGAAAACTGCTTCTGTGCGGTTTCCACGCTGTAGTCCGTGACATACTTCACCACCTTGGAAAAAGGTTTGGAGGAAATCATGACGTCGTGCTTGGAGCTCAGTTTCTTCTGAAGTTTCACCACCACCTGGTTGTAAAGGACTACGGCCATGCTGTCCACGGAATGGGTGCGGTGCTCCATCTGGTCATATTCGAAGGCGTCCACATGGGTGCGCACATAAGGGGCCATCTGGTTGTACATCTTGTAGCAGGCGTTGGAGATGCGGTTGTTCACCCAGAAAGAAGAGGTGGGAGAATAATGCAGACGGTCTCCGTTGCCCTCCTTGAAGCATTCGGGCACCTTGGTGATGCTGGTGTAAATGGGCGTGAGGTACGAGGTGGCAGCGTCGTCGGTGCCGAACCAGAGGATGCCGCCCACCACGTCGGGAACGTAGTTGCGGGCCTGGCCCACCATCCAGAAACCGGTCTGCTGGGTGGCAATGGCACGCTCGTTCACATAGGTCTTTCCCTCTACGGTGAATTCCATGGGACGCCAGCGGTATGGGAGGGCGTTGCCGCCGGCTCCGATGTCCTGGGTCATGTCCATGGGCGTTCCTTCAAAATGGTCCCTCATCACGTCGGCCACTTCTTTTACCCCCACTTTTTTGCGGGGATACACGAACAGGGGCATGTCGGCCTCCAGGTCGCGGCCCATGACGTAATCCAGGAAGGAATAAGCGTCGCGGGTAACGGCGTCTCCGTTCTGGTCATAGAAGGAGAACCAGCCGTCGGTAAGGATATTGAAGGCGCTCCATACGCGGGCGTCGCAGCCGCGGACGGTGCCGAAATCCAGCGGGGCATAGGCCTTTTTGAAGCTGAATTCCTCGTCCTTGCCGTCGAAATACCCTTTGCTGCGGGCAAAAGAGATGACATCGGGGGCATAGAGGCAATTCTCGGGGTCGTTAAGGGGGAACCGGCCGATGCGGGCCTGGTTGGCATGGGCGCAGATGGCGCCGTCGGGCACGCGCATGGCCACCCATACAATCCCTTTCTGCGTATTGGCGCCATGGCGCATGTTGGCGCCCTTGCCGATGAGTTCCATGATCCAGGCCTCGTTCTTGTCGGCAATGGAGAAGGACTCTCCCTCGGAAGCATAGCCATATTCATTGGCCAGCGACACAATCACGTCAATGGCTTCGCGGGCCGTCTTGGCACGCTGCAGGGCAACGTAGATTAGCGAACCGTAGTCTATTCCGCCGTACTTGTCTTCCAGCTCGGGACGGCCGCCCCAGGTGGTTTCGGTAATGATGAGCTGGAATTCGTTCATGTTGCCCACCGTCTGGTAGGTATGGGAAACCTGTTCGATCTGGCCCAGGGGCTTGTTGGTGTCCCAGTCGTAAATCTGGAGCTTGCTTCCGGCCTTCCAGTCGCGGGCGGGCTTGTAATAGAGCTCGCCGAAGAGCGTATGGGAATCGGCCGCATAGGATACCAGAACGGAACCGTCCTTGCTGGCACCCCGGCTGACGATGACGTTGGTGCAGGGGCGGGCTTCCAGGGAACCCAGCAGGGCGGCGGTGGCCATAAGGACTTTCAGAAGCGATTTTCTCATGGTATTTTGGGCTTTTTCGAATTATTGCGTAATTTTGTCGGTTGAGTTCAGACTACAAAGGTATGAAAATTTATCATTTTTTGAGCGTTATGCTGGCCTTGTGCCTGTCGCTGTATGTGGCCCGGGCCCAGGGTAACGGACAGCCGTTGTCGCCCGAAGAAAAGGAGAAACAGCTGCTGGAATACGTAGACAAAGAGATACAGCGTCTGAGCAACCTGCTGGACCTGGAATACTGGCAGGAGTTTTACATAGACTCTACCCTCACGCACGACATCAAGGCCATGACGGAGGAATTGGAAGGCCTGCAGGCTGCCAAAGTAGAGAACGCCGACTTGTACATGACTGTTCAGGACAAGTGGTTGCAGCAGATAGACAATACGTACAAGCGCCTTTTCACGGCCGACCAGTGGAACAAATACTGGAAAAGCGGCGGAAAACGCGCCCAGGACGCCCGAGACAAGAGAAATAAAAAGAAAAAATAGGAATGAAAGAAGCGATTGAACAAATCATGAAAGAGCTGGCCGAGCTTAAGGCCGCCAGCCAGAAAGAGGTAGAGGAAGCCCGCATCCGCTTCCTGGGTAAGAAAGGCGAGGTAACCGCCCTCATGGAGCAGTTCCGCACCGTTGCCCCCGAACTCAAGAGAGAGTACGGCCAGAAGCTGAACGAGCTCAAGAAAGCCGCCAACGCCCGCATCGAAGAACTCAAGTTCTCCGTGGAGGAGAGCGATGTGGCATCGGCCCCCAAGGAAGACCTTTCCATGCCGGGCGACGCCTTCCCGCTGGGTTCCCGTCACCCCGTTTCCATTGTCCGTCAGCAAATTGTGGACATTTTCCGCAAATTCGGTTATGATGTGGCCGAGGGTCCGGAGATTGAGGACGACTACCATGTGTTCGAGGCCCTGAACTTCCCGCCCAACCACCCTGCCCGCGAAATGCAGGACACCTTCTTCGTGAGCACGGGTCACCTGAATCCGCTTCTTCTGAGAACCCACACTTCCTCCGTGCAGGTGCGCACCATGGAAAAGCAGCCGCTGCCCATCCGCGTGGTGTGCCCCGGCCGCGTTTTCCGCAACGAGGCCATCAGCGCCCGCGCCCACTGCATTTTCCATCAGGTAGAAGGCCTGTACATTGACAAGGACGTCACCTTCGCCGACCTCAAGCAGGCCATTCTGCTCTTCGCCCGCGAGATGTTCGGCCCCGAAACCCAGATCCGCATGCGCCCGTCCTACTTCCCCTTCACCGAACCGTCGGCCGAGGTGGACGTAAGCTGCAACATCTGCCACGGAAAGGGCTGCAACATTTGCAAAGGCACCGGCTGGCTGGAAATCATGGGCTGCGGCATGGTAGACCCTAACGTGCTCAAGGCCAGCGGCATAGACCCCGAACAGTACAGCGGCTTCGCCTTCGGCATGGGCGTGGAACGCATCGCCATGCTCAAGTGGCAGGTGAACGACCTCCGCCACTATTTCGAGAACGACATGCGCTTCCTGCAGGAGTTCGCCACCGCAACGGAAGTCTAAGAAAAACGCCCGGATTGACCGGGCGTTTGCTTTTTTTATTTCAGTTTAAATATCTCTTTGCAGAGGGTATCCATGGTTTTGGGGAAGCGGTCGTTTTCCACAAAGTCGGCAGCGCCCTTGATGCCGTCCACGTCCAACTGGCACACGGTTTCGCCGGACGCCTTGTCCACAATGGTAATGGTGCCGTCTATCTTCATGCTGAACTGGCCGAAGTTGGCGCCCATCTTGCGCTCGAACTTCTTGATGGCAAAGACCAGCTGGTAAGGAGCGTCGTCCTTGACCAGCTTCATTCCCTTGGAGTATTTGTTGAAGTACTCGAAGAAGGAATCGTTGATGAGCTTCACGCGGGTGTCATACTCGCCTTCGCACCAGGTCTTGAAGTCCTTTTCGTCTTCGAACATGGCTTGCGAAAGGTCGATGGTGGCCACAGCGGTAACGTCCTCTTTCAAAACGTCCAGGCTGCCGGAAGCCACTTTCAGCGGTTTGGCGGCAAAAAGGGAAGCGGAGACCAGCAGGAGGGCCGAGAGGGTCAGGATTCTTTTCATATTGGTGTATTTTAGAGGTTATTTGCAGTAGTAAGTCTTGATATCGTTCCAGCGGTAGAAGCTTCCGGGGGCCGCCATGGGCAGCGGGAGCCGGGCCTCGAAGCCGTTCAGAAGCACCTGCACCAGGATGTCGGGATTCTTCCGGCTCTTGAAGAAAACCAGCTGGAAGTTGCAGGCCATGGGCACATTGTAATTCTGCCAGTAATTCTCCAGCTCGTAAGGATCGGCAAGGGAAACACCCATCCCGTTCACGTCCATCAGGGACAGCAGGGGCATGAGGGTGGAATCGTGGGCAAAGCGCAGGCGCAGCTGGACCTGGCCGGAGCGGATGTCTTCATCGGCCTTGGTGATAAAATCGTCCAGGAGGGCCTTCATGGCCTTCATGCGCAGGTTCTCCGTGTCCGGGCAGCGGCCCAAGAGCTGGTAGTCGCGGTAGTTGTTCACGCGCCAAAGCCGATAGCGCTCCTCGGGGGTATACACGCTGTACAGCGCCTGGGGCACTTCGGGGGCATCCGTGTTGTCCAGCGTGGAAATCACGGTGTGGAGGTCGTAGCAGAATTTGTACTTGTTGGTCACCAGGGAGTCCGGAAGGGTGAACCACTTGCCCAGCAGGCCGTCCAGGTCCAGGACCTCGTCCCGGAAGCGGTTGAACTTGACCTCGGCGTCTCCGTGACGCTCGGCTCCGGAGTCAATGACGTCGGGCAGAAGATAACTCTGGTAGGGCTGGCCGTAGTCTGCGCCGAAGGTGAGGTCCCGGTCCAGGTTATCCACCTCGCTCAGGAAGGAGAACATGCTCACAATCACGCGGTGGGAGACGGTGGAAACCGCCTCGGCATGGGTTGCTCCCTTAAAAACGGAAGGATAGTTCCTGTAAATCTGGCTGGCGATATAGCGGTGCTGTCCCTGGCCCTTCATGGTGAGGTTGCCCTCCCGCAGGGCGATGGCAGGATAAAAGTCCTTGTACGCCTGATAGAAAGCCTCGCCTTCCGGCGTGAGCCAGCCTCTTTCGTGCCCCTTGGTCCAGATGGCCAGCTGGTCTTCATAGACACTGCCGCCCAGGGCGTAACGGGCGCCGTGGCGTCCCACGTGGCTCACATAGAAGGCTTTATAGCCCTTCGGGGCCGATGTGGGAGCCGGCTGGTTCATGGGATAGAGATAGTGAACGCCACCGGCGCGTTCAATATCGGAAAGAACCTCTTCCCGGGCATTTATCTGTGCAAAAACAAACACCGGGAAGAGGATAAGGACGCTAAACGAAAGAATCTTTTTCATATCAGTATGGTCTTGAAGTACAAAGATAATAAAAAGATTCTTCGCTCCGCTCAGAATGACAGGGGCCGCTCAGAATGACAGGGGCTAATTGCGAACCAGGACTTCGCCTCCACTCACATCCACCGTTACGGTGGAGTCTTTGTGGATGGTGCCTTCCAGGATGTTCTTGGCCAGGAGGTTCACCAGTTCCCTCTGCATGAGCCGTTTCACGGGCCGGGCGCCGTAGGCGGGGTCGTAACCGTGCTCCACCATGTGGTCTTCGAAGGCCGGGGTGAAGGCCAGCGTGATGCCGCTGTCGGCCAGCTTGCGCTGCAGTTCCTCTTCCTGGATGTGCAGGATTTCGCGGATATCGGCCTTGGTGAGCGGGTCGAACATGATAATCTCGTCAATTCGGTTCAGGAATTCGGGACGCACCGTCATCTTAAGCACGTCCAGCACCTTCTTGCTGCACTCGTCCAGCAGGCTGCGGCGGGTGGCGATGGCCTGCATGTCCAGTCCGTTCACCTCCGGGAGCTTCTCCATGTAGCTCTGGATAATATCGGCCCCGGCGTTGGAGGTCATGATGAGGATGGTGTTCTTGAAGTCCACGGTGCGGCCCTTGTTGTCCGTGAGCCGGCCGTCGTCCAGCACCTGCAGAAGCACGTTGAACACGTCCGGATGGGCTTTTTCAATCTCGTCCAGCAGCACCACGGAGTACGGTTTGCGGCGCACGGCCTCGGTGAGCTGGCCGCCCTCGTCGTAGCCCACATATCCCGGAGGCGCGCCCACCAGACGGCTCACGGTATGCCGCTCCTGGTATTCGCTCATGTCGATACGTGTCATCATGTTCTCGTCGTTGAACAGGAAGGCAGCCAGCGCTTTGGCCAGCTCCGTCTTGCCCACGCCGGTGGTACCCATGAAGAGGAAGGAGCCGATGGGGCGTTTCTCGTTGCTCAAGCCCGCGCGGTTGCGGCGCACGGCGTCGGCCACGGCGCGGATGGCCTCGTCCTGGCCCACCACGCGCTTGTGCAACTCGGCCTCCATGCGCAGGAGTTTCTCCTTCTCGCTTTCCAGCATGCGCTTGACGGGAATGCCGGTCCACTTGGCCACCACCTCGGCAATGTCCTCGGGGGTAACCGCCTCTGTTACAAGCGGGTTCTGGATAGCCTCGGCCTTGGCGGTGAGCTCGTCAATCTTCTTCTGGGTGGCGGCCATCTTGCCGTAACGGATCTCGGCCACCCTGGCGTAATCTCCGTTGCGCTCGGCCGTCTTGGCCTGGAGGTTCAGGTCTTCCAGTTCCTGACGGGCCGTCTGCAGGCCGCTCAGGGTGTCCTTTTCCTCGTTCCAGCGCTTCATAAGCACTTCGCGCTGCGCCTGCAGGTCTTTCAGTTCGGCCTCCAGCTTTTCCAATTTGGCCGATACGCCCTCGCGCTTGATGGCCTCCCGCTCTATCTCCTTCTGACGGATGGCGGAATTGAGGTCGTCGATGGGCTCGGGCACGGAATTCATCTCCAGGCGGAGCTTGGAAGCGGCCTCGTCCACCAGGTCGATGGCCTTGTCCGGCAGGAAACGGGAGGTAATGTACCGGTGGCTCAGGTTCACGGCGGCAATGAGGGCGTCGTCCTCGATACGCACCTTGTGGTGGTTCTCGTAACGCTCCTTCAGGCCACGCAGGATGGCGATGCTCTCGGCGGGCGACGGCTCGTCCACCATCACCATCTGGAATCGGCGCTCCAGGGCCTTGTCGGCCTCAAAGTACTTCTGGTATTCGTCCAAAGTGGTGGAGCCGATGGTACGCAGCTCGCCGCGCGCCAGGGCCGGCTTCAGGATGTTGGAGGCATCCATGGCGCCGGAAGAGCGGCCCGCACCCACCAGGGTATGGATTTCATCGATGAACAGGATAATCTCGCCGGCGCTGTCAACGACTTCCTTGACTACGCCCTTGAGGCGCTCCTCAAATTCACCTTGATATTTTGCGCCCGCGATAAGGGCGCCCATGTCCAGAGAATATACCTTCTTGGACTTCAGGTTTTCGGGCACCTGCCCGTTCACAATATTCTGGGCAATGCCCTCGGAGATGGCGGTCTTGCCCACGCCGGGCTCGCCCACCAGGATGGGGTTGTTCTTCGTGCGCCGGGAAAGAATCTGCAGCACACGGCGGATTTCGTCGTCCCGGCCTATCACCGGATCCAACTTGCCTTGCGCCGCCCTCTCGTTGAGGTTGATGGCAAAGCGTTCCAAAAAGTTGCTGTTATTATTGTCTGTCATAGTTTGGCTCTCCTTTTGCCCTGTATAATGGCAATCTCCGTTCCCTTTGCCGAAAACTGACAAAATGGCAGATTTTTCCCAAATAATTGTTATCTTTGCGAGACTATGGATTTGCAAGCGTTAAAGAACAAGTACGACATCATAGGCAACGACCCGGCCCTGAACGAGGCGCTGGAGACGGCCGTGAAATTTGCCCCCACCGGCCTGAGTGTGCTCATTCAGGGAGAAAGCGGCGTGGGCAAGGAAAGCGTGGCGCGCATCATCCATCAGTACGGTCCCCGCAGGCAGAGCTCTTTCTTTGTGGTGAACTGCGGCGCCCTGCCCAAAGAACTGGTGAACTCGGAACTCTTCGGCCATGTAAAAGGCTCGTTCACCGGTGCCGTAGACAACCGCAAGGGCTATTTTGAGGAGGCCGACGGCGGTACGCTCTTCCTGGACGAGATTGCCGAGCTCCCGCTGGAGAGCCAGGCCCTGCTGCTGCGCGTGCTGCAAAGCGGCGAATACCGCAAGGTGGGCTCCAACAAGGTGGAACACACGGACGTGCGCATTGTGGCCGCCACCAACGTACACCTGTACGAAGCCGTCAAGCGGGGCAAGTTCCGCGAAGACCTGTACTTCCGCCTGAGCGCCGCCCAGATCCGGATTCCTGCACTACGGGAGCGCAAATCGGATATTTATCTGCTGTTCCGCAAGTTCACCTCGGATTTCTCGGAGGTGAACGGCATGTGCAAGATATCGCTGAAGCCGGATGCCATCCGTCTGCTGGAGCAATACCGCTGGCCCGGCAACATCCGCCAGCTGCAGGGCTTCACGCAGTCCCTCACGGCCCAGCTGTCGCAGAAGGTTACCCCCACGCTGCAGCGCATTGAATTATCGGCCGCCGAACTGCAGCCCTTCATGCCCCGGGAACAGGGAGAGCCCCTTCCCATGCTGTACGAAGGCCCGCAGGCCCAAACCTCTTCTTTCCCGGCCGAAGAGCGCCAGGCCATCTTCAAGGCCATCTTTGACTTGAAACAGGAGGTGGACGCCCTGAAGGCGCGCATAGACCGCCGGGAGCTTCCCGCCCCGCCGGCACCCCTGGAAGACGAGGCCGAATGGCAGGGACAGGAAGAGTTCCAGGCCGACCGCCCCATCGTGAGGGTGGAGCATCACGAAACGCCGGAGGAAGAGCCTTCCCTGAGCGTGCGCCGCTCGGAGGAGGAACTCATCCGCCAGGCGCTGGAGAAATACCGCGGCAACCGCAAGAAGGCCGCCGAAGAACTGGGCATGAGCGAGCGTACCCTCTACCGCAAACTGCCCCCCGAATACCGCAAGAAATGAAGCGCATAGCCATCATATTTGCATCGGCCCTGCTGGTCCTGTCCTGTGGAATCTATTCTTTCACAGGCACTTCCATTCAGCCGGACGTTAAGACCATCACCATTCCGTACGTGGAATACAAGGCCCTGCGCGTGAATCCCAGCCTGGCCGGAGACCTTACCGACGCCCTTCAGGAGAAGTTCCGCAAGCTCACCCGCCTGGAGCAGGTGGACCAGGACGGAGACCTGGAGCTGGTGGTGGAGGTGTCGGGCTACGACGTAAAGGCCACGGCCATCACGGCCGACGAACAGGCCGCCCAGAACCGCCTGACGGTGTCCGTGAAGATCAATTTCACCAATCGCAAATACCCCGAGGACGATGTGTCCCAGAGCTTCAGCGCATATGAGGACTTCGACGCCACCCTGTCGCTGGACGCCGTGGAGTCCGGACTTTGCGAGACCATCATCGACAAACTGGTAGAAGACATTTTCAATGCAACCGTAGCACAATGGTAGGCAGCTCCCGCATAGACATTCACCACCTCAACCTGGACGAGTTAGTCGGGGTGGTCAACCTGTATCCCTGGTACGGAGGTGCCCGGCTGGAACTTTGCCGCCGGATGGCCCGCATGGGAGACGCGTGGGACGAAGAACAGTACGCCCCCGAGGCCCTGTATCTGCCCCAGCGCAGTATTCTGGTGAACCTTCTGAAGCGTTCCCGCCAGGCCGATTATTCCGACAAGGATATCCAGGCGCTCCTGGCCTCGTATCTGGAGCCATCGGCCCCGGAGTCCGAAGCCACCGAAGAGGCCCAGCACACCGTTCACGTGGTGGGAGGCGACTATTTCTCACAGGCCCAGTACGACAACGTGAAAAAGGGCTCGGACAACATCTTCTCCCGTTTTGCGGTGCAGATCCGCTCCGAAGCCACGCCCGCCGAAGATGGAATCTCCCCCGTGGCCGACCGCTTCGCCACGGAAACCCTGGCCCGCATCTTTGCCGAACAGGGCCGTCCGGAAGAGGCAAAACGCATTTATTCGCGTCTGATTTTGGATATTCCGGAAAAAAGTGCTTACTTTGCATCCCTTATTGACTCATTGGAGTCAGAAACAAGCCTATAACAAGCAAATAAAAGGTAAAATATATGTCTACTGCATTTGTAATCTTACTGGTCCTGATCATTATTGCGGCCATTCTTCTGATTGCGGTTGTCCTCCTGCAGAACGGCAAGGACGGCGGCCTGGCAACCAACTTCACTTCTGCTAACCAGACCCTGGGCGTGCGCCAGACGGCCACCATCCTGGAAAAGGCCACCTGGTACCTGGTGTCCTTCATCCTGGTGGTTTCCATCATCACCGTGTTCGTGAACCGCGGCAGCACCCAGAGCGGCACCAACGACGCCATCGGCTCCGGTATCGTGAACCAGGCCGAAAGCGCCGCCGAAGAAGCCGCCACGGTGGACTTCCCCGTGACCCAGCAGAACCCCGAGGCCGAATAATTAAGCGCCGGTTAATGTTTATTCCTCCTGGTCCCGTGGGGCCGGGAGGAATTTTCGTAACCTTTTGCTTGCAAAAGACTTCATTTTCACGTATATTTGTGGACTGAGCAAATAATGAATAATTATCCAAATTATACTGTTATGAAAAGACTATTGGTTTTCTTTGCCGCTGCTACCCTTGCCGTAGCTTGCGCATCCCCCGAGAAAATGGCCAAACTGGCCGACAATGTTAAAGTAACCTGCGACCCCGAGGTCCTGGAGGTTGTTAACGGAACCATCACCCCCACCGTTACGGTTACTTATCCCAAGGATTATTTCAACCCCAAGGTTATCCTGGAAGTCACCCCCGTCATCGTTTATCAGGGTGGTGAGGCTGCCATGACTCCCTTCAAGTACCAGGGTGAAAAAGTAAAGGACAACTACAAAGTGGTTTCTTCCGCCGGACAGAGCGTTACCGAGACCCTCTTCTTCAAATATGTCCCCGGCATGGAGAAGAGCTATCTGGAGCTCCGCGGCCGCGTAATCGCCGGTAAGAAGTCCATCAACCTGCCCACCAAGAAGGTGGCCGACGGCGCCAACACCACCTACATGCTGGTGAAGCGCGAAGGTGCCGTAGCCTTCAAGAAGGACAACTATCAGGATGTCCTTGTGAGCACCGCCGAAGGTCAGATCAAGTACAAGGTGAACAGCGCCGAGGTTCGCGGCTCCGAGATTAAGAGCAGCTCCGTGAAGGAATTCCTGGCCGAGCTGGATGCCGCCAACGCCAACGAGCGTGCTACCGTCAAGAGCACCGAAATCGTTGCCTACGCTTCCCCCGAAGGCGCCATCAGCCTCAACGACAAGCTCTCCGGCAACCGCTCCAAGAGCGCTTCCAAGGCCTGGAACAAGATCACCAAGGGCCACGACGCCATGGATCCCGTGGTGAAGAGCCTGGGTGAAGACTGGGAAGGTTTCCAGCAGCTGGTTTCCGAGAGCAACATCGAAGACAAGGACCTCATTCTCCGCGTCCTCTCCATGTACAGTGACCCTAACGTGCGTGAAAACGAAATCCGCAACATGTCCAAGGTGTTCACCGCCCTCCAGGGTGAGGTTCTCCCTGAACTGCGCCGCGCCCGCCTCATCGCCAACGTTGAGACCATCAACTACACCAGCGAAGAACTCCTCGACCTCCTGAAGAACAACGAGTCCGTCCTGGACGAGGAAGCTCTCCTCCGCGTTGCCACCCTTGTTAAGGACAACGCCCAGAAGGAAAGCGTGTACAAGAAGGCCGTGAACCGCTTCGGTTCCAAGCGCGCCCAGTACAACCTGGCCGCCCTCTACCTGAATGAAGGCGAGGTTGCCAAGGCCGAGTCCGAACTCCGTGGCCTTGACGCCAACGACGGCGACGTCATCAACGCCAAGGGTGTGATCGCCCTCCGCAGGGACGACTTCGCTACCGCCGAACAATGCTTCCGCAAGGCTGGCACCCCTGAGGCCAACAAGAACCTCGGCGTGGTGGACATCCTCACCGGCAAGTATGCCGAGGCTGCCCAGGTCCTCAAGGACGTTGATGGCTGCTGCCACAACACCGTCCTGGCCTATGTCCTCACCAACCAGCTGGACAAGGCCATGAGCACCGCCAAGTGTGGCGATCCCAAGGTATGGTACCTCAAGGCCATCATCGCTGCCCGTCAGGGTAAGGTGAACGAAATGAAGTCCTTCCTTGAAAACGCTTACAAGAACCCGGATCTGAAAGCCCGCGCTGCCAACGATATCGAATTCGCCGGCTACGATCTGTAGGATAAACAGGCTGTGAAAACACGCCTTCTCATTTGGGACATCATCTTCTGCGTCCTCGTGGTGCCGGGGATGATGTTCTTGTTTCCTGTCGCAGAGTGGATGCAATGGCATCCGGACTATGTGCTGGGATACCTGGTATGGCTGGAAGGCGTGTGGTTCATGTGTCGCAAAGGAGTGGGGCCCCTTCTGGTGCAGGACCGTCAAGGTCTGGCACTGGCAGTGGGCTCCCTTTTTCTCATTGGCGTGGTCACGTTTCTCATGACGCTTACGCCCGTGAATTTCACCAGTCCCGGTGACGGTTTCGGCACCATGAAGCTGCACCACCGTGCCATGTGGATTCTGCTGCTGGCGGTTGTGTCGGCCAGCCTTCCCGTGGGCGCCTTGGCGGCCAAAAACAAGGAGCTGACGGCCGAGAAAGACCAGGAAGAGCGCCGGGAGAAGGCCCGGACAGCCCTGGCCACCCGCAAGGCGGAAGCCTTCACGGATGCAGGGGAAGATGAAATTCAGGTGAAGGCCGGGTACAGGACGGTCCACCTGCCTCTTACAGCCATCCAGTATATAGAAGGACGTAACAACTATGCCGCGTTCCACCTGGACCACCGGGAGGACGTGGTGTCGCAGATTCCACTCAAGAACGTGATGGAACTGCTGCCAGAAGGGAAGTTCGTGCGCATTCACCGCTCGTATATAGTGCCCGCCTGGCGCATCGAAAAACGCACGGCGACGGCCATTAAACTCATGGGCATACAGGAGCCCCTTCCCATTGGCCGCGCATACAGAGAAGAGTTAAAATCAAACAAATAAATGGCTAAAAACAATAAAGATTTCTATGCAACCCGGTCCACGGCCTGGTGGAAAGTGGCGATTGCCATGATCGGGTCGTGTCTGTCGGGTGTTACCTTCGTGTCGGTTCCCGGCATGGTGGATGTGGCCGGATTCGGCTACCTCCAGATGGTCATGGGCTTTTTCCTGGGTTACCTGGTCATCGCTTTTGTCCTGTGCCCGCTGTACTTCAAGCTCAACGTGGTGTCCGTGTACGAGTACCTGGACAAGCGCTTCGGCATGGCCTCGCACAAGACTGGCGCCTGGTTCTTCTTCATTTCCAAGATTCTGGGTGCATCGGCCCGCCTGTTCCTGGTGTGCGCCACGCTCCAGCTGCTGCTCCTGGGGCCCATCGGCGTTCCTTTCTGGATTACGGTGGTGCTGAGCGTCCTGCTGGTCTGGCTGTATACCGTGCGCGGTGGCGTAAAGGCCGTAATCGGCATGGATATCTTCAAGACCCTGTGCATGCTGGCGGCCGTCGGACTTACCCTGTTCCTGGTGGGCAAAGAGGTGGGCAAACTGGACTCCTCCTACATGAAACTCTTCCATTTTGACGACGTAAACGCCTCTCAGTACTTCTGGAAACAGCTTCTGGGCGGCATGTTCACCGTCATTGCCATGACGGGCCTGGATCAGGACATGATGCAGCGCACCCTGGCCTGCAAGAACCTGAAAGACTCCCAGAAGAACCTGATGGTTTCCATCGTCCTTCAGGCGGTGATGATCTCGCTCTTCCTCTTCCTGGGCGTTGCCCTGTACCAGTATGCCGGCATGCACGGCATTACGGCCCGCGGCGACCAGCTGTTCCCCGAAGTGGCCTGGAACGGCGGTCTGCCCAAGATTGTGGGCGTTCTCTTCCTGGTGGGTCTGGTTATGGCCGGCTTCCCTGCCGGCGGATCGGCCCTTACCTCGCTCACAACCTCGTTTACCATTGATATCCTGGGCGGAAAAGACCAGAAGCGCACGCTCATCCACAGCGGCATGGCGGTGCTCATGGCCATTACCATCATTGTGTTCAACGCCCTCAACAACACCAGCGTCATTGACGCCGTGTACCGCCTGGCCAGTTATTCGTACGGTCCTATCCTGGGCCTGTTTACCTTCGGCCTGTGCTGCAAAAAGACGGTGAAAGACCGTTGGGTTCCCGTGGTGGCCATCCTGGCCCCCGTGCTGTGCCTGGTGCTGGATATGAATTCTGTCAAATGGTTCAACGGCTACCACTTCAGCTATGAACTCCTGCTCATGAACGCCGCCTTCACCATTATCGGCCTGCTGCTCATCAGCAAGAAGAAATAACCCTTCAGGGCAAAATAAAGGCCGGATTCCTTTAAGGGACCCGGCCTTTTCTTTTACGTTCTTTTACTTCATCAACGCCCGGACTATCTGGGCGACCTCGGCATTTTCGTGGATGCCGGCGAAGTTTTCGGCCCCGGGGCCGAAGGCAAAGACCGGAACCATGATTCCGTCGTGTCCCTTGGTAGAGAAGTTAACCTTGACGGTGCGCTCTTCCAGGCTGCCCTTCAGCAGGGTGAGGCCGCCGGTGCAATGGTCGGCCGTGACCACCACCAGGGTTTGGCCGTCCTTGGCGGCCCATTCCAGCACATAGCCCACAACCTTGTCAAAGTCAAAGAGCTCTTCGCACATCTGCCCCACCTTGTTCCGGTGGGCATAGTCGTCAATCTGGGAGCCCTCTACCATGAGGAAGAAGCCCTTTTTGTTGTCCAGCATCTCGATGGCTTTCTTTGTGCTTTCCATGAGCACGGGACCGCGGTCCAGGGACGGATCCAGGTCGTATTCTCCGTAGAGTCCCAGGAATTTGTCACCGGGTGCGGCGGCAATGTCCTGCCATTTGTCCACGAAGGTGTAACCCTGGGCCTTCATCTCATTGATGAGGTTGCGTCCGTCGCTGCGCTGGTTCCAGAAATGGGTGCCTCCGCCGGAGATGAAGTCCACGTTGGCCGTCACATACTGGGCCGACAGGCCTTCCTCGTCTTTGCGGGAGGTGCCATGGATGCAGAAATCGGCCGGGGTAGCGTCGTTGATGCGGCAAGTGACCGTAACGCCCGTTTTCATCCCCTTGCTCTTGGCGTACTGGAGGTTGGATTCCACGGGATTGCCATCCCCGTCAACGCCAATATAGCCGTACTTGGTTTTCTGGCGGATGGCCAGCGCGGTGCCGCCGGCGCAGGAGTCGGTGATCAGCTGGTCCAGGCAGTATGTGCGGGAGGCGCCCAGCACAGGCATGCAGTCCGTCATGTTCAGATGACCGCCGTTGGCCACCCAGCCCACGTTCACCTGCTCGAAGCCCATTCCGTCGCCAATCATGAAGATGATATTCTTGATCTTCTTCCCGCGGGGCTGCTGTACACTAACGGGAGCATAAGGTACTTCCACGGTGTACTGGTCGTCCAGGCTGAAATTGTACGTGGCATACTTGGACCGGTTGCGGTCCAGAGAGTCGGGGGTCTGTGCGGCCATCCAGACGGCCGTGCCCACCAAACCCACAAATAGCAATAACGCTTTTTTCATAGTTAAATGATTAATCTACAATGGTATTCCAGCCTTTCAGGCTAATATGTGCTTCCTTGCAGCCTTCCGGCAGCCGGCACTCGATCACGCGGGATTCGCCGGGAAGCAGGGTGAAGAAGTTGTCGGTCCAGAAGGAGCCGGGGATAAGCTGGCCATCCTCGTCAGTGGCTTTGAGGATATTCTGGTAGGCCACGGCATCGCCGCGGTTCTCCAGGGTAACCTCATAGCCCTTTTCCGTTTCCTTGAAAGTCAGGCCCACCGTAACCTGGGGCAGGTCGCAAACGAAGCCCAGATCGGCGTATTTGAGGATGGGGATGCCCCACCAGTCGGCCTTGGCCCAGTCATACACGTTAAGGCTTTCGGAGACGGCGTAGAAGTTGTTGCCGCAGGCTTTTCCATCAGGCGAAACCAGCTCCAGAGCAATGTAGCAGGGACCCTGGATGCCTTCAAACACCTTCCGGGGCTCGCGGACCTTGCTTTCCACCTGTTTGGTTTCCTTGCGGAGGAGAGTCTTTCCATCGGCGGCGAAAACATACAGATTGGCTGTAAGATTACCGGCATTGTCTACGGCGTCGTTCACCAGATATGCGCAGCCATCCCCATAATTATAGACCAGCTGGAGGGGGCGCAAGGCCTTCTTGACGCCATAGTAACCGGCCGTAGGGATTCCGTACCAGTCGTAGAGCTGCCAATAAATGCTGGGCCAGGCGCTGTTGAGCATCCACTGAACAATACCCGTTGCATTGGGAACATTGCAGCGGAAAGCCTCAAACATGGAGCGCTCGGAATCATAATCCATGGCGTGGGCGCGGTTCACATAGTCCTCCAGCGTTTCTGCTTTCCGGCCGAACAGGCCTTCCTGGGCCTGCATCTGGTAGGCGGGGGTGTTCATATAGGAGGCCGATGCGGTGCAGTGGTACGACCAGTTCTTTCCCATGGGCCAGAGCTGGTCCTCGCCCACCATCTTGCGAAGGCTCTCCACCTGCGGCAGGTTCAGACCGGGGCCGGTTTCGGTGTTGAAGCCGAAAGCGCCGCCGCATTGCGTATCAATATACCAGTAGTCGGGACCCACATACTCGTAGGGGCCTTCCATCTTCATGCCGGAAGGGCCGGCCAGGCTGGTAAGTCCCTTGGCCGAGCAGATGTAGGGCCGATATTCAAGCTGCTCATACAGAGCCAGGTATTGCTTCTCCAGGCGCTCGTTGGGAATGCGGTCGCTGCCGGTGAGCCAGCCGATGAGGGAAGGGTGGTTGCGCAGACGGATAATCTGGTCATGGAAATAACGCACGGCCAGGGCCTCGGAACGGGGGTCGTTGATGCAGCCATAGCCGTCGGTCTCGGGCAAACCGCAGTAGTCTTCCCACTCCCACTGGCAGCTCCAGCCCACCATGGACAGAACGCCCATACGGTCGCAGAGGTTGTAGATTTCGTCGTCTTTGCCCCAGATATTCTCGAAACGGATGCAGTTGAGCCCCATGTCGCACACCAGGTCCATCTGGGCCTTCAGGCTCTGGGGCGTGTCCTGGAACAGGAGATCGTCCGACCAGCCGCCAGCCTTGATAAGGACCTTCTTGCCGTTCAGGATAAACTGACGATGACCGGCGGCATCCACGATGCCCTCGATTTTGCGGATGCCGAAGTCCACACCCTTCTGATGGCTCACCTGGCCGCCCTTTTCAAAGGCAACGTCCAAGTGATACATCTCCGGCGTGCCCATTTCACGGGTCCACCAGATACGGGGGTTATCCACCGTCTCTACCACTTTCACCAGCCGGCTGCCGCCCGCGGGAATCTCCACGTCGGCCACAAAGCTGCCGCTGTCATAGACACCTTTCACCTGGCCCTGCACCGGTTCGGCGCTCAGGTTCACCAGGGTGGTGACAATCTCCAGCTGGGCGCGGGAAAGGTCGGCCGGGTCCACAATGGGCTTCACAAATACGTCCTGCACCTCAACGTCCGGGGTGGAAATGAGACTCACGGGGCGGATGATGCCCATGCTCTCGTCCAGGGGGCGGGGGTTCCAGTCGGCAAAGCCGTGGTTCAGGTCCCCTTTCTGGGCGCGGCGCACCGTCACCTTAAGGGTGTTGGTGGCTTGGGCAAGCTCCGTTACGTCAAACTCGCGCACGCTGAAGGTGCCGAAGGTGGTGTCGGACGAGGCTATCTTAACGCCGTTCATTTCCACGTCGGCATAGAAATTCAGGCCCTCGAAACGGAGGACATGGTGCTGGCCTTTTTGTGCCTTGAAATGCGTGGTATACACCCAGGGAGAGTCAAAAGGCGTGCGGTCCAGCTGTTTGTAGCGGTCCAAATCCAGGATGTTTTCTCCCAGGGCGCCCGCCTCGTTAAGGGCACCGGCCACCGTACAGGGAACGGTAACATCGTATTTCACCGAGGATCCCTCCTGTTGGAGAGTCCACTGTTTCAGGCTTTCGCCCTGGCTGCTGCAGCCGGACGAAAAAAGGACAAAGGGAAGGAGCATCAGAAAGCTGAGGATGCCGGTTCTTCGAGGGTTAGATCCAAGTATCATAGTTTTAGTAGTGTTATTTCTTCTTGGGAAGGATGTAGCGGACATAGCCCACCTGAATGCCCGTGGCGTCTATATTACGGGCAATGGAGAACCTGTCCATCTTGGCCGATCCGCCCGTGGCCTTGCCGCCCTCGGCGTCTTTGGTCGTCCAGTATTTATTCTGATGACTGTGCTGCCAGCCAACCCCTACAATGGGAATGCTCAGGGTGAGTACGCTGTTGTCTTTGAGTCTCACGGCCAGGCCGCCGGCAACGTCTAAGCCCAGGGAAATGGTGCCTGAAACACGGTGCTTCTTCACCTCGCCTCCGTCCTTGGGGATGGGGTGGGAATAGGTGACGCCATAAGCGCCAAATAACCGGCCTTCGGCAAACACACCCAGCATCTTGCTGCCGAACAGGGACTTGTAGCGGCGGGCCGTGAAGCCGGCGCCCACCTTGTGATGCAGCATGTGCCGGTTGGAAAGTTGAATGTTGAGGTCCTCGTCATCGGAGCCCAGGATATCACGGAAATCCAGTTTTATGTTGGTATCTATCAGGTATCCGTTGTAATTGAGGCTGACGCCCAGGGAGAGGTCGTCGGCCACAAACCAGGAATAGCTGGGTGCCACACTCCAAGTCTGAAGGCGGCCTTCTCCTATATTCAGGAGCGACAGGATGGAATAACCGTCTCCGGGCTTTTCCCCGTCTACGTTGAAAAGCCGGTAGGAACCGCTGATGCCAAAGGAATTGCCCCCCTTGGCCAGGAAAGCGGCATAATCGGGATTGTCGGGGTCCGTGAAGCGGCTCAGGGCCTTGTCAATGGGATTATTCTGTGCGAAGGCCGACAGGGGCAGCAGTAAGAGGGTTATCAGTAATAGTTTTTTCATGGTTGGTTTTTGTTTTCGCAAAGATAAATAATTCTTTCCTCACTCTCACTGACAAAAAGCAGAATTTCAGGGACATCCTATAGGTTCGCAGTCATAGTTTATAAATAATGTGTATATTCGCATTCTTAAACACAAAGGAATAGTTTGAATGGATGCCTTCCGGATGGCCGGGAGCTGTGTCCCCGAGGCGCCTTTGATTGACTGGAGAGATGGAAAAACTTACACTGGGTTACAGGCTTACCAAAGCCTATTTCCGTTTTGCAAGCGACGGAATCTTTTATCGCAAGCGTTACATTGTTGACGCCGACCATATTCCCCCGGAAGGAACGCCCGTCCTGGTGGCCATGAACCACCAGAACACCTTTCATGACATCCTGGGTGTCCTGTTTGCCCGGAACGACCGCAAGATGCATTTCATCGCCAGGGCCGACGCTTTCGAGATCCATCCGCTCTTCCGCAAGTTCCTGCTCTGGGCGGGCGTGCTGCCGGCCTTCCGCATGCAGTACCAGGGCGAGGAGGCGCTGTCCAACAACTATGAGACCTTCCGCATTACGGAACAGAATCTGCTGGACGGACACACCGTGCTCATCTTCCCCGAGGCCGGCCACCAGAACAAGCGCTGGCTGGGAACCTTCTCCCTGGGATACCTGCGCATGGCCTTCGAGGCGGCGGCATCGGCCGGTTTTGAAAAAGAGATCTTCATCCTGCCGGCGGCCCATCACTATTCCAATTACCGCGGCCTGCGGGAGCAGACCTGGATCCGTTTCGGCACCCCCATCTCGCTGAAGCCCTGGTACGAAAGATACAAGGACAAGCCCCGTACCTGCCAGCGGGAGGTGAACGCGCTGGTCCGGGAGCAGATCCAGTCCATGATGCTGGATATCCGGGACCTGGAGCATTATAAGGAGATCGATTTCCTCCGCACCAGCGGCTTCGGAAAAGACTTCGCCCTTTCCCTGGGCAAAAAGCCGGACGTGCTTCCGGAAAAGCTGGAGGCCGATAAGGAACTGGTGAAGCGCCTGGCGGCCGGAGAGCCGGATTACGGGGCGGTGGAGACCTACCGGACGGCATTGGAAAAGGCCCGCTTCGAAGACGGGCAGGTGGCCGTCCGCCCCTCCTGGGGAAAGGTCGTCTGGAGCATTCTCCTGCTTGTCCTGACCCTCCCCTTGGCCGTTTTCTGCCTGTGGCCGGCCCTCCCCAACTGGTTCATCCCCCAGTATGCCAACGACCATCTCAAAGACGACGACGGAATGTACCTGACGTCGTTCCAGATAGCCATCAATACCCTGGTCCTGATTCCGCTGGAGTTCCTTCTTACGTGGCTCGTTACCTGGTCGGCCTCCGGCTGCCTGGCCGGCCTCCTGTATGGACTCTCCCTCCCCTTCCTGTGCATCTTTGAGTGGTATTACGTGAAGCTCCTGAAACAGACCGTCCGGGACATCCGTTTCCTCTGCACGGACACCGTCCCGCTGCAAGAGCTTCGCCGTCAAGCCTTTAACCCTTTGAAAACCCTGATTTACCATGAGTAGAGAAAGCCTTAACCTGGCTATTGCCGAAGAATTTGAAATTGAAGTGTCGGACATCACCCCCGACGCCCCCATCAAGGAGACCCTGGACCTGGACAGCCTGAGCCTGCTGGACCTGGTGGCCGTGGTGGAGGGCGAAACCGGAGTCAAGCTCAGCGGCACGGAAGCCGTCAAGCTGCTCACCTTCCAGGCTTTGTACGATTATTTGGGCCTGTAATCCATGACCGTAAAGCTATACCGCTATTTCTCCCGGCACAAAGCCCTGCTCTGGACACTGCTCGTGGCCAGCAGCGTGTTCTTTTTGTGCTTCGGACTCCGGATGGAGTATGTGGAAGACGTTTCTTCCCTGGTGCCCAATCCGGGCAAAGGAGACAGCGGTTTGGCTTTTAACTCCCTGAAGGTCAAGGATAAAATCTTCTTCCAGTTTCCATCGGCCACCCCGGATCAGGTGGACGCCTTCATGGAGGGCCTGCTCCAGAAAGACAGCACCATAGCCAATGTCCTTTACAAAGTGGAAAGCAGCGTGGCGCTGGATGCCCTGGACTTTGCCCTGGGACACCTTCCCTCTTTCGTGTCTCCGGACCGGTACGCGGCTTTCGACGAAGCCCTTGCCCGGGCCGATGCCACCATGGACCGGAATTATGAGCTGCTGATGGAGGACGAAACGGGCCGGAACACCCAGATGATCATGATGGATCCGCTGGCGCTCCGGGAACAGATTCTGCCCCTGGAGGGCCTGGGGTCGGGTTTCACCTATAAGGACGGCCATCTTTACAGTGCGGAAGGCGGGACTCTCCTGGCCTTTTTGTCACCCACCTTTTCCTATCAGAACTCCAAGGCCAGCGAGGCTCTCTACCGGCACATCGAGGCCCAGATGGAAGAGAGCGGGATTGAGGTGCTGGTTCACGGCACCCCTGTGCGCAGCGTCTGGAACGCCCGCACCATCAAAAAGGACCTGACCACCACCATCGGCCTGTCTTTCCTTATTATCTTGCTGGTCCTTTGCCTGAGCTTCAAAAGCCTCAACATCGTGTGGCAGAATGTTTTGCCGGTGGGCTACGGGACGGCCTTCGCCTTGGCCGTGATGTACTGGATCAAGGGCAGCATGTCCCTGATGGCCTTCGGCATCTGCGCCGTGGTGCTGGGGGTGGCTATCAGTTACTGCCTGCACATCATCATCCACCACCGCTTCGTAGGGGACATCGAGCAGCTGCTGCGGGACGAATCCAAACCCGTCTTCCTGGGCTGCCTCACCACCGTGGGCGCTTTCCTGGGTTTGCTCTTCACCAAGAGCGAACTGCTCCGGGACTTCGGTCTGTTTGCCACGCTGGCGCTGGTGGGGAGCACTTTCTTTACGCTGGTCTTCCTGCCTCACCTTCTGAAAGACGGAGATACGCGCCGCAACACGGCGGTGCTCAAGGTGGTGGACCGCATCAACAACACTCCCTATGACCGCACGCCCTGGTTCATCGGGACCCTGGTGCTGGTAATTGCGGTGGGGCTGGTGTTCTCCGGCCGGGTCCGCTTTGACAGCGACCTGCGCCACATTGGCTACGAGCCGGAACACTTCCAGGCGGCCATGAAGCGGTATAATATTGAGAATCAAGAAGGTAAAACCCAGCGGTACTACGCCGCCACGGGAGAGACCCTGGACCAGGCCCTGCAACAGCACAAGACCGTGCGCCGGGTCATCGATTCCCTGGAGGCCGAAGGATGCATCGGCCCTTCACGGGACCTGGTTTCCCTGCTGTTTGTCCCCGGAGAGGAGCAGGCCGCGCGCATTGACGGGTGGAACGCCTACTGGACGCCCGAAAAAAAGGCGGAGGCCAGGATGGCCGTTGACCGTGCCGCCCGGCGCAAAGGCCTGGACCCCTCCCTCTTCGACCCCTTCTTCTCCCTGCTGGACCAGGAATATGAACCGGCGTCCCTGTATGAGGCCGGCATTGTCCCAGAGGGGCTGCTCTGCAATTTCATTGAACATTCGGCCGGCCGCTATCTGGTCTTCAGCCCGGTGCTCCTGGAAGAGGTGCAGCAGAAGAAAGTGGACGATACGCTAGCGCCGGTGGCCCTGGTGGTGGACCCCATGTATTATACCGGCAGCCTGGTGGAACTGACGCACCGGGACTTCAACGCGGCCCTCCTCATCAGTTCCCTGTTCGTGCTGCTGGTGCTGCTGGTGAGCTTCCGCAACGCGTGGGTGGCCCTTCTGGCGTTCCTGCCGATGGGTTTGAGCTGGTACGTGGTGCAGGGCTGGATGGCCATTTTCGGCCTGGAGTTCAACCTGCTCAACATCGTCATCTCCACGTTTGTCTTTGGAATCGGCGTAGACTATAGCATCTTTGTGATGCAGGGACTGCTGGCCGCAGCCCGCGGCCGGGACGACCGCCTGCTGCAGTATCACAAGACGGCCATCTTCTTCTCGGCCTTCGTGCTGCTGGTGGTGATTCTGTCGCTGCTGCTGGCCCTTCATCCGGCCATCCGCTCCATAGGCTGGTGCTCCTTCATAGGCAT
Organism: Bacteroidales bacterium; assembly: GCA_017617475.1. Next base: position 58,312 of record JAFZWC010000057.1, read on the forward strand.
GGGCTCCACCATCCTCATTACCTATACGCTGCAGCCGCTCCTGTTCCGCCTGATGCTTCGCCTCAGAACTTCCATCGGGCGCCGATGATAAAGATGCGCCGGTTGCTGCGAACCTCCTCAATCCAGAATTCCTGCAGTTCTTCCGATTCGAAACTGGTCTCACGGGGCTGATCCAACAGGTCACGGGCCTGCAAATAGAGCGTGAATTTCTTGAAGTCTTTCTGAATACGGGCATTGAGCTCGCAGTACTGCTTGAATATGGTGAAGAAGGTGGCCACTTTACTCTGGTACTTGGCGTCGGCCCCTATGCTCCAGCCCTTTCCCAAGTTGGCCGTCACGTCGGCATTCAGCTTCCAGTCGAAGGAGTCCTTGACCTTGTCGCTGTTCGTGGCCGTGCGGCGGGACTTGTTATACGTTATTCCCGCGTTGGCCACAATCACCTTTCCGTTCCAGCTGAACTTCTGGGCAAGCCCCACAGACTGGCTGTTGGAGGAGTTGAGCCAATGGAAAACTTTGTACTGGCGGCCGTCTATCTCCTCGTTGGTCCAGGTTTGGTCAATCTCGTTGGCCACGTGGGAATACGTAACGGAAGACTTGGAAGTGAAGCGTTTATACTTAAACTCATATTCCAAACCCACCCGCGCTGTGGTGGGGGAAAGAAGATCTTCGTTACCTCTGTACAACTGGTCCAGATAACCGGCCGAGCGGTCGTACCAGCAGATTTTGATGTAATCCGGGTGGGCGACGCTAAGCTGATTGGTGAGATTGAGGGTGTGACTGGGGGAGATGGTCCATTTTACATTGGCCTTTCCCACCGGATACACGCCTTTGATTTTGAGGGGCTGCCAATGCTCGTCGTCGTTAAGACGGCGGCCGTAGATCTGGGCGGCGTAGTCGGCGTGGGCCTCTATGCTTTTCCACTTGAAATCGGCCACCAGATAGGGCTCGGCCCTTAAACTCAGGAAATTGAAGGTTTCCCTGAGGCGCGTGGAATCCTTCCACGCCCCTGCGTCTGTGCCGTCTGCCCTCAAATTAATGCGGGTGGCGCCACTGTTCTCATCATTGGTTTGCTTGGTAGAGAGGCGCGCGCCGGGGGTCAGTTTCAGTTTGACGGCCTGGTCCAGGATGGTCCTCTGCAGGTGGATGTCCCCGTCCAGATTGACATCCAGGCCGTGGGGCGTAATGCGGTATTTCCAGGCATAACCCTGAACGTCCTCTATGTCCACGGCCGTTCCTCCTTCCATATCCCCTTCTCCCGCCTTTAAAACAGTCCAGGTGTTCACCCTGCGGTTGCCGATGACCTGGAAAGACAGGGAACTCTGAAGGATGCTGCGCCCGCCGTCAAAGCTCCGGTGGGTCCGGACTCCGGATTCCACCTTGTGCTCGTCCATAACAGGCTCCTCGTAGTAGTAGGAGAACTTGTCCACGTCCTCCAAGCTTCCGTCAACATTGATGGAATGGTTGCTGGCCCTGTCGTTCTTATACTGGTACAGGATCCAGGCCGAATAGTTCCGGTCGGGGGAAGGGAGCCAGGCAAAGTCCGACTTGATGCTGGTGGTAAGGGGCTGGGTACTAGCCGCCTTGTAAACAATGCCCACCCTTTCTGTCTTGTACGATAAGCGGGAGTTGTCCGTGGTGTTGGGCTCCCATTTTCCTTCCAGGCGGGTGCCCCAGCGGAACTTTTCCGTCTTGTAGTTCAGTTGGAAAACGCCTTGCGTGAGCCCGTGCATCATGGGCTCTTCGTCATTAACCAAACTTCCCTCCATGCCACCCAGACCGACCGATAAATCCACACTGCCGGACCACTGCGCCCTCAACGGAAGGGAGCACAGCAGCAGGGCCAGGCCCAGGAACAGACCGGGAATCTTACGCATCCTTACTTTTCATCGGCAATCATATGCACATCGCGCTGCGGGAACGGGATGGTGATGCCGTTCTCGGCCAGGATCTTATAAATGAGCTCCCGGCATCTGTACCGGAACTCAATTTGCTCCGGCACAAGCACCTGCTGTTTCACCGCCACATCCACGGAGCTGTCTCCAAAATTGTCAAAGCGGATTCTGATACCGTAATTGGGGTCAATGATATCACGGCCAAAGGCATCTTTTGTCTTGAGTGCCTCCAGGCCTTTCTCCAGCGCATCCCGCAACTTTTGGAAGTCGGTGCCGTATGCAACGCCCACCCTTATCACAGTCATCTCGTATGCATTGTTACGGGTGAGGTTGGTGAAGCTCTTAGCAAACAGGGAAGAGTTCAGGAAGGCCACCTGGGTACTGTCGATGGTTTCCACCAGGGTGGTCTGGTAACTGATATCCGTCACTTTACCGCGCACGCCGTCGCACTCGATCCAGTCGCCCACCCTCAGGCGGCCGCCCATAAGCTGGATACCGTAAATGAAGTTGTTGAGGATATCCTTGAGGGCCAGACCGATACCGGCCGACAAACCACCCGCGATGAGTCCCAGCGATCCGGTAGGAATCTTCAATTCGGCAACCACCACCACGGCATAAGTCATCCACACCAGGACGGTGATGATGCTGTTGCCCAGGGCCAGATTGACCTCATTGGCCCGGATGGTCGTGCGGTTATGCTTGCGCATAAAGGTGGTATAGCGGATAAAATGCCAGAGGGCGTGGATGGCCCGGTTGAAATAGCGGAGGGCCAGGAACAGGAAGGTCAGGTAAATGATGCTCCTTCCGGAAATCCGGAGCGTTTCAAAACCATCCTTGTCCGTAAGCAGGACGAAGGGACGGCGGAAGATGGTTTCGTACAGGTCTTCAAAATCGAAGATGTCCAGTGCCATGTGGAGGCATATGGGCAGGGAAACCAAAAGCATAGTCGGGATGGCCACGTCGCGGACAACGTCGTAGAACCAGGTGGCTCCGAAGAGCAGGGACTCGCGGTCTTCCCCTTTCACATAGGTGATGCGGCTGCGCAGGTTTTCTACCCGCTTGTCTAACCACCGCTCCTTGTATCGGCCCAACAGGTCTGCAACGCAGAAAATGGAGAGCAGGGCTGCCAACTGGAAGTACCACCACACCAGAATGAGCAGGGCTACGAAGGTGTAGCCTACGAACGAAGTGGCGAAGGCCAGGATGTAAATGCCCAGTGAAATCCATCCCAGGGTACTGTCAATACGCGTTGCCTTCCCGCTTTCCCCAATACTGAAAAGCAGTTGCCGCACCACGGCGAAGGCCAGGATGGGCGGGAATATGAAATTAATGAAGGAGTCCGGCACAAAACTGATGCGGCAGACAATGATAATGAGCGCAATGACGAAGGTCGGGATATACAACCGGAGGCTGTGGTGAATCTGATTAGGTTTCACACGCAGGATCATTGATCCCGTAATGGCAATGAGCAGCCAGAGGAAGGTGTTGATATGCTGTGCGCTCAATTGGACGTATTCGTTGCCGTGGACGCCAAAGCCCAGCACCAGGAAGTACAGGATGGTTCCTACCAGAACGGAGAACAGCGGCAGCTGTCCCAGGGGAAGGTGGCGTTTGATCTTTACTATACGGCTCAGCAACAGCAGGATAAGGAAGACCAACACCCAGAAGATGACCAGGGCGATCAACTGGATGGCGCTAATTAGCACCAGCATAGAATTGGCCCCTTTGCTGGAAAGGCCGGAGAACAGGTCCCCGTCCTCTTCTTCCCAGGTGTCGGTTGCCGGAGCCCCGGCCTGGGCGGCCAAAGAATCGGCCTGCTGGGGCTTGTCATCGCCCAATTCGGAAAAATCGTATTGTTCGTGAAGGTCAACCTTCACTCTGTCCCAATAAAAACCGGGGCTCTTCAAAATGTTCAGGAAGGAGGTCTGGCCATCTACGAAGACGTATCTCTGCAAATCGTTGTAGCGGGACAGGGCATAGTCGTAAGCCTCCTGCATACGCCAGTAGGCCGCCTGATAGTGCGTGCTGTCCGCCACCATCATTTCCCGGTTGTTGGCGTGGATTTTCAGCAGCTCGGAGGCATACCGGATACAGGTGTCGCGGTAAATCTCCCCTTCCGCATCCAGGACAAAGGGCGAGGACAGGGAGTCTTTGATGGCTATGCGAATCACTTCCCTTTCCAGCTTGGACGTGATGTCAAAGATCTCCTGCTCCAGGGAATCATCATAGTGGTACAGCAGGCTGTCCGGCACAATCTCTATCTCGATTTCCGTCATCACCGGAGGGAGCCGGCGAAGGGCCTCAATGAGGCGGGCATAGCGGTCAATCTCGATATCCAGTTCTCTGACTACACGGTCGTAAGGCTTTCTGTCCTTGTTGAAATGCCGACAGGCCGATGTGACCTTGTTCAAGGCATAGGCCAGGTCAAAGGTCATATTCTGTTCCTGCGTATACAGAAGGATGGAAAGTTCGTTGGACGCCGTGATGACTTCCACCATCCTCTTATGCTCACGCTCATAGTTCTTGTCGAACTGCTTCTGTTCCTCCGTGCGCTGGGCATAGACCATCTTCAGTTCGGAAGAGAGGTCCTTGAGTACGTCACTAAGAGGCTGCCCATTCACCACCGACAGCAGCGGAATGGAAAAAACCAGGACGCCAAATACAATGGTCAGGAGTTTCTTTTTCATATGAAATATCCTTACTAAAGCGTGTAAAGATACATATTTTTTAATAATTCTATAACCCCGGCCGGGGAAACCACCCTTGTCTTTCTGGTTAAATTGTTGTATTTTTGAATATTGAAACCTTAAAACCTACGATTATGAAAAGTACTTTGCAGAATGTGTGGGTACCTTCGTGCTCACGTTCCTGGGTTGCGGAACCGCGATGTTCCTGGGTTGTGACACACCTGCAGGCGTGGTAGGAACGGCCATTGCCATCGGCTGGTGCTCGCTCATTGGCATGGGCTCCACCATTCTCATCACTTATTCCCTCCAGCCCCTCCTCTTCCGGTGGATGCTGCAGGTTCCGTTTATCCGGAAAACGATTGTGTCTGACTGATTTTTCATTATCTTTGTAAGACACTAGACAAACTATAACCAAAAATAAAAAAGAAAATGAAACGCTTGATTGTCTCTATCGCCGTGCTCTGCATGGTTTGCAGCGCGGCCAACGCCCAGAGTTTTCTGGAAAGGATGAAGGAACGCGCCAAAAATGCGGCCGAGCAAAACATCGGCAACAAGGTGGAAAAGGGCGTAAACGACGTCCTGGATGGCAAAACCGGCAACAAGGACAAGAAAGGCAACCAGGAAGAAGGGGAAGAAGTTCAGCAAACCAAGAATGCCAAGACGATTGGATGGACCTGTGCCGAATGCGGCCATGAGGGCAACACCGGCAAGTTCTGCTCCGAGTGTGGCGCCAAGCAGCCCGGCGCCGAAGCTAATGCCGCCTGGACGTGCCCCGAATGCGGCAAGGAAGGCAACACCGGCAAGTTCTGCGATGAGTGCGGCGCCAAGAAGCCGGGAGGCGAAGCCAAGGCCGCCCCGAAGAAACAGGTGGAATCGGCCTATGCCAAAAGTGATTTTGTGCCCGGTGACGAAATTATATTCGAAGATGATTTTGCCGAAGAGCAGCTGGGCGAATTCCCTTCCCGCTGGGACCTGATGGAAGGTTACGCAGAAACGGGCTCTTTTGCCGGCCGCAAGGTCCTGGCTTTCACCGATGACGGGCAGGGGTTTGTGATTCCCCTGATGAAAGAGCCGCGCGCCTTCCTGCCGGATGTCTTCACGCTGGAATATGATGTCTATGTAGGTGACATGACCGAGGGAGACGGAGATGAGGCCCTTGAACTCACCTTTGCCAATGACGAGCTTATCAATTGGAATTCAGGAGAGTGCGGATACGTTACTTTCTGGTTCCGCGAAGACGGGTCCTGCACCCTTCGCTGGTCTATCCAGAAGCCCGACGCCTCTACTACCATAGATGGATTCAAGGATTTGGGATTCAATGACGGTCTGTCAGATTATAATGGCAAGGATAATCCCGTGAAGCTGGACGATTGGAACCACTTTGCCTTCTCCTTCAACAAAAGGGCCTTCAAGGGCTATATCAACGGGCAGCGCGTCATCAACATCCCCATTGCCATGGCGCCCAAGTGCTTCTGGTTCCATCATTCCGGCGTATATAAATACAGCGGCATTTCCAATGTTCGCCTGGCCCAGGGCGCCGTTCCGCTCTACGACCGCCTGGCCTCCGACGGAAAGATCATCACCTACGCTATCACGTTTGAAACTGGTAAGGCCGATCTGAAACCCGAATCCATGGTGGAGATTAACCGCATCACCAAACTCATGCAGGACAATCCCAATCTGAACTTTGAGGTGCAGGGCCACTGCGACGCCACCGGCTCCGACAGGGTGAACGACCCGTTGAGCCAGAAGAGGGCCGAGGCCATCGTGGCCGCCCTGGTGGCCAATGGCATAGATGCGTCCCGTCTCACCGCTGTTGGCAAGGGCTCCCATGAGCCCATCGCAGACAACGGCACCGAAGAAGGCCGCGCCAAGAACCGCCGCGTGGAGTTTGTGAAGAAATAGTATCTCTATTTGAAATACGAAACCTTAAAACCTATTCTTATGAAAAAGTACATTGCTGAGTGTCTGGGCACGTTTGTCCTCACTTTCCTCGGTTGCGGCACGGCCATGTTCCTGGGCTGCGACACTCCCGCCGGAGTAGTTGGAACCGCCATCGCTTTCGGTCTGGCCGTTGTGGCCATGGCCTACACCATCGGCGGCATCAGCGGATGCCATATCAATCCGGCCATTACCCTGGGCGTTGCCCTCAGCGGCCGCATGAGCTGGAAGGACGCCTGTGGCTACTGGGTTGGACAGGTAATCGGCGGTATCCTCGCCGGTGCCGTGCTGCTTCTGGTTGCTGGTGTGGTATCGGCTCCGGATCTGACCGGCGGCCTGGGTTCCAACAGCGTTGCCAACGCCGGCGGCGTATGGGGTGCCTGCCTGGTGGAAGTGATTGCCACTTTCCTGTTTGTGCTGGTTGTGCTGGGCACCACGGATTCCAAGGTGGGTGCCGGTAACTTCGCCGGCCTTGCTATAGGCCTCAGCCTCATCCTTATCCACCTGGTGTGCATCAACCTCACCGGTACGTCCGTGAATCCGGCCCGTTCCATCGGCCCCGCCCTCTTTGCCGGCGGCCAGGCCCTCAAGGATGTGTGGGTATTCATCTGCGCCCCGCTGGTGGGCGGTGCCCTGAGCGCCTTCGTCTGGAAGGCCATTGCTCCGGAGAAATAAGCCGTGGAACGGATCTGATTGATCCTTAGGCCTTAACAAAAAATCCTCCTTGGACAAATATCCAAGGAGGATTTTTATACTGAGCTTAGTGTCAGTGTGCCGAGTTAAAATCCTGTGTGATTGTGAATTTAATTTCGTGCTTACTGACGCGATTTCTCACTACCACGATCGCGCGGCGCTGGCTGGTACCGGTATTGGTGTCGACGGCAAGCTTGATGACACATTCGGCCGACGCTTCGTTTGACGAATCAGAGATTAGCCGGACCCAAGTCACTGAACCCGGAGATGAATTCGGATCTGAATCCAGAATCATGACGGTGGTGGGCGTATTGGACTTATACTTAAATATAAGCGGTTTATCCTCGTCGTAGGTTTGGTTATACAAAAGCGTCTTGTCTTCGCCGCCCGACATCTGTTCCTTTACAACAGGCAGCGCGACGGTCACCGTCTTGTATTTTCCTTGGAGCTTCACAAAGATTCTTGTCCGAATCGAGAGGGGATGTCCGGTGGTGACGGCCAACTTCCCTTTCAGGGGATCGCTGCTATCCGGTTCCACGGATACGTTAACGCTTTCGTCGGACCCTTCGGCTCTCACCTGGACTTCACCCTCGCTTATCACCGTATAGGGGATTTTCAATGCATAATCCTCTGAAATGACCAGCGTATCACGGACCACGAAATCCGTGAACTGGATGGCAAGAAGATCCATCCGCCGGACGGCACCCTCAAGGGCGGTAACCAGCTCTTCGAAGTCCGCGATATGGCTGACCTCCGAGCGGAGGCTTGCCAGAACAGCGGAAATGGTGTCTGTTGTGGAATCAAAGGAGCCCAGCGTCTTCACAATCGCATCGACCTTTTTATCGATTCCCTCCGCCGTGCCTTTCAAAGTCGTCAACGCCGACAATAAGAGGTTCATGGCTCCCTGGCCGTCGGTGAACTGTTGGGACACGGACGTTTGGATGAGCACCAGTTTCGAGTCCAGGCTGGAAAGCCGGCTCTCCACCGCCTTTTTCAGGGCCGCCAGTTTCGCCTCCTGGCTTTCCCCCAGGGAATCCAGCGCCTGGGCTATCAGAGCCTGCTGCTGCTTTTGGTCGGCAAAGCCGGCCAGCACAGCCGCCTCAATCAGACCCATTTTGGTCTCGAGCCCCGCCGTCTGGTTCCTGATGGCGGTTTCCAGTGCCGCAAGCTTCTGTTCTGCATTTCCCACCAACGCGGCGATGGCTTCTTCAAGCAGCGCCTGCTGCGTCTCACCGTCGGCAAAGCCTGCCGCCGCAGCAGCCTCAATCAGGGCCAGTTTCGCCTCCAGGCTCGTGCCTTGAAGCTTCACCAGCTCCATGACGGCGGCCAGTTTCTCTTCCAGGCTTCCGCCCAGCGAGTCAACCGCCTGCTGCACCTGCGAAAGCTCCGCCTGGTAGTCGGCCAGGCCACTTTCCATGGCCGCTTCCAGCAGCGCCAGCCGGTCGGCCAGAGACTGGCTCATGCCTGTGAGGGCGTCCCGCACGCCGCGGGCATCCGACTCGAAGGTAATGGTAATGTCAGGGCGGGTGTTCTCGCACGCCGTGAAGGTTGCCGGAGCCACTGCCAGCAGCAGCGCCAGGACCGTAATACTATTAATTACCCTTTGCATACGTGATTCCATTTAATCTGAGACAGGGCGCAATGTACAACCCATGGAGCGATCGGCCGCGCCGCTTTCAAAAAACTTAGTACCCAGATAATAAGAGAATAAAATCACCCCCCCGTTATATGACACACCGAGGAGGGAAGAGGACCCATAATAGCCGGTGTGCACGTCAGAGACTCCGGTGGTAGATTCATATCGAATGCCGCCTGTCGGCAAAAAAATGCTATTGGACTCGTAGCCCGGAATCTTGCTCGTTACGACCATTCCCATCACGCCGGTTCCCTGATAATTTTCCGTCCATTTCCAATCGAAACGGTTCGTATCCATCAGCCCTGATAACTCCTCAAATGTCGGAATCCGCCAGGAGGCACCCCATTTCTGACGGGCGACATCATCTTCATAATCGTAAGACGCAAAGTCCTTGTGCTCCACGCCGTCGCCATTCCCTATATAGGTGTCTCCGTCGTACCAGATACCGCTCTTATGATTGTCGGCAAAGCTGTACTTGGTCATGCACTCCTGCGTATTCTCACCCGTCTTCATCCACTTGTAATTTCCTAAAATATAACTCCTTTTGGTTTCCAACTCCCCCCAGGCGTAGTGACCGCCCCTGTCCATGGGACTGGTGGCACCTACATTGCAAGTGGCCCATTTCAGGCCGTCACCCATTTCAACAAATGCGTGGCCGTTGATTCTTCCCACAAGAAGCTCGGCGCGCTGCAGGATGCTGCTCAGCATAGCATCGTAGCTGGAAAGCTCGTCGACCGACGACAGAATTTGGGACAAAGCCGCGGAAACGCTTCCCGTTGACGGATCCATCTCGCCCAGGGTCTTGATGATGGCGTCAATCTTTTCGTCTTCTCCGTCTACGGTGCCTTTCAACGCCGAAAGTGCCGTCTGGAACTGTTGCAGGGCCTTCTCTCCGCTGGAGAAGCCGTTTGTGAGCGCTGTCTCTATGAGCGAGATCTTCGTCGTCAGGCCCGACATCTGGCTGTCCAGCGCCGCGTCTATGGCCGCAAGCTTGTCTTCCAGCGTACCGCCCAGCGAAACGATGGCCTCCTTGAGCAGGTCCTGCGCCGCCTCGTTGTCGGCCAGGCCGTCCTTGAAGGCAGCCTCAATCAGGCCCAGTTTGGTTTCCAGGGCCGACGACTGGTTCTTTACGGCTTTTTCCAGGGCAGCCACCTTCTCTTCGAGGCTTCCGCCCAGGGACGCGATGGCCTCCTGCAGCAACGCCCGCTGCGCCTGCCCGTCGGCAAAACCCGTACGGATGGCCGCTTCAATCAGCGCCATCTTCGTCTCCAGGCTCGTGCCCTGGCTCCGGACGGCCTCCGACACGGCAGCCAGTTTGTCTTCCAGGCTTCCGCGCAGCGCCTGCACCGCCTGCCGCACCAGCGCAACTGCCGACTTGTTGTCGGCCAGGCCGCTTTGCATGGCCGATTCCAGCAGCGCCATCCTTTCAGAAAGGGATGCGTCCACATTTTCAAGCGCCGCCACCAGCCGGCTGAAATCCGACTGGACGGTGATGTCTATCACTTCCGGCTCCTGTTTGCAGGACCAGGTGGCCAGCGGGGCCAGCGCCAGCAGCAGTGCCAGAAGCGTGATTCTCTGTCTTATTACCCGTTTCATACACCATACCATTTAATCTGAGACAGCGCGAATGGGAACCCCTCTTTTACGAACGGTAAGTCCATAACCCATTCCTCCTCCTTGATCGCTAAAGAAACTAAACATCTGTGCAGTATGGCCTTGATTACCGGAAGCCACGAAGGTGGACCAAACAAAGGCCTGATCTGCAAATTTAATAGACTGTTCGTCGATACAACCTGTAACGGGAAAGAAGATACTACGGTCCGTATAACCCGCAACCGTGCTCTTCATAATGACCCCCTGCACGCCGGTTCCCCCGTAATTGTCAGTCCACTTAGCAGTGCAATGCGTCTCGATCCATTTCCATTCCTCCCTCGACGGCGTGCGCCAGGTCCCGCCCCAGTTCACCGTGGCGGCGTCATCTTCGGGTTCAAGCAGCAGCTTCAAGTCGCCGCCGTATTTTGTGAAGGTTATTCCGTCTCCACTTGGATTATCGAAATAGGAACCCCAGGCATACCCGTCCTTCTTACCTTCTTTCCATTCCATCGGAGACAAGCTGCTGTAGTACGGTTCCGTCTCGCCCCAGGCGAAATAGTCGCCCTTCTCCCACGGATGCTCTGCGCCCACATTGCAGGTGGCCCATCTCAGACCATCGCCCATTTCAACAAAAGCGTGGCCATTGATCTTTCCCGAGAGAATTTCGACGGTTTGCATAATGCTCTTCAGGACGTCCTCGTAACCGGAGACGCCGCTGACCGCCTTTTGGATCTCTGACAGCATGGCATCCACGCTCACGATGGTAGAATCCAGGGTGCCCAGCGCCGTAACGACGGCGTCGATATCCTTGTCCAACCCATCCACAGAGCCTTTGAGCGACGCCACGGCCGTCTGCAGCTGCTTAACGGCATCCGTTTCGCTGGAAAAGCCGTTCGAATAAGCACTTTCAATCAGCGCCAGTTTCGTCTCCAGACCCGACGTCAGGCTGGTCAGGGCCGAATCAATGGCGGCCAGTTTCTCTTCCAGCGTTCCACCCAGCGAATCCAGGGCTTCCGACAACAGTTTCTGCGCCTTCACGCTGTCGGCCAGGCCGTCCTTGACGGCCGCCTCAATCAGGCCCAGTTTGGTATCGAAGTCCGTTGTCTGTTTCTTGACAACCGCTTCCAGGGCTGTCAATCTCTCTTCCAGGGAGCCTCCCAACGATGCCAGGGCCTCCTGCAGCAGGGCTTGCCGGGCCTGTGCGTCGGCAAAACCGGCGTCGGCCGCGGCCTCAATCAGGGCGAGCTTCGTTTCCAGGCTGGTGCCCTGACTCCTGACCGCATCTGACACGGCGGCCAGTTTCTTTTCCAGGTCTCCGCTCAGGGTCTCCACCGCCTTGCGCACCAGCGCGATGGCGGTCTCATCGTCGGCCAGACCGCTCTCCAGCGCCGCTTCCAGCAGCGACATCCGGTCGGCCAGGGTCTGGTTCACGTTTTCAATGGCGGCGACAAGCTGGCTGTAGTCCGACTCGAAGGTGATGCTTATCTCCGGACTCGCGGTTTCACACGACGGAAGGAGCAGCATCAGGCAGAGCGCCACCAGCGAAATCCTATGTCTGCAAGTTTTCATCGGCATGGTCAGAATGTTAGCCGCAGGCCCAGCGTGACACCGGCCTGTCCTTTGGGTGCGAGTGCGTTCTTTGACAGAACGAAGCGATACAAACCGCCCAGGCACACATAGGTGCTGGGCAGAACGCGGTATTCCAGCGACAAGCTGGCCGGGACGAAGGGCGCCTGGTAGCAATGCGGCGTGTTGCGGCCATCTACGGTTACCCGGTTCGTCCAGCCATCGGCAGACACCTCGTTGCGCACTCCGAGCGACCACGTGGTGCCCGAAGCGAAGAGACAGCCTACGCCCGTTCCCACATAGAGCGCCAGCGGGCCACCCTTGCGCAGCACGTTATACTCTGCAGTCACGTCCAGCGAGTGGAGATAGGTCTTGAAATCGCGGTACACCGTGCCCTCCACGCTTCCGGGCAGCACGTTGCCGGCAATGGGCGTGAGCGTACCGTCGATTTGCTCGCGGACCATCCGCGTATAGCCATAGGCCATCCCGACCCGCAGCTGGGGCAGGACATTCACCGAGACGCCGATGCCCGCTAGAGGCTGTACGGCGCTTTCATTTTTTGATCCGACGCTGGCGAAGCCGCCCACATTCAATGACGGACCGCCCCATAGACGCACGTTGATAAGATCTTGCGCCGAAGCACCGCTGCCTGTGAGGAGGAGGAGGGCCAACAGCAGGGCCGGCAGGGAGAACAGATTCTTCATATTGTGTATTATTTATTATTCATTTAGTCTGAGACGGGGCGGACAGACTTGCCGGAAAAACGCGTTGCTGATGCTATTTCGTGACCATAGAAGTGTAGAAAATATGCCTGTTCTGTTATAGCCTCTGTGGACACGGGGTTTAGACAAGACGACCAATAATTTCCTTTGGACCCGACGTCGATTTGGGTGCCATAGGTTTGGAATCCCGCGGCGGGGAAAAAGATCTGATTGCCTACATAGCCGGGGACGAGGCTTGTCACGATCACCCCTATCGCGCCGATACCCCCATAATTACTCGTCCACTTCCAGGTACAGTTATTTCTCAACCAATCGAGTTCCGCATCCGTCGGCATCCGCCAGGTGCCGCCCCAGTTTGCCCTGGCGGCGTCATCTGTGAGCTCAAGCTTCGTCTTTTTATCGCTGTGGTTGTATTTCGTATATTGTTTATCAGTAATATAATTATAGTTCTCAAATCCATACTCGTCCTTTATGCCCGTCTCACCCCAGGCGAAGAAATCGCCATATTCTTCCGGGGTTGTGGCGCCCACGTTGCAGGTAGCCCATTTGAGGCCGTCTCCCATTTCCACATATTCGTGGCCATTGATAGTTTTTGGCAGGTACGAAATCAACGTCTGCTGAATGGCTGTGAGAATTTCATTGTCGTTGGACAGGCCGCTCACCGCCTTTTGGATCTTCGACAGAGCCTCGGCGAAACTGGTGGTCGTAGAATCGAAAGAGCCAAGGGCCGCGATGATGTCGTCAATGGTCTGGTCCGTCCCTTTCTCAAGGCCTTTGAGCGACGTCACAGCCGTCTGAAGCTGCTGCAGGGCTTTCGCATCGCTTGAAAAGCCCTCCGTCAATGCGGTTTGAATGAGCGAGAGTTTTGCCGTCAGGGGCGTCTGCCGGCTCACGAGGGCCGAATCGATGGCGGCAATCCGGGTTTCCAGCGTGCCGCCCAGCGATTCGATCGCTTCCTTCAGGAGGTCCTGCGCTGCGGCATTGTCGGCCAGACCGGCCTTGACGGCAGCGTCAACCAGGCCCAGCTTGGAATCCAACGCCGTCCCCTGGTTTTTCATGACCGTCTCCAGGGCGGCCAGTTTCTGTTCCAGGCTTCCGCCCAACGAGGCAATGGTTTTCTCCAGAAGAGCCTGCTGCGCAGCCTCGTCCGCGAAGCCGCTACGCAACGCGGCCTCAATCAGAGCCATCTTGGTCTCCAGGCTTGCGCTCTGGTTCTGGACCGCTTCCAGGAGGGCGGCCAGCTTCTCTTCCAGGCTTCCGCGCAATGACTCCACGGCCTTTTGCAATAGCGCCAGAGCCGTTTGACTGTCGGCCAGCCCACTTGAGAGCGCCGCTTCCACCAGCGATAGCCGCTCGCTGAGCGACTTGTTCACATCTTCCACCGCAGCCACAAGCTGGGTGTCGTCCGACTGGAAGGAAATGTCGATTTCCCCCGCCGGAGAATTATCACAAGACGCAGCCGCCAGCAATGCCATTACTGCAAGAAATGACAATGCACGAAGGAGTCTATTCATAATGTAAAGGGACGGTTAATTACACAAGGTATTTACAAACGGACACAAATTTAGTAATTATTTTAAAAAGCCCGTCGGTAATTAACAATTCCTTCAAGATTTTGTAGATGTTAATATAACGGGAAGGTGAAATAGGTGTCCGGGTAAGGTTCGTTCTTCAACGTGAAGTGCCACCATTCGCTGTCAATGGGCTTGAACCCGTGACGGAGCATGGCGTCCCGCAGAATCATGCGGTTGGCGTACTGCTCGGCCGTGATTCCGGTGTAATCCGGATGGCTTTCCTCGCCGAACCAGTCAAAGGTGCCGCCCATGTCCACTTCCTTCTCGGTGGTCATGTCAAAGAGCGTCAGATCCACGGTGGAGCCGCGCGTGTGGCCGGACTTCTCCATAATATAGTCCTGCTCAAACAGAACGGGCTTGTCCAGCATGGGGTAGAAATAGCGCTTGGTAAGCGTGTCGGCAGGGTCCTTTGACCAGCGAACGAAATGGTCCACGGCACATTGGGGCCGATAGGCATCGTAAATCTTAAGCCTGTAGCCCAGCTTAATGACATCGTCACTCACGGCCTTCAGGCTGTCGGCCGACTCCTGTGTCATCAGGGCCGTAGGCGCCAGGTAGCCGTCAATGCGCTTGCCGACGAAGTTGTACGTGCTGAAGTATCTGATTTCCAGGATAGCGTCCGGAACAGCCTCTTCCAAAGAGACGAAGTGCTCCCTCCCCTGCTGGCCGGTCGCCTGGGTGAGGCGCCTGAACTCGTCCTGCGCCAGCGCCATCTGGGCGCGGAACTCCATGCTGGTCTGCAGACGGGCGTAACCGATGCTGGCCACAGGCCGGCTGGCGTCCACGTCGCTCTGCCAGTGGCAGCCGGAAATGACGCGGCTCTCGCCGGAGGCCCAGGCCCTGGCATAGACGTCTTCGGCAGCGGCCGGATTGATTTCGGCCATCAACAGGGCGCAGGCCCAGGCACGGATGGTGTGGCCAGAGGGATAGGAGCCCTCGGTGGCCAGCCATTCATCGTCCTGAGGGAAAATGGACGGCTCCTTGAAATACGCAAAGGGCCGGATGCGGAAATAATGCGCCTTGGGTTTGAAGCGGATGTTCTCGATGGTGGTAATCCCCCGGGTAAGCACTTCATATATAGCAGGAGTCTCCTCTTTGGAAACCTTCAGGCCGAATGGCTCTCCCAGAATGGTGAGCGTGGTGTCCATGCTCCAGATGGCATCGCGGATGGCCATTTCCAGACGGGCGGGGTCTTTACGCTGCTGTTTTCCCCACTTGTAGCGGACAACATCGTACTTAAACTCTTTGCTGTTCTTCTGCGGAGGGGCCGGTACGCATTGCACAACATCCGGCATCTGGTCTTCCGGAATATAGGGGACGTACTCCTGGGCAAAAGCGCCCGCCGTAAGGCAAATCAGCAGGGCCGCAGACAACACACTTTTTTTCATAGCAATTCTTTCTGTTTTGAGAACAATCTTTACAAAGATAACCAATTATCTCAAACAACCCGTACATGACGTCTGCAAAAGGGTGGTCCCGGCAAGCGAGCCATCCCGTCCGGCTTCTGGCGGCAGAACTCTAATGATGCGTTCATTTGGGACAGACCAAATGCGCGCATAAGAGAGAACGGACAAATCGTCTTATTCAATGTATATTTGTAAATTATTCTGAAACACAGATTAAGTATGAATATGAAAAAGGTTCTGTTCTCCCTTTTTGCTATGCTTCTTGCAGCAAGCGCCCTCTTGGCACAAACGCAAGAGGAGATCCTGGCCAAAATGAATCAGGAGTGCGATCGCTTCGAGACTGAGGGGTTTTCTGTAGTAATGGACATGAAGCTGCCCATTCTTGGTACATTCTCTACGCAGATGTACACTCTGGGCGACAAGTTCAAAGGTGTAGTCAACGCCAAGGGCGAGACTTCCATCATGTGGTCCGACAGCATTACAGACTGGGACTATGATGTATCCAAGAACGAGCTCACCATCACCAACGCCAAGCCTTCAGAGGATACAGAGGCCGACGACAATGTAAAAGTGCTCAAAAACGTCACCGAAGGATATGATGTGAAGCTGAAGAAGGAAACGGCCGATGCCTGGTATTTCGTCTGCACCAAGTCCAAGGACAACACCAACAAGGATGATCCCAAGAAAATGGACCTGGTTGTTTCCAAGGCCACTTATCTTCCTGTCAGCACAACCATCAAGGAGAAAGGCGTTACGGTGACCATGCGTGACTTCGCCGTCGGCGTCACGGAAGAACAGGTAACGTTCGATCCTGCAAAATATGCCAAGGCCAAGATCATCGACAAAAGATAAAACAAATTTGAACGCTATACGTTAACAATTAAATAACAAAAGATTATGAAAAAAACCATTATCATCCTTCTTTCCATCATCGGAATGACGATGTCTCTCTCGGCCAACGCCCAGAATGAGCAAAAAGTGACCATCGGCGTGCTGGGTGGCTCCAATGTTTATATTGAGCCCACTTTCACCAACGGTAACAGCGCCTGGGCTTTCGTTCCCGGCGCGTCCGTATTCGTAGATTGTAAGGTGGCCACCTTTGGCAAAGGCCATTTCACCGTTGGTGCCCAGACGGGTTTCCAGTACTGGAGAAAGAGTGAAAATGTCGTAGGCGGAAAACTGTATGACTTTGCTTTGGCTCCCCGTGTGACCGTGGGCTGGGATCTGGCCAAATGGTTTGAGCTGCACGTTGGTCTCACCGGCGGCCTTGGTCTCTCCAACTGGCGCGGCGCCAAGGACGTCAACGTCGGATTCAGCTACAGCGGTTTCGTGGGCGCCGAGTTCATCTTTACCGACCACTTCGGCCTGATGGTAGAGGGCGGCTACTCCGATTACACTCCGGACGCCAACGTCGGTTTGGTATTCCGCTTCTAAAAGTCTATATTTGTTGTTCAGAGGGCGGCTAAGCATCTTGGACACCCTCTGAAAAACAAATTATGAACAAACGGTTTATTGTATACGTTCTTTTGATGCTGTTGGGATGTACAAGGGCCAAGGAAACGCCCCTGTATGTCCCAAAGGCGTCTGATACGCTATATACCGCGCAGGCAGCGATGATGGTGTATGGCACACAGCCAGACCGTGCACTTGCCATCATAGATTCGGCCCTTATCGTTGGCAACGTAGAGCCGTTCCAGGCCGATTTTCTCCGCGCCAAGGTCTATGCCCATTCGGTCAATGGTGACCGGCTGGATAAAGCCCTTTCTATTTGCGCAGATTTGCTTCAGCGGGATTCGGCACAAGTCGGCAGCCTTTCGGCCGAGAAGAACCGCCGCAACGTGCTCCAGCTCATGATGGACGTGAGCCGCCAGAAAAATGACGACGAGAATTGGATCCGGTATGCGATGGAGCGGGCCGAACTGTGCCGCGTCTGTGGTATGGAAACCGAGGCCCTGCGGATGGAGGCGGAAATAGGAGCCGTCTTTACGCGTATTGGCCGTCTGGAAGAAGGCCTGGTCAAACTGGAGCAAGTAATCCGAGCCTTGGATGAAGGTGCGCCCAGCATAGACCGGATGGATGCCGGAATCGTTGCCCGCAAGCGCCGGATTGGTGTCTATGACCGGGTGGGCCGCCATGGGGATATCATTTCCGACGCCCTGGCCATCATTGGGAAGCTGGATGACTATGCTTCTCGTCCGTCCGCTTACGCTGAAGACAGTTTCCGTCTGCCTCCTATAGAAGCCGACCGTGTCCGTTATTGCCAGTATTACAGAGCTCAGGCCCAGGTTTGCCTGGCAAACGCCTATGCAAAAGCAACCCCCGCAAACCTTACCGAAGCACACAAGTGGTTAAAGCTGGTGGAAGCTTCCGATTATGGCAACACCTTCAGTGTGAGAAAACAGCTGGCCCCGGTTTGGAAGGCCCTGGGGCAGTGGGACAAGCTTTTAGCCTTTGATGCAGAGGCCGTACAGCGCATGGGGGCAGACACTTTGAATGCCGATTATGCCACCATTCTGAAAGACTGGGCAGACGTGGCGACTGAGAGGAGGCAATTTGCCTCCGCCCTTTCCTATATGGGCAGATATGCCCGTCTTAATGAACAGCTCAGTCAAAAACGTCACGAGACCGAAGCACAGGAATACGCCGCGCGTTTCCACGCCATGGACCAGGAAAGGCGGCTGCAGGAAGAAATGGAAAAATCGGCCAGAAAAGACGGCATTATCGCTTTCGTCATCGTTTTATTGTTGCTGATAACCGTATTTGCCTTTTTCTCTGTTCGCCAACGACGTTCCATAACCCTGAAGAACCGGGCTTTGGTGAGGATGATCGGCGAACTTTCCCATTCGCAGGAGACACAGCAGCCAGAAACGCCCCAGTTGGACCGCGACCTGTTCGAGCAAATAGACGGTTCCATCCGGAAAGAGAAACTATATGCCAATGTATTATTGCAGCGGCAAGATATCGTCGAGCGCTTCGGCATTAACAGGCATGCCTTGAATGGCCTCCTTTCGGCCTATGCCGACGGCCAGTCCTTCACGGCTTATATCAACAACCTCCGCCTGGAGGATGCCCTTCACCTGCTTCAGAGCAAACCGAAGCTTTCTATCAGCCAGATTGCCGAGACGGTGGGGTTCACCCCCCAAAACCTTCGGAAGCAGTTCAAGCGCCGTTATGGCATGACGCCCACAGAGTATCAGCAGAACTTAGAAATAGAACAATGAGAAACAATTGGATTATTCTGGCGGCATTGGTGATTTCCGCCTGCGCCTCCGATGGTACAAAGAAATATACCATCAACGGAACATACACGGAAAACGATAAGAAGGTGTATTTGATGGACCAGTTGACAGAGACGGCCATCGATACCGCCGTCGTTGTCGACGGCAAGTTCTCATTCACGGGAAAGGCCGACAAAGATGCTCTGCTGGCTGTCCAGGCCGAGAACCGGAATTGGATGACGCAGCTGTTCAATGACGGCACACCTGTTACCATCAACGTCAACGACAGCACGCTGAAAGGCTCTCCGCTGAACGAGCGCCTGGCCACGCTTGAAGTGGAAATGGACCAGCCCCAGAAACGCCTGAATGCCATGATTGCGGGCCTGACAGATGATGAAATTATGGCCCGGGCCGATGAATTCATAGAAGAGGCCAATAAGAGAAACACGGAGATGTTCGCCTTCGCAAACAAGGTGTTCCAGGAAGAGCGCAATTCGCTGATCCCCGTGGCATTCTGCGGCTACTACTTCCTGGACAACGGCGTAGAGGCCTACGACGAGCTGGTCAAAGAGGGCGTGGTGTTTGCCAACCATCCCTACCTTAAAAAGACCAGGGACGACGTGGAAGCGATGCTGAAGCCGCAGGACAGCCCCAAGACGGCTTTCATCGGAAAGCCGTACACCGACCTGGAGATGGCCGATCCCGAGGGAAAGATGCACAAAATCAGCGAGCTGGTGGGCGAGGGCAAGTATGTGCTGGTGGATTTTTGGGCTTCGTGGTGCGCCCCTTGCCGCGCCGAGATGCCCCATGTGCTGGAGGCATATAACCAATTCCACGCCAAAGGCTTCGAGGTGGTGGGTGTTTCTTTTGACGAGAATAAGGAAGCCTGGGTCAAGGCCATCGGCCAGCTCCAGATGCCGTGGCTGCAGATTTCCGACCTCAAAGGCTTCCAATGCGCCGCGGCCCCCGTCTATAAGATTGACGGCATTCCCGACAATATCCTCATCGGCCCTCAAGGTACAATCATCGACCGCGGCCTTCGCGGTAAAGCGCTGCTCGGCCGGTTACAGACTCTTTTAGGAGAATAGTATGAACGTCAAAAAGCACACCCCGTCTTCGTGGAAGCAGTTTCTGCTCTCGCTTCTGGCCACCACGGTGTCCATCGCCCTCACTTTCGGCACTACGGCCCTCATTGACCACAACAAGAAACAAAAAGAGAAGCGCCAGATTGTGATGATGGTGATGTACGATATGTACAGCTCCCTGACCTCGATTGAGAAGGCCGATTCGTCCATCCGCCAGTCGATGGAGATTCAGCGCCAACTGGCCGAGGACCCTACACAGTTTGAGACTCTCCGGTACCAGATGGCTCTATTTATGCCCAGGGTTGACTTTACTGAGACCACGGAACGCATTTTCTCATCCAGCATTGAAACCATCAACACAGTTGGCAACGTGTTGTTTACTGAGAATGTGGCGACATTCTACCAGATGCGTCAAGTGTATAAAACAACGGTATCAGACCCCGTTTACAATGACGTTGTGCAGAAAGAGTCATTCTCCACGATAAAGGGCATCCTTGATTTTGATTACTCGGAATATGCCCTGACAAGCTGCAGTATCCTGACGGATATGCGGCATCTTTACGCCCAGTGCCGGCAGATGATGAAAGT
>JAFZWC010000058.1 GCA_017617475.1 Bacteroidales bacterium
CTACGTCCCGAACGTAGTGCGCTACCAACTGCGCTACATCCCGTCTTTAGATAAAAAACAAGCCCTTAGGCGAGCTTGTTAATGTAAACGGCAAGACCACTCTTGAGGTTGGCAGCCTTGTTTTTGTGGATAACTCCGATCTTGGCCAGTTTGTCAATCATTGCGTAGACCTTGGGAGCGTTCTCCTGGGCTGCTGCCTTGTCGGTTGTGTTGCGGAGGTCGCGGATGGCGTTCCTCGTTGTTTTTGCATAATACTTGTTATGCAGGCGGTGACGCTCGCTCTGACGGGCGGCACGCGCGGCGGATTTAGTGTTTGCCATTATTTTATTTTTTTTATTTCTGGTAGTGGGTAGGAGAATCGAACTCCTATTGCGGGAATGAAAATCCCGAGTACTAACCGTTATACGAACCCACCAAACTTGGGACTGCAAAGGTAAGAAATTTTTCTTACCAAGCAAAATTATTTTTAATCTTTTTCGGCACTATCCCATTCAAACGAATAGAGCAGCGATTCCACCTGGCGGAGGTACTGTCTCTTGTCGTATCTGGGGGCAAATACAAAGGCCTCCAGCACTATGATGTCCTTTCCGTCGCGGCTGTAGAAAGAGTGGGAAACGAAGGGGCCTCCCATGAAATCGCCGTGGACTTCCCAGAAACCGCGGGTCTCCATGAAATCGCGTCCCTTGTAGCGCAGGGAGCGGGTTGTGGGCTCCTGGGCGGTGGATGTGGTCATGTAGGAACCGTCGAACATGCCGGGCACGTTGGCCTTCATAATCTCGTTCCGGGTGGCTATCATGTTCTCCAGGGAGAAGACATCGGCCCCCTGGGCGGGGTACTTGTAAATGAGCACCGTCTGGTTGGTGTACTGCTTCTCGTCGGCAATCCAGACGAAGTCGTCCGTGAACTTGCGGCAGCGGTAGCCGCTGGGGAAATGGATGATGCCACCCGTAACCTTCTTCACCGGCTCCCGGAGGACAACCTCTTCATAGAGTTTGGCATTGGCGATGATGCGGTCCCGCTCGCTCTGCTCGAAGAATTCGGAGATGGTGGCGGCCGATTCATTGAACAGGGCCAGGGCCTCGTCGGCATCGGCGGCATTGATCTGCACCACGGCCTGGGGTTGGGCCCACAGGTTGTTCTTGTACACCACGCCGTTGGTCTGGTTCTGGGGATTGATGTTAATCATGAGCATGTTCCGGTGCATCTTGAACATGCTGTTGAAGGCGGCCGCGGGGACGTTGGAGAGGTTGAAAAGGGGCTCCCGCTGGGCCAGATAAGGAGTATCCATGGCCAGCACCTCGCGGATGGCCACGCCCAGATTACCCTCCCACTGCTCTCGTTCAATAATCACCAGCACCTCGCCGGCTTTGCCGCTCACGTTGGGGAGAAGGGTCTTCTTGTTTCCCTGTTTGCAACCCATCAGGGACAGGACACAGGCCACCAGGACCATCAGTCTGGAAATATGTTTCATAATCAGTGTATTAGTCTTGCGATATCGTTTCCGAATGCCAGGAACATCAGCAGCAATAACAATGCCATTCCTATCAGCTGGGCCACCATGAGGAAGCGGTCGCTGGGCTTTCGGCCCGTAATCATCTCATAGAGGCAGAAAACGATGTGTCCGCCGTCCAGGGCGGGGATGGGCAGCAGGTTCATTACGCCCAGCATAATGGACAGAAGGGCAAGGATATACAGGAACTGGTGCCAGTTCCAGCTGGAAGGAAACACCTGGCCGATGGCCACGAAACTGCCCACGGACTTGTATGCCCCGGTAGAGGGGGTTGCCACCAGCCGCAGGTCCCTCAGATAACCCGTAACGGTATCCCAGGCAAGGGCGCAGCCTGCGGGAACACATTGGACAAGGTTATAGGTGCGGTGCTCCATGGCAATATTGCGGGGATACACTCCCAGCATACCCAGGGAATCTACCTGAAGCGTCATGGACAGGCTGTCGCCGGAACGGATAACCGTAACGGGAAGCGCTTCTCCGGGATGGGCC
Organism: Bacteroidales bacterium; assembly: GCA_017617475.1. The sequence continues at coordinate 2,000 of JAFZWC010000058.1, forward strand.
CGGAGTACCTTCTGGGCGTCCTGCAGGTAGGGAGCGTCTATACCGTTCACCGCAACAATCTGGTCCCCGCGCAGAAGGCCAGCCCCTGCATTCCGGGACGTAACCATCACACTGTCAATCACAAATGGCAAGGCAATATCAAACATACCCGGCGTATTCACCACGGCGCCCATCAGGGACTGGTCCATGTAGAGGGTGAGGGTATCGGCCCCGCGGAGCACCTGCACCTGCCTTACCTGACGGCGGGCCAGATCGGCCTGGAGATTCAGGAAGTCCGTGGGGACGTAGTCGTCGTAGCGGAGGATGCGGTCGCCGGTGCGGAAACCCAGTTCCTCGCCCAATTCGTTCACGTAGACGGGACTGTCGTTGGGGATGTAATTGTCGCCCCAGATGGCCAGGATGGCGCAGAACAGGACTATAGCCAGGAGGAAGTTGTTGAGCACGCCGCCGGACATCACAAACAGCCTTTGCCAGGCGGGCTTGGAACGGAACTCCCAGGGCTGCGGGTCCTTCTTGAGCGCTTCCGTATCCATGGATTCGTCCACCATGCCGGCAATCTTGCAATAGCCGCCCAGGGGTAGCCAGCCAATGCCGTACTCGGTATCGCCGATCTTCTTGGAGAAAAGCTTGACGCCGCCGATATCGAAGAACAGGAAGAACTTGTCTACCTTGATATGGAACACGCGGGCCCAAAAGAAGTGCCCCGCCTCGTGGATGAGGATGAGCACCGACAAAGCCAGGATAACCTGGAGGGTTTTCATGAGAACAATCATAGGGCCGATATCCTCCTCTGGGCCTGGGCATAGGCCTCCTCATGGGTGGCAAAGATATCGTCCAGGGCCGGCTGACGCACGAAGGAAGTGCTGGCCATGACGGCCGAAATCACCTCCGGAATATCGTAGAAACGGATTTTGTCTTGCAAATAGGCGGCCACGGCGGCCTCGTTGGCGGCATTCATGGCGCAAGGGATATTGCCCCCCAGGCCGATGGCGTCAAACGCCAGCTGCAGGCAAGGGAACTTGTCCCGGTCGGGCTCGAAGAACGTAAGGGAGCCCAGGGTGCCGAAGTCCAGCCTCTTCCCTTCCAGCGGAAGGCGGGTGGGATAGGCCAGGGCCAGGGCTATGGGAAGGCGCATGTCCGGACAGCCCAGCTGGGCCATCACCGCGCCGTCTTCAAACTCTACCATGGAATGGATCACAGACTCCGGATGCACCACCACGTGAATCTGGGAAGCCTCCACGCCAAACAGCCATTTGGCCTCAATAACCTCGAAGCCCTTGTTCATCATGGTGGCCGAATCTATGGTGATTTTGGCCCCCATATCCCATTTGGGATGCTTGAGCGCCTGCGCCTTGGTGGCCGATGCTATCTTGTCTTTCTCCCAGGTGCGGAAAGGCCCACCGGAAGCGGTGAGATGAAGCTTGCTCACGGGGTTGCCGTCGGCCCCCAGCAGGCACTGGAAGATGGCGGAATGCTCGGAGTCTACGGGGTATATGGGCGCCTTGCAGCGGGCGGCCTCCCCCATTACAAGCGAACCGGCGGCCACCAGCGTTTCCTTGTTGGCCAAAGCGATGGTTTTACCGGCACGGACGGCCGCGAGCGTAGGTTTGAGCCCGCTGAAGCCCACCATGGCGGCCACCACCACATCCACTTCGGGAGCCTGCACCAGGGCGCAGGCGGCATCAATGCCCAGGCATACGTCCACCCCGGGAAGGGCGTCCTTAACCTGCTGGAACTTTTCGGGATTGCAGATGACCACATGCGGAACCTGGAAGGCCCTGGCCTGTTCAATGAGCAGATCGGAACTGTTGTTGGCCGAAATCATGAACACGCTGAACTTGTCCGGGTGCTGCCGCACCACATCCAGCGTCTGGGTTCCAATGGAACCGGTAGAACCTAATAGCGCGACCCTCTTCATCAGAACTTTATGAATTGCGTGGGATCCATGGCCTGGCCCTCGTACCAGAGTTCGAAGTGGAGGTGGTCTCCCTTGGTGAGGGATTCAGATTCCGCCACCAGGCCTATGGGCGTACCGGCCTTCACCACATCTCCCTGCCCGTGCAGGAGCTTCTGGTTATGCTTATATAGGGACAGGATGTCTCCGGCGTGTTGGATTACAATGAGATAACCGTCTTCGGAATCCCAGGAGGTGTGCACCACGGTGCCATCCAGCACGGCAGTAACCATGCTGCCGGCCGGGGCCGTAATGTCAATATACGGATGAAGCGTACGCTCAAAGCCCTCAGAAACCACCCCTTTCACGGGCGGGAAGAAGGACAGGGCCTCCATGGGAAGATTCTTCCTGGGAGCGTCGCCCACGTTAAACTGTTCCTGTGTGAGGACGTCGGCCCTAAGGAGGGAATCCTTTATGGCGTAATACTGGGCGTCGGTAATATTGCGGCTGCCCTCGCTGCCCAGCATGATGCTGTCCTGACGGATGGGGGCTTCCCCGGCCACTATTCGGCGCAGATTCTCCGAGTACAGTTCCCACTGCAACAGGCGCATTTCCAGCGAATCTATCTTCTGGGCGTTCTGTACGGCCTGCCGGCGGGTTTGGGCACTGGGGTAGCCGGGAATGAAGGTGCGCATGGGGGTGTAAGCCACCAGCACGAAGAAGGCTACCATAGCCACCACAATGCCCGACACCAGGGCTCCTATGAATATGGGACGGGTGAACCGCACACTCCACAAGCGCTCGTGAGAGACGGCGTCAATGAGCGACAGGCGATAGTTGCGCGTGTTCTTATTATCTGATTTCTCCATAAAAATGCTTACCTTTGTAAATTGTAATGGACAGATACATCGGCATAGATTACGGACGCAAACGAACGGGGATTGCCGCCAGCGACCCTCTGGGGATCTTTGCCTCTGCCCTGGATACAATTGATTCTACAAAGTTAATAGAATATCTCAAAAATTACGCCACCGGCGAGAGAATCCTTGCCTTTGTAGTGGGGTATCCGGTGAACATGGACGGCAAGCCTTCCGAGGCACAGGCCGATGTAGACGTGTTCCTGAAACAGCTGGGCAAAGCCTTCCCCGGGGTGCCCGTACAGCTGGAAGACGAGCGCTTCACCTCGGTGCTGGCGCAGCGGGTGATGATAGACGGCGGCATGAAGAAAAGCGACCGGCGGGAGAAGGGTTCGGTAGACCGCATATCAGCCGCCCTTATCCTCCAGAGCTATCTGGACCGCATAAACGGCAGTGTCGGCCTGGGAGGCATCGACCCCCTGAGCGTTCCGGACAGCCTGTCCAAAAACAAGACAAGACGAAAGAAATGATAAAGCCCATTTACCTCTACGGCGCACCTGTGCTGCGCGAAACCGCCAAGCCGGCCGATTTAAAAGACAAGGATGGTATTGCATCCCTGGTGCAAGACCTCAAGGACACGCTGGTGAAGGCCGACGGCTGCGGCCTGGCCGCCCCGCAGATTGGGGTAAGCCTCCGCGTGGTCATCGTGGACGGTGATGTGGTTTCAGACACCTATCCTTACTTGAAGGGCTTCCGCCGCACCCTCATCAATCCGGAAATCCTGGAAGAGAGCGAAGAGCAGGTCACCTACTCCGAAGGCTGCCTTTCCATCCCCAACATCTACTGCGACGTGGTGCGTCCCAAAAAGATAAAGGTCCGCTACTATAACGAAGACCTGGTGGAAATGACCGAAGAGTTTGACAACTTCGCCTGCCGCATGATCCAGCACGAACTGTCCCACCTGGACGGTGACCTCTTCACCGACCACGCCGCCCCCATCCGCAAAAAGATGCTCTCCAGCAAGCTGCAGAACATCTCCAAGGGTAAGGTACACCCCCATTACAACTCTAAGCTGAAATAGCAGAAGAGGCATAGCCTCCAGAAACCCCTCCGCTTCGCTACGGCCCTCCCACCGACTTCGTCGGCGGGCCCCTCCCTCTAATCGCCGCGGGTGGCTAAGGTTTCTGGAGGCTATGCCTCTTCTGCTATCGTACTCTCAGACGTTTGCCAACCTGAAGGACGGTGGTTTCTTTGATGCCGTTGAGTTGGCAGATGTGTTTGACGGTGGTGCCGTACTTGCGGGCTATGCCGTATAGCGTGTCACCGTTGCGGACGGTGTGATAACGCATGGCGGCCGCTTCGGCGGCTGCACGGGCGGCGGCCTCCTTCCTGGCCTGTTCTTCGGCCAGCAGGCGGTCCTCCTCGTCGGTGCGGAAAATCTCGTCCTCGTCGTCTATGTTCTGCACATACCGCTGGTTGGGATTGAAGTACCAGGAACGGATCCGGAACAGGCGGTGACGCAGGGTTCCGGTCTCGAAATCGATGAGCCAGGACGGATCGAAGGCGGCGCCTTTGTATCGCGTTTCAAAGTGCAGGTGCGGACCGGTGGAGCGGCCGGTAGAGCCGCCCAAGCCGATGATATCGCCGGCGCTGACCCAGTCTCCGGGTTCCACATTGCGCTTGGACAAGTGGCCGTAGAAAGTCTCCAGGCCGTTGGCATGACGCACCACCACCAGGTTACCGTAGCCACCTACATAATCCGAGATGCGCACCCGGCCGTCGAAGGCAACGGGAACGGGCGTTCCGGTGGCATAAGGAAGGTCGATGCCCTGGTGCCGGCGTCCGTGGCGGTAACCGTACTGGGAACGCGGCTTCACCACATAAGGGCACACATAGGAATCCAGGGTGTCCACTATCCACAGGGAGAAGCGTTCCGGAAGGGCATCCGGCTCTTCTTTATAAGGGTTCACGGTCTTGGTATCCCAGTACTGTGTAAATACGCTGTCGGCCGCCACCATACTGGGATCTTTGACATAACGGTAGGTGCCGTTGTTGTACAGCACCACCTTCACGGCCGGGTTCCCCGTGTCCAGGGTGTCGGCATAGGGCGTAGCCCTCTGGGTGAAGGATTTCAGGGACTGCCGACCAAACTCGTGGCGAAGGGAATCGGCCACACGGGAATTGTCCTGGGCCTTGAGGGAAAGGCCGATGCTGACGGTCAGGATGAAGGCAAGGATTCTTCTCATTCGCTATCGTTTGGCGCCGAAGCGGCTGGTCAGAATGTTTTCGGTCTCGGCAATCTTTTCCTGCAGCAGGGCGTCGGAAGTGGCCTCGCAGATGAAGCGGAGGTAGGGTTCGGTATTGGAGGGGCGGATGTTGAACCACCAGTCCGGGAACTCTACGCGGTATCCGTCGAAATCCATGAAGGAGGTGGCCTTCTCGGCCGACATGAAGTGCTCCTTGATGGCGTCCATGGCGCCTTTCTTGTCTTCCAGGCGGAAGTTGATTTCGCCGGAGTTCTTGTAACGCACAATCTCGGCAATGGCCTGGCTCAGGGTCTTTCCTTCTTTCTTAAGGTCGGCCACTATGTTCAGCAGAATCATGGAAGCCAGCAGGCCGCTGTCGCTGTAGAAGAAGTCGCGGAAATAGTAGTGACCGGCCAGTTCCCCGCCCCAGACGCCGTCAATCTCACGAAGCTTCTTGGCGGCAAAGGCGCGGCCCACCTTCCAGGTTTCCATGGTGCAACCCATGGGAGCCAGATACTCCCCTACGGCCTTGGAGGAACGGATATCCTGCAGCACAATGCCTTTCAGTCCCCTTTCGCCCACGAAGTAACGGCCCATGAGGGCTATCATGAGGTCGGGCGAGATGAAGTGGCCCTTCTCGTCGATGAACATGACGCGGTCGGCGTCGCCGTCGTAGATAACGCCGGCATCGGCCTTGACCTCGCGAACCTTTTCTTCCAGCGGGAAGCAGTTCTTCTCGATGAGCGGGTTGGGTTCATGGTTGGGGAAGCGGCCGTCCAGCGTGTCAAACAGATAGTGGATGTTGCTGCCGGTGCCGAAGATTTCCTTGGCGAAGAGGTTGGCCATGCCGTTGGAGAGGTCCATGGCTATGGTGAGGCCGCTGTAGTCCTTCACGAACTTGCGCATGAAGGCCAGGTAGTCGGCCATGATCTCTTTCTGGAACACCTTGCCGCGCTGCGCCGCCACAGGGGTGGCCTTGCCTTCGTCAATCCAGGCCTTGATCTGGCCCAGTCCGGCGTCGTAGCCCACGGCCTGGGCGTCCGTGGTGGACACCTTCATGCCGTTGTATTCGGCCGGGTTGTGGCTGGCGGTAATCTGCACGGAGGCGTCGAATCCGTAATTGGCCGTGCCGAAGTATACCATGGGGGTGGAACTGAGGCCGATATCGTATACGTCGGCTCCGGCGTCGTTGATGCCTTTGATGACGGCGTCATGGATTTCCATGGACGAGGTGCGGCAGTCCCGGCCCACCAGTACTTTATTGGTTTTCAGGAGTATAGGGATAAAGTATCCCACTTTATAGGCGATGTCCAGGTTCCAGTCTTTGCCCCAGACTCCGCGGATGTCGTATGCGTGAAATGCACCCATAGGTTTGCGGTTTTATGTAGACTTACAAAGTTAGCAAAAAACCGGAAGCCTGCAAAAATCGGACAAATTGCTTATCTTTGCCGAAACAAAAACTCTGAACATGAAACGAATTGCCTTATTCATCGCCCTTGCCGCAACGCTCGTGAGCGGCTGCAAGGCTCAGGAAAAAGCCGCCGTCCCGTCGGCCCTGGATGTCATTATGACCCGCACCAGCATCCGCAGCTACACTGGTGACCCCGTGTCCCAGGAACAGCTGGAAACCATCCTCAAGGCCGGCATGGCAGCCCCTACGGCCATGAACAGCCAGCCCTGGCGCTTCGTGGTGGTAACGGACAAGGAAAAGATTGCCAAGGTCTTCGGTTCCGGTTTCCGGGGAGAGATGTTCAACAACGCCGGCGCCGTGATTGTGGTCTGCGGCGAATCCACTTCCATGCGCAAGCCCTTCGGCCAGCCCGATGCCCCGGAGGTGGAAATGGACAACATGTTCTGGTTTGAGGACTGCGCTGCCGCGGCCGAGAACATCCTCCTGGCCGCCCATGCCCTTGGTCTGGGTGCCGTCTGGACGGCCGGTTATCCCGGCATGGACCGCGCAACCCCCATCGCCGCCGCATTGGGCATTCCGGAGAAGGTGATTCCCCTGTGCATAATCCCCGTGGGCGTACCGGCCGAGTCCCCCGCCCCCAAGGACAAGTGGAAACCCGAAAACATCCACTGGAACCAGTGGTAAACCGTGGACACAACTAATTGAGTCCAAATAGATTAAACAAAATCCCCTAGTCAAAAAAGACCAGGGGATTTTACTTTAGTGACTGATTGTCAGCAACTTTCGTCCACGAGCAAGTTCTAGAAGTTAAACTTGGTCATGCAGATGAAGCGGTGGTTCAGGATCCACTCCTTGTCGCCGGTGTACATACCGCGGGCGTTGCGGGTGCCGCTGCCGAACTCGGCGGCGGTGAGGTTGTACTCCAGGGACACGGTAAACTTGCCCAGGTTCCAGGCCACGGTGGGCGTGGCGCGGAAGGCCTGCTGGATCTTGGTGTCGGCGGCTGTGTTGATCCAGAGGTTGGCATCACCAGAAGGGTTGGAAACAAGGTCCTTGGTGGTGCCCAGCTGCTTCATGTAACCCAGCATGCCCATCACCTGGAACTTCTTGCCGTACTGGAAGCTCACGAAGGAAGCCCAGTCCTGCATGGGAGTGTAGGTAATGGTGGCGCTGGCCTGGTCAAAGGAAGCTATGCCGTAACCGGACAGGAGGTTCATATGCTCGCCGGACTGAGCCAGGATGCTCTTGGCACGCAGCTGGAAGAGGCCGTTGGTGTACTGTACGAACACAAAGGGAGAGAAGGTGTGCAGCATGCCCTTGACTTCCACCACGGCATTGGGCGCATTCACCCAGGTAGCATTCATGGTGCGGTAGGGACGCATATTTACCATATCCAGACCCAGCTTACCCACGAACTTGCCGCTCTTGTAGGCTACACCCAGATAGAACTCCGGCAGGCCGTACTTGTAGTAGTCCTTGCTCTTGCCGGCGGGACCGGTGGGCAGGTAGTGGTTCAGGTACAGCATGCTGGCGGTAAGGGTGAACTTGTCGTTCAGCTTCACGTCGGCCGTGAGCTGGGGGCTGCGGTTGAAGGGATTGAACGGGGCGCCTGTCTCCAGGTTGTTCATGTGGGGCATGTCGGCCGCCATGGGATGCCAGGACTGGCCGATGGTGAGGCTCACGGGATTGTTGTCCCAGTTCAGCTTCATGAAAGCCTGACGCAGACGCAGAGTAGGAACGGAACCGCTGAGGTAGTAGAAATCGGCCTCAACCTTACCGGAAACGCCCATGGTTCCCCACTTGTAACCGGAGACATCCAGGCCCAGACGGGTGGTGAGGGATACGAAGCGCCAGTTGAAACCGTCGTTGGCGTCGAACTGGTTGGCCATATTTACATTCTTGTAATCGTGACCCTTGGGCATGTAGAAATACAGGTCCTCGGTACCGGCGTTAACGGCACGGCTGTCGGCCACCATATAGTTACGGATAAAGCCGTAAAGCTTGAATTTGGAAGGTTTCTCTTCCTGAGCGAAGGCGGTGCTGAAGGAAAGCAGCGCTGCCACAAAAATAATGATACCTTTTTTCATATACTAAAACAAAGATGCCCGGTGGTGGCCGGGCATGAAAGGGTTATCACCCCCGGCCGGACCGGGGGTCTGTTATGCAAACGGGAAAATCTTTGTAAGCCAGAAGAAGCCGAACACAAAGCCGATGGTTCCGATGATGATGCCCACCTTGGCCATATCCTTGGTCTCTACCAGGCCGGTAGAAGAAGCGATGGCATTCGGAGGGGTGGAGATGGGGAACAGCATGGCGATGGAGGCGCACACGGCAATGAACACAATCATGGCCTGCTTGCCGCCCAGGGCGATGAACTCGGCATTGTTGGCAGCTGCGGGATCGGCCATACCTTCCGCCACCACAATAAGGATGGGGATGAGGAGGGCCGCCGTAGCGGAGTTGGAAATGAAGTTGGAAAGGAAGTAGCACACCAGGCCGGCGATAACCAGCACCAGTACCACGGACATGGTGCCGAACGGGATGGCCTCGATGAGCACTTTGGCCAGACCGGTGCCCTGCAGGCAGGTGCCCAGGGCGAAGCCGCCGGCTACCAGCCACAGCACGCTCCAGTTAATTTCCTTGATGTCTTCCTTGGTGAAGATACCGGTGGCGGTAAGGACACCCAGCGGGATAAGGGCAACAATATTGGAATTGATCTTGGTGATGCTTTCCGTCATCCACAGGAGGATGGTGCCGATGAAGGTGATCCACACCACAGTGGTCTTCCAGGTATGGGGTTTCTTGTTCTCGGGGATCTCAAGCTTAAGCTCCTTGGCCTTGAAGGGGAAGAAGAACTGCAGGAGAATCCAGGCCAGCAGGATCATGATGATCACGTAAGGGACCATGTGAACCATCCATTCCATGAAGGGAACCTCGGCGCCGGATTCGGCCAGGAACTTGACGGCGGTGGCGTTGGGCGGCGTGCCGATGGGCGTGCCGATACCGCCGATATTGGCGGCCACGGGAATGGAAAGGGCCAGGCCGATCTTACCTTTATCGTCGGCCGGAAGGGTGCCCAGCACGGGGGCCAGGAAGGCCAGCATCATAGCGGCGGTGGCGGTGTTGGACATGAACATGGAGAAGATGGAGATGACCACCAGGAAGCCCAGCAGAACCCACTTGGGCTTGGTGCCGAAGAGGCCCAGCAGGGCGCGGCCCATGGTAACGTCCAGACCATACTTCTCGGCCATGATGGCCAGTACGAAGCCGCCCAGGAAGAGCATGACCACAGGGTCGGCGAAGGCGGACATGATGCTCTTGAAGCCTACCAGCTGGCCGAATTCCGGCTTGCAGAAGAAGCCCAGACCCTTGTCGGACACGCACAGGAGGGCGATGACGATAACCAGCAGGGACGTAGTCCAGTTGGGGATGATCTCAAAGATCCACATGAGGGCCGCGAAGGCGAAGAGGGCAATCACTCTCTGCTGCACCACGGTAAGGGCGTCGATGCCGAAGAAAGAAGTGGGAACGGCCCAGAGGAAGATTGTAATAATCAGCACTATGGGCAGAAACACACAATACTTAAGGTTGATTTTCTTTTCCATTTATTGATAAGATATTAATACCCTAATTTTATCTTGCAAATTTAATCATTTATTGCGACATAACCAGCGTTTTTTCAAAAGAATCATTTCTTACGAAATGCTTGGTTATTCCCGTTTTTCTCTTTACATTTGTGTGCTATAAATGAAGCAACATTACTACTTTTTAACAATAATTAAAAAACACTAAACAAGTATCATGAAAACTGCTGACATCATGGCACGCCTTCAGGCCAAGTACCCGCTTGAAAAAGAATACCTGCAGGCTGTACAGGAAGTTCTGGAGTCTATTGAGGATGTCTACAACCAGCATCCCGAATTCGAGAAGGCCAAGATTGTGGAACGTCTGGTAGAACCGGACCGTATCTTCACCTTCCGCGTAACCTGGATTGACGACAAGGGCGAAGTCCAGACCAACACCGGTTACCGCATCCAGTTCAACAGTGCCATCGGTCCCTATAAGGGCGGCCTGCGCTTCCACCGCGCCGTAACCCCCTCCATGCTCAAGTTCCTGGGCTTCGAACAGACCTTCAAGAACGCCCTCACCACCCTCCCGATGGGCGGCGCCAAGGGCGGCTCCGACTTCGACCCCGTAGGCAAGTCCAACGACGAGATCATGCGTTTCTGCCAGGCCTTCATGCTGGAGCTGTGGAACTGCATCGGCCCCGACCAGGATATCCCTGCCGGTGACGTAGGTGTAGGCGGCCGCGAGATCGGTTACCTCTACGGCATGTACAAGAAGCTGGCCCGCCAGTACAACACCGGCGTTCTCACCGGTAAGGGCGGCACCTGGGGCGGCTCCATCCTCCGTCCGGAAGCCACCGGTTTCGGCGCCCTCTACTTCACCCATCACCTGCTGGAGAAAGCCGGCAAGGACATCAAGGGCAAGAAGGTTGCCGTATCCGGCTTCGGTAACGTAGCCTGGGGCGCCTGCATCAAGGCCACCGAGCTGGGCGCCAAGGTTGTGGCCATCTCCGGCCCCGACGGCGTATGCCACATTCCCGACGGTATCACCAAGGAAATGATTGACTACATGCTGGTGATGCGCGCTTCCGACCGTGACAAGGTGGAAGACATGGCTACCAAGTATCCCGAGAAGGCCAAGTTCACCCCCGGCAAGAAGAGCTGGAGCATCCCCGTGGACATCGCCCTCCCTTGCGCCTTCCAG
>JAFZWC010000059.1 GCA_017617475.1 Bacteroidales bacterium
GATGGGCTGCACGGTGTCGTAAGCCTGTTCGCGGGAGAGGCCCTTGGAGATGAGGGCGTTCATTACGCGCTGGGCGAAGATGACTCCGCGGGTGCGGTAGATGTTGGCCAGCATGGTCTCCGGATACACCACCAGGTTTTCCAGAATGCCCTTGAAGCGGGTGAGCATGTAGTCCAGCAGTTCGGTGGCGTCCGGAAGGACAATACGCTCGGTGCTGGAGTGGGAGATGTCACGCTCGTGCCAGAGGGCTACGTTCTCGTAGGCCGTGGCCATATAACCGCGCATCACGCGCGCGCAACCGCAGATGTTCTCGCTGCTGATGGGATTGCGCTTGTGAGGCATGGCGCTGGAGCCTTTCTGTCCTTTGCGGAAGGCTTCCTCCACCTCGCGGACCTCTGTGCGCTGCAGGTTGCGGACCTCGAAGGCCATCTGCTCCAGGGTGGCGGCAATCAGGGCCAGGGCGCCCACGTAGCAGGCGTGGCGGTCACGCTGCAGCACCTGGGTAGAGATATTGGCCGATGCGATGCCCAGTTTCTCACATACATAGTCCTGGATGAAGGGCGGGATATTGGCGAAGTTGCCTACGGCGCCGCTCATCTTTCCGGCTTCCACGCCGGCGGCGGCATATTGGAAACGCTCGATGTTGCGCTTCATTTCCTCGTACCAGAGGGCCCATTTGAGGCCGAAGCTGGTAATGTCGGCATGAATGCCATGCGTGCGGCCGATGCAGGGTGTGGCTTTAAATTCTAATGCACGCGCGCGCAAGACCTCCTGGAAATCCTTCAGGTCCTGCAGGAGGATGGCGTTGGCCTGCTTGAGCAGATAACCGTTGGCCGTGTCCACCACGTCGGTGGAGGTGAGGCCGTAGTGGACCCACTTGCGCTCCTCGCCCAGGCTCTCGCTCACGGCACGGGTGAAAGCCACCACGTCGTGGCGGGTCTGCTCCTCGATTTCCCGGATGCGGGATACTTCGAAGCGGGCGTTGGCGCGGATTTTCTCCACATCCTCGGCAGGAATGACGCCCAGTTTGCTCCAGGCTTCGCAGGAAAGGGTTTCAACTTCCAGGTAGGCGCCGAACTTGTTTTCTTCCGTCCAGACGTCCCGCATCACTTTCCGGGAATAGCGGTCGATCATAGCTATTTGTTTTGAAGGAAATTCAGGATGTTGTTCTGGATACGCTTGGCGATGTCTTCAGACTCGGCCTTCTGGAAGGGGATGTCGCTCAGTTTATTGTAGAGCTCGATGTAACGCTCGGTGATTCCGTTGACCACCTCGGGCGTCATTTCGGGAACCTTCTGGCCTTCCTTGCCCTGGAAACCGCCGGCCATGAGCCACTCGCGGACAAACTCCTTGGAGAGCTGCTTCTGGTGCTCTCCCTTGGCCAGGCGCTCGGCGTAGCCTTCGGCATAGAAATAACGGGAAGAATCCGGGGTGTGAATCTCGTCCATCAGATAGATTTGGCCGTCTTTTTTGCCGAACTCGTACTTGGTGTCCACCAGGATGAGGCCTTTCTTTGCGGCAATCTCCGTTCCGCGCTGGAACAGGGCCAGGGTGTATTTCTCCAACTGCTCGTATTCTTCGGCAGGGACGATGCCCCGGGCTATGATTTCTTCCTTGCTGATGTCCTCATCGTGTCCTTCGGCCGCCTTGGTGGTGGGGGTGATGATGGGATGGGGAAGCTTTTCGTTTTCGCGCAGGCCTTCGGGAAGCGTGACGCCGCAGAGGGTGCGGTTTCCGGCTTTGTACTCGCGCCAGGCGTGGCCGGCGAGGTAACCGCGCACTACCATTTCTACCTTGTAAGGTTCGCAGCGGTAGCCGATGGTGACCATGGGATCCGGAACGGCCACCTTCCAGTTGGGAAGGATGTCATCCGTCAGATCCAGGAACTGGGCGGCCAGCTGGTTAAGGACCTGGCCTTTGCAGGGAATGCCTTCCGGGAGAACCACGTCGAAGGCCGAAATGCGGTCGGTAGCCACCATTACAAGGTAGCCACTGTTGAGGAAGTAAACGTCGCGGACTTTTCCCGTGTACTTGGATTCCTGACCGGGAAGAATGAAATCAGTTTTTACAACGGCTTTCATGATATAGAGATTACGTGCAAAGTTACGTCCCAATTCTCGCTTGTGCAAGTTTTATATAAAAAACTTTATTAACAGGAAAATGTTGACAAAAAAACCGTGGGGGTTTCTTGTAAGTATCGCCGCTTCGTTGTACCTTTGTGCTTTGTTTTTTAGTAGTATCTAATCGGACCCTCGCGATGAAAGTTTCAGTAATTATGGGAAGCGCCAGTGACTGGGACGTTATGGCCCCCTGCTGCGCCACCCTGGAGGAATTCGGCATCCCTTACGAGAAGCGCGTCCTCAGCGCCCACCGCAATCCCGGCCCCCTGGCAGAATACGTAGCCTCCCTGCCGGACAAAGGATGTGAAATTGTCATCGCCGGCGCCGGTGGGGCCGCCCACCTGCCCGGAGTCATCGCCGCCTACACCACCCTCCCGGTCATCGGGATTCCGGTGAAATCCAAGGCGCTCAACGGATTGGACTCCCTCCTGTCCATCGTCCAGATGCCCTCCGGTATTCCCGTAGCCACCATGGCCATTGACGGTGCCAAGAATGCAGCCCTCTACGCTGTATCCATCCTGGCCCTCCAGGATAAAGGCCTGGCACAGAAACTCCAGCAGTTCCGCAAGGACCAGAGCGATAAAGTACTCAATACAGTCATATAACATCATGCCCACCCCGCACGCACGCCCGGTGGGCATCCTTTTTTATTAGAATGCAACAACCCAGGAGATTATTTGTAGAGAAGCGGGAAGGCTTCCGCGTGGAGGCCTCCAGCCTGCTCAGGGATTTCAACGAGAACCTGTCCCTTTCCCTCGGCAGCCTGAGACTGGTCAACGTATACGACCTGTTCGGCTTCTCCGACGAATTGGTAGAAAAGTGCCGGTACACCGTATTCGGCGAAACCGTCACCGACAGCGTTACGGACACTCTTCCGTCCGCGGGCAAATGCCTGGCCGTGGAATACCTGCCCGGCCAGTTTGACCAGCGTGCCTCATCGGCCGTGGACTGCGTCCATCTGATTGACCCTGAGGCCGACGTCCAAATCAAGAGCGCCCGCCTGCTGGTGTTTGACGAATCCATTACGCCCGAAGAGCTGGAGCGTGTGGCGCATTACTTCATCAACCCGGTGGAGAGCCGCCGCAAGGACATGAGCGTCCTCTCCCTGGCCGACAAGGCCGACGTGAAGCCCCTGGAAGACCTTTCCGGCTTCACCGACATGCAGGAAGCCGACTTCGGCCCTTTCTGCAAGAGCCACGGCCTGGCCATGAATACCGACGACCTTCGTGAAGTGGTTACCTATTTCCGGAAGGAAGGCCGCAACCCCAGCGAGACGGAACTCCGCATCCTGGACACCTACTGGAGCGACCACTGCCGCCACACCACCTTTACCTCCGAGCTGGAGGAAATCACCGTGGACGAATCGTTCATGAAGGCCGAGATGGAAGAATCCCTGGCCCTTTTCCACCGCATGAGAAAGGAGCTGGGCCGAAGCGAAAAGCCCCTCTGCCTCATGGAACTGGCCACCATCGGCGCCCGCTGGCTGCGCAAGCAGGGCAAACTGGAAGACTTGGAGCAGAGCGAAGAGAACAATGCGTGCAGCATCTTCGTGAACGTGGACGTGGACGGCCGCATGGAAAAGTGGCTGCTGCAGTTCAAGAACGAAACCCATAACCATCCCACGGAGATTGAGCCTTTCGGCGGTGCAGCCACCTGTCTGGGCGGCGCCATCCGTGACCCTCTTTCCGGCCGTGCCTATGTGTATCAGGCCATGCGCGTTACCGGTGCGGGCAATATCTGCGCCCCCGTCAGCGCCACCATTCCCGGAAAACTGCCCCAGCGCATGATTTCCAAGAAGGCGGCAGCCGGCTATTCCAGCTACGGCAACCAGATTGGCCTGGCCACCACGCACGTGCGTGAGGTTTATTCTGAAGGTTATACCGCCAAGCGCATGGAGATTGGCGCAGTGGCCGGAGCCGTGAAGGCCGAGAACGTGCGCCGCGAAAGTCCCGCTGCAGGCGACGTAATCCTGCTGCTGGGTGGCCGGACGGGCCGCGACGGCATTGGAGGAGCCACGGGTTCGTCCAAGGAACACACAGAGGCATCCCTGGAAACCTGCGGCAGCGAGGTGCAGAAGGGTAACGCCCCCGAGGAGCGTCAGCTCCAGCGTCTCTTCCGCCGTCCGGAAGTGACCCGCCTCATCAAGAAGTCCAACGACTTCGGCGCCGGCGGCGTGAGTGTGGCCATCGGCGAATTGGCCGGCGGCCTGGACATCTATCTGGACCGTGTGCCCGCCAAATACGCCGGCCTCAATGCCACGGAACTGGCCATCTCCGAGTCCCAGGAGCGTATGGCCGTGGTGGTGGAAGCCGCCCGCAAGGAAGAATTCATGGCCCTTTGTGCGGCCGATAATATAGAGGTAACCTACGTGGCCGATGTTACGGCGAGGGGGCGTATGCGCATGTTCTTCCATGGAGAACAGGTGTGCGACCTTTCCCGCGAATTCATTGACAGCGCCGGTGCCAAACACTATGCCAAGGCCGCCGTGGGGGCTGTGGAAAACGTGAATCCCTTCACCCGCCAGCCTGCCGGCAAGAGCCTGGAAGAGAAACTGACGGCCGTGATGGGCAGCCCCAACGTGGCTTCCCAGAAGGGCCTGGTCGAGATGTTCGACTCCACCATCGGCCGCTCCACCGTGCTCATGCCTTACGGAGGCGCCCGCCAGGCCACGGAGACGCAGGTTTCCGTACAGAAACTGCCCGTGGACGGTTACACCGATACCGCCAGCGTGATGGCTTTCGGCTACAATCCGGACCTGGCCCTGTGGAGCCCTTATCACAGCGCCGCGTATGCCGTGGTGGAAGCCTGCACCAAGCTTTCCTGCTGCGGGGCCGATTATTCCCGCATGCGCTTCTCGTACCAGGAGTACTTCGAGCGCATGACCTCCGATCCCCATACCTGGGGCAAGCCGCTGAGCGCCCTTCTGGGTGCCCTCAAGATGCAGGCGGCCCTGGGCCTGCCTTCCATCGGCGGCAAGGATTCCATGAGCGGCACCTTCGAGCACCTGCATGTCCCGCCCACCCTGGTGGCCTTCGGCATCACCACCGTGGACGCCAAAACGGTGATTTCCCCGGAATTCAAGAAGGCCGGCAACAAGATTTATCTGCTCAAGCATACGCCCCTTCCCAATTATATGCCCGATACGGACCAGCTCCAGACCAACTGGACCTGGCTGCGCAAACAGATTGAGGCCGGGAAGGTGGTGTCGGCGTGGTCGCTCAGTTACGGCGGCGTGGCCGAAGCCCTGGTGAAGATGGCCATGGGCAACGCTCTGGGCGTCAAGGTATCCGTTCCGGAAGAAGATCTCTTCTCCCTGGGTTACGGCTCCGTGGTGTTGGAGGCCGCCTGTGAACTGGACGGCGCCAGCCTGCTGGGCGAGGTAACGGCCGAAGGTATCTGCATCAACGGTACCTGCATGGCCCTGGAGACGCTGGAAAAGGCTTATGAAGGCAAGTACTTCAAGCTCTATCCTCCGCGCGTGAAACCCGCGTTTGACGAGCCCGTTCCTACGGTAGCTCCAAAGGCTTTTGATGCGGTCAACCTGGTGTTCCCGGGTGCTCCGGTTGAACATCCGGTGGTTTGCATGCCAGTTTTCCCCGGTACCAACTGCGACTATGACACCGCCAAGGCCTTCCGCAAAGCGGGGGCCGAGGTGCGTCCCTTCGTATTCCGCAACCTTACTCCGGAAGCTGTCCTTTCCTCCATTGAGGAGCTGTCCAGGCGCATCGGCGAAAGCCATATCCTGGCTTTCTGCGGCGGCTTCTCTTCCGGCGACGAGCCCGACGGCAGCGGCAAGTTCATTGCCAGCGTAATCGGCAACGCCAAGGTAGATGCCGCCATTTCGGCCCTTATCAAGCGTGGCGGCCTTATCCTGGGTATCTGCAACGGTTTCCAGGCCCTGGTCAAGAGCGGCCTGCTGCCCTATGGCAAGACGGGTTGTGTGACTCCGGATTCTCCCACCCTCTTCCGCAACGACATCAACCGTCACGTCTCCCTGATGGCTACCACCGAGGTGGCTTCCGTGAACTCCCCCTGGCTGGCCGGCATGCAAAAAGGCGAGTGCCACAGCATAGCCTTCAGCCACGGCGAGGGCAAGTTCGTGGTAGGGGAGGAACTGGCCCGGGAGCTCTTTGCCCGCGGTCAGGTGGCCTTCCGCTATGTGGACAATCCCAACGGCTCCCATTATGACATCGAGGGCATCCTGAGTCCCGACGGCCATATCCTGGGCAAGATGGGCCACTCCGAACGCTTCGAAAACAACCTTTTCAAGAATATCAGCGGCAACTGCTGCCAGCCCATTTTCCAGAACGCAGTGAATTATTTCCGTAAAACGAACGCATAATGCAAAAGAGAGAACTCATCTTCAAAGGAAACGAGAAACAGGTTTTCGCTACCGATGACCCGAATCAGGTGATCTTCCGTTATACGGATGTCACCGTGGCCTACAACAACATCAAGCGGGCCCGTTTCGTGGGAAAGGGCGTGCTGGACAACCAGATTTCGGCCATCCTGCTGGACTATCTGAACCGGCACGGGATCGAGACCCACTTCATTGAGGTGGCGGGCCCGGACGAGCAGCTTTGCCGCAAGATTGAGATTATCCCTCTTCAGTTGGTGGTTCGCAACCGGCTTACGGCCTCGGAGGCGGCCCGCCTGGGCGTGGAAGACGGCTTCAAGCCCGGCAACACCGTTGTGGAAATGCGTTACAACAACGACGAACTGGGCGACCCGTTCATCAACGAAGACCTTGCGGTTGCCCTGGGCTTGATGAATTACGAGGAACTGGCCCACGTGAAGAAGGAGGCCCTGCAGGCCAACGAGCTGCTGGGCGAATACCTCCACCGGGCGGGCATCGAACTGGTGGACATGCGTCTGGAGTTCGGCCGGGCTTCCGACAACGGACACATCATCATCTCCGACGAAATATCCCCCGATACCTGCCGCTTATGGGACGAGGCTACCGGCGAGAAACTGGACAAGGACCGTTTCCGCCTGGACCTGAGCGACGTGGTTGCCAGTTATAAGATTGTTCTTGACAGACTTAACCAGTTACAATAATGGGCGTACTTGCAGTATACGGCGTTCAGGACGCCTCCACCCTTATCTATTACGGCTTGCACAACCTGCAGCACCGCGGACAGGAAGGGGCCGGCATCATCACCTTCGACCAGGAGGGGAAACCGCATTCCTATCGTGGCCAGGGGCTTCTCAGCGAGGTTTTCACCAACGGGGAACTCAAAAAGTTGCCCGGCTGCCTGGGCCTGGGAAGCGTAAAATACGCCAATGCTTCCAAAGGCGGACTCAACAATGTGGAACCCCTGTTCTTCCGTCACCACAGCGGAGACTTCGCCATGGCCGGCGAGGGCAATCTGGTAAATGCCCACCAGCTTACGGCCTATCTGGAGAAACAGGGCAGCCTGTTCCAGACCGATACCGACAGCGAGATTCTGGCCCACCTCATCAAAAAGACGGGCAAGGAAGAGCGCATTACGCGCATCATCAAGGCGCTGAACATGCTGGAAGGCGGTTTCACCTTTGTGATTGTGACCAAAAACCGCATCTACGCCTGCCGGGACAAGTACGGTATCAAGCCCCTCTGCCTGGGCAAGCTGGGAGACGGATACGTCATCTCCAGCGAATCCTGCGCCTTCGGAATCATGGGGGCCGAATTCATCCGCGACGTCCAACCCGGCGAGGTTATCTGTGTAGATGATCACGGACTGCGCAGCAATCTGTATTCCAAGTTCTCCCGCCATCACATGTGCGCCATGGAATACATCTACTTCGCCCGTCCGGACAGCGACATTGACGGCTGCAACGTCCACGCATACCGCAAGGAGGCCGGCCGTCGCCTGGCCCGCGAATGCCCCGTTGAGGCCGATATAGTAGTAGGTGTTCCCGAATCCAGCCTGAGTGCCGCCATGGGTTATGCCGAAGAGAGTGGCATCCCTTACGAGATGGGCCTGGTGAAGCACAAATATGTGGGCCGCACCTTCATCCAGCCCGTTCAGTCCATGCGTGAACTGGGTGTAAAGATGAAGCTTTCCCCCGTGCACAGCATCGTGGCCGGCAAGCGCATTATCCTGGTGGACGATTCCATCGTGCGCGGCACCACCTCGCTCAAGATTGTACGTATGCTTCGGGAAGCCGGTGCCAAGGAAGTGCATGTGCGTATAGCCAGCCCCATGATGCGCTTCACCTGCCATTATGGCGTGGACACTTCCACCCCCGAAGAGCTGCTGTGCTCGCACCGCACCCTGGACGAGGCCCGCGAGGCCATCCAGGCCGATTCCCTGGGCTACCTGAGCCCCGAGTCCACGCGCGACTCCTGTTTCGGCTGCGCAGATCCCTGCCAGGCCTGTTTCACGGGTGTTTATCCCACCCTTTTGTATGACGATTCATCCAACGAAGAATAAACTATGGCAAAATCTTACGAACAGTCCGGTGTAAACCTGGAAGCCGGATACGAAGTAGTACGGCGCATCAAGCAGCATGTAGCCTCCACGTCCCGTACGGGGTCTATGGGCAACATCGGCTCTTTCGGCGGCATGTTTGACCTTTCCGTCCTGGGTATCAAGGAACCCGTGCTGGTTTCCGGCACCGACGGCGTGGGCACCAAGCTCAAGATAGCCTTTGCCATGGACAAGCACGACACCATAGGCATCGATGCCGTGGCCATGTGCGTGAACGACGTCCTGGCCCAGGGGGCCGAGCCGCTCTTCTTCCTGGACTATGTGGCCCTGGGACACAGCATTCCCGCCAAGGTGGAAGCCATTGTGGCGGGCGTGGCCGAGGGCTGCCGTCAGGCCGGTTGTGCCCTGGTGGGCGGTGAAACGGCCGAAATGCCCGGAATGTATGAGGACGGCGAGTACGACATTGCCGGCTATACCACCGGCGTAGTGGAAAAATCCAAGCTCATCGACGGCACCAAGGTCAAGGTGGGCGACGTGCTGGTGGGAATAGCCTCCAGCGGTGTGCACTCCAACGGCTTCAGCCTGGTGCGCAAGATAGTGGCCGATGCCGGACTGTCCTATCAGGATGCCATTCCCGAATTCGGCGGCCGCAAGCTGGGCGAGGTGCTGCTTACCCCCACCCGTATTTATGTGAAGCAGATGCTGGACGTAATCCGCCAGTGCGACGTGCACGGCGTGGCCCACATCACGGGCGGCGGCTTTGACGAGAATATTCCCCGCGTGCTGCAGCCCGGCCAGGGTCTTGAAATCCACGAAGGCACATGGGAGATTCTCCCGGTGTTCAAGATGCTGGAGAAGTGGGGCGGCGTGCCGCATCGCGAGATGTTCAACATCTTCAACATGGGTGTGGGCATGATTGCCGTCATGGACGCCTCCGATGCGCCCAAGGCCATTTCCATCCTGGAAGCCCATGGAGAAAAGGCTTCTGTTATCGGCAAGGTGACCGACAAGCCCGGCGTGGATATCCGTATGTCATTCTGAACGAAGTGAAGAATCTCATGAATAAACGAATTGCAGTATTTGCCAGCGGAACGGGAACCAATTTCGTGGCCATCGCCAACGCCTGCGCCAGCGGCGTCATCAAGGCCGAAGTGGCCGTGATGGTGTGCGACAAGCCGGGCGCCGCGGTCATCGACCGGGCCCGGGAGATGGGCGTCGAGACATTCGTCTTCTCGCCCAAGGAATACACCGGAAAGGCCGCCTATGAGGCTGAGATTGTGAAGCTTCTGGACGCCAAGAAGATAGACCTGGTTTGCCTGGCAGGCTATATGAGAATAGTGGGGGAGACCCTCTTGAACGCTTACGAGGGCAGGATTATCAATATTCACCCCTCTCTGCTGCCGTCCTTCAAAGGCGCGCACGCCGTGGAAGATGCAGTTGCTTATGGAGTAAAGGTATATGGTATTACTATTCACTATGTTGATGAGTCGCTGGACGGTGGGCGCATTATTGCACAGCGCGCGTTCCCGTACGAAGGCTCTGACCCCGCCGAGGTTCACCGGATCGGCCAGAAGATAGAGCATGAATTATATGTAGAAACAATCAATAAAATCCTATGAGAGCGTTAGTTAGTGTCAGTGACAAGACAGGCCTGGTTCCTTTTGTGAAAGGCCTTGTGGACCTCGGCTGGGAAATCATCGCCACCGGGGGAACCCAGAAACTGTTGGAAAAAGAGGGCGTAAAGACCATCGGCATCAGCGAGGTCACCGGATTCCCGGAGATCTGTGACGGCCGTGTCAAGACCCTGCATCCCAAGGTGCACGGCGGCATCCTGGCCCGCCGTGACGTCCCGGCCCACATGGAGACCCTGAAGGAGAACGGCATCCAGACCATCGAGCTGGTTTGCGTGAACCTCTATCCTTTCCGTCAGACCATCGCCAAGGAAGGCGTAACCCTGGAGGATGCCATCGAGAACATTGACATCGGCGGCCCTTCCATGGTCCGCAGCGCCGCCAAGAACTGGAAGGACGTCACCATCGTATGCGACCCCAACGACTACGACACCGTGCTGGCCGAACTGAAAGCTAATGGCAAGACTTCCGACCAGACCCGTCTGCAGCTGTCGGCCAAGGCCTATACCCACACGGCCGAATACGATGCCTGCATCGCTACTTACATGCGCGCCCAGGCCGGCCTGAACGAGAAACTCTTCCTGGAGTACGACCTCAAGCAGGGCCTCCGCTACGGCGAGAACCCTCACCAGAGCGCCAAGTTCTACGCTTCGCTGGAGCCCGCTCCGTTCTCGCTCGCATTCGCCGAGCAGATTCAGGGCAAGGAACTCTCCTACAACAATATCCAGGACGCCAATGCGGCCCTGAACGTGCTGCGTGACTTCGAGGAGCCCTTCTGCGTGGCCCTCAAGCACATGAATCCCTGCGGCGCCGCCGTGGGCAAGACCATCGAGGAAGCCTGGCAGGCCGCCTATGAGGCCGATAAGGTGAGCATCTATGGCGGTATCGTGGGCGTGAACCGCACCCTCACCGCCGAGGTAGCCGCCGGCATGAAGCCCATCTTCCTGGAAATCGTCATCGCCCCCGACTATACCCCCGAGGCCCTGGAAATCCTTTCCACCAAGAAGAACCTCCGCGTGATGAAGGTGGACATGACCCGCGACGGCAAGTCCGTGCCCCAGTTTATCAGCGTGAACGGCGGTATGCTGGCCCAGCAGCTGGACACCCAGGTAGAGAAAGTGACCCCCGAAATGTGCGTCACCAAGGTGAAGCCCACCGAGGCCCAGCTGGCCGACGCCAATTTCGGCTGGAAGATTGTGAAGCATGTTAAGTCCAACGCCATCACCGTAGTGCGTGACAACCACACCATAGGCGTGGGCGCCGGTCAGACCAACCGCGTGGGATCGGCCGAGATTGCCTTGAACGAGGCCAAGAACGCCGGCTTTACCGAGGGCCTGGTGCTGGCCTCCGACGGCTTCCTGCCTTTCGACGACACCGTGGCCCTTGCCGCCAAGTACGGCGTGACCGTGATTGTGCAGCCCGGCGGCAGCATCCGCGACGAGGACGCCATCAAGAAGGCCGACGAACTGGGCATTTGCATGCTCTTCACAGGCGTACGCCATTTTAAACATTAATAGGTTATGGGTCTAGTATATCCTTTACCATCTGTTAAGTCTGCCAAAAGTGCCAAGGACGTAAACCTGGAAGACCTTTTGGGAAAGACGGTTCTGGTCATTGGCGGCGGCGGCCGTGAGCATGCCATTGTGGATGCTCTGAGCCGTAGCCCGCAGGTGTCCAAGATTTACTGCGCCCCCGGCAACGCCGGTATTGGGGAGCAGGCCATCAACGTGCCGCTGAAGGATACGGATGTGGAGGGATTGAAGGCCTTTGCCATTGAGAATAAGGTAGATCTGACGGTAGTGGGCCCCGAGGCCGCGCTGGCGGCGGGCATTGTGGATGCCTTCCGGGCGGCCGGGCTCGCCATCTTTGGCCATACCAAAGCCGCTACCGCCATCGAGAGCTCCAAGGAGTTTGCCAAGAAGCTCATGGCCAAGTATGACATCCCCACCGCGGCCTATCAGGGCTTTTCGGATTATGACGAGGCGCTGGCCTATGTATCGGCCCGTCCTTTCCCAGCCGTGCTCAAGTACGACGGTCTGGCTGCCGGAAAGGGTGTGGTCATAGCTCAGGATCTGGAAGAAGCCAAGGCCGCCCTGGCCGACATGCTCCTGGACCATTCCTTCGGGCAGGGCAGGGTAGTGGTGGAGGACTTCCTCACCGGCCCGGAATTCTCCTTCCTCTGCTTCGTGGATGGCCCCCGCGTATATCCCATGCCGCTCTCACAGGACCACAAGCGCGCTTTTGACGGCGACAAAGGTCCCAACACCGGCGGAATGGGCGCCTACACGGGCCTGCCTTTCATCACCCCCGAAGACCGCGAATTCGCCTACAGGGAAATCATGTGCAAGGCTGCATCGGCCATGGTGGCCGAAGGCCTTCCGCTGTCCGGCGTGCTGTACGGCGGCCTCATGAAAACCCCGCAGGGCATCAAAGTAATCGAGTTCAACGCCCGCTTCGGAGACCCCGAGACGGAAGTGGTGCTGCCGCTGCTGCAGAGCGATATCTACGACATTTTCGAAGGCGTCGCTACCGGCCATGAGGTGGAGCAGCCCGTCTGGGCCGATGGCGTAACCCTGGGCGTGGTTCTGGCCTCCAAGGGCTATCCCGGCCATTATGAGAAGGGCGTCGCCATCAACGGTATGCACCGCGTGGGCACCCAGGTGTACCACATGGGAACGGCCCTCAAGAATGGCCAGCTGGTTACAAACGGCGGCCGCGTGCTCATGGTCATTGCCGCCGGCTCCGACCTGGCCGATGCCCGCCGCAAGGTCTACGCCGAGGTGGAGCAGATCCAGTGTGACAATCTGTTTTACAGAAAAGACATAGCGCATCAAGCTTTGGATTAACTGTCATACCGAGCGAAGCGAGCGTATCTCCGGAGATTCTCTCGGCCCAGAGGGCCTCGGAATGACAAAAGAAGAATAGTTTATGGGAAAAATAATTGACGGAAAAGCATTAAGTCAAGTAGTCAAGGACGAGGTCAAGGCCGAAGTCCCCGTGCTGGAGGCCAAGTATGGCCGCAAACCCTGCCTGGTGGTCATCATAGTGGGAGAGAATCCCGCCAGCCAGGTTTATGTAAGAAACAAAGTGAAGGCCGCCGCCTATACCGGAATGGAGTCCAAACTCATCGAGCTCCCGGCCGACATCTCCGAAGAGGCTCTTCTCAAGCAGATCGTAGATCTGAACAACGACCCTCTGGTGGACGGTATCCTGGTGCAGCTGCCCCTGCCCAAGCACATTGACGAGGAAAAGGTGATTGACACCATCGCCCGCGAGAAAGACGTGGACGGTTTCCATCCCGGCAACGTGGCGGGCCTGTGGCTGGGCAAGAAGTGCATCGTCCCCTGCACGCCCGCCGGCATCATGCGCCTGATCGACAGCATCGGCCTGGAACTCAAGGGCAAGAATGCCGTGGTGGTGGGCCGAAGCAATATTGTGGGCAAGCCCGTGGCCAAGCTCCTGCTGGACCGTCATGCCACCGTTACCATCGCCCATTCCCGCACGGCCGACCTGGGCGCCGTCTGCCGTAATGCCGATGTACTGGTGCTGGCCGTAGGCAAAGCCAAACTCATCACCGGCGACATGGTCAAACCCGGCGCCGTGGTCATTGACGTGGGTATGAACCGCGACGAGGAAGGCAAGCTCTGCGGCGACGTGGACTTCGCATCGGCCGAACCCGTGGCCTCCTACATCACTCCCGTTCCGGGCGGCGTAGGCCCCATGACCATCGCCATGCTCATGAAGAACACCATCGAGTGCTTCCTGTACCGCGAGAGCAAGTAGCAGGCAGCGCACATACATACGTCAAAAGCGGCCCCCAGGGAAGAGGACCGCTTTTTTTTGAAAGAACTTTTAGGTTGAGGCTTTGTTAAATTCGTCTTCGCTTATCATCTTGCAGTTGCCGTCTACATGGACATCCGGTTCTATCTGGATGCGGTGGGGATACAGATCCCCCTTCACGGTACAACCCGGTTTGAGAGTCAGGATTTCTTTAACATAGACGGCTCCGTCCTGTAGGGTGCCGTAAATATCGGCCGTTTTGCAGTAGACGTTCCCTTTGATTACTCCTTTCTCGCCCACAACTACGTGCGCCCCGGATTTGAGCCGTCCCACCAGCGTGCCGTCAATGCGGACGGAATCCGGAGTAGTCATCTCCCCAATGAACTGGCTTCCTGCCGTAATCCGGCTCGTCAGTTCTATGTTGGTATTGTTGTTGGCCATGTCTGAGTTGGATTCTTCGACCGTAAAATAAAGAAAAACTTCTTAAAGCTCTTCACTCCTCCAAGGCTGCATGCGGGCAAGACCCTCAAATATTGATGCAGAGTTGAAATACCGCTCAAGTTTTTACGCAAAGTTGAGTTTATCGAATCTCGTTGGCGTTGTAAATGTAGGTGTAGGCCGGATTCCGGGTGAAGAGCCAGCTGCCGGCGGCAACGGTGGTATACTCATCCCAACCCACAATGTTCTCGGGGCAGGCCGATGCCTTCACGGGCAGCACAAAGTGCCCCTGTTCCCGGAAGACACAGAAGGCCTCCGAGGCATAGCCCCCATCGGCCTGGATGCCACCGCTGAGTTCTATATAGGGAAGAGCGCGTCCCTGAGCGTACACCACATCCTCCACGGGCTCTACACCCACTCCGCCCGCAGTAATGTAGAACGTATCATCGGCCGTAACCCCTTCCTGATAGGTGAGGGTGGGTGTATCCCCAATCCAGCGCACCTTGAATACGCTGCCATTCTCCACGCCCAGCCCGCAGGCCAGGTTTACCTTTCCCTCATAGATGGGATAGCACACCCAGAGGTCGTGTCCGTCTATGTCCTCGTGGCAGACGGTGGCAATATAGCGGCCGCCGCTTTCGATATTCACCACCTGCAGAGCGTCCTCGGAAT
The DNA here is from genome assembly GCA_017617475.1 of Bacteroidales bacterium. Next base: position 15,055 of record JAFZWC010000059.1, read on the forward strand.
CGGTCCGGGTAAAGGGCTCCCACGTCTGCGTGTCCTTTCTCCACTGGCAGCTTGCGGAAGGATAGCGGATGGGGAACGTGGCGTTGAAAAAGTTGGCGTCGCCCAGCAGTTTTTGCATCAGGGCGGCATCCTGGGTGATGGCGGCCTTAATGCGCATGGCCTGCCACGGGTCCACCAGAGCGGCGAACTCCCAGATGGGCACTACCTCCATGTCAATGAGCTCCACGTTGGAATGCAGTTCGTCCGCCGGGTTATACACCAGCGACCTTCTCCATGCCGATATCCCATCCAGGGAGAACGTCCGCGAACCGTCCGGCTTGTGCTCTCCCAGCAGGCCCGTCAGATGGCTCTGATCTCCTCCCCAGGCCTGGAGCATGAGACGGCAGTCTTTCAACCACACAAACTCTTCCTCCACACGGGCATTCTGCTTGTTTTCCACCGCAAACAAAAATTCCTGTGTGCTCCACGCATCTTCGCTGGACTTGTCGCTGTAGCGCCACATGCTGTTCATCAAGTCCACCCGGAGGCGTCCGCCCAGGACAGCACTGACAATGACGTGGGTGCCCCACACATTTATTAGGGAATCCACCGCGGCCACATTGTCATCGGGGGTAAGTCTCAGGTGCTCAATGGCATTTCGGAAACTCTCCGTAAAGACGTTTCTGTTCCGAGGGTAACGGGCTAACACGCTGGCGTAGCTTACATAGGTTTCCATCATCACCTCTTTCTCCTCCAGGGTGTAGTAAAACGTTTCCTGGATGCCATTCTCCAGGAAATACTGCCGGTTGCGTTTTTCTTTCTCATAGAGGCCCAGATCTACCTTCTGCTTGGTTTCTACGGCTACGTTGGCCACATAGTCCCGGAAGGAATAGTCAAACTCAGAGGCGACGGAGGAATATCTGGCGGCGTCTTCCACGATGAGTTTTTCTCCGGAGGCATCCTGCAGGTTCTCCACATAGTATCGGTTAAGCACCTGACAGCGGATGTCTTTCCAATTGCAGTAGTCTCCCCGGACGGCATTGTAGGAGTACCCCAGTCCGTGGTTCCGGCGGAACAGTTCGCGGGTTTCCACATCGGCCGACTTTACCCAGTTGTAGCCCCCTTCCGGCATCCATTCCGGGACCGGGCCTTCTTGCCCGACCGGGATTTCCAGTTCCCGGCAACCCCACAGAAGGGCTGCCAGGCCAAGGAGACCAACAATATGAAGGATGCTTTTCAACTACTATATATTGACAAGAGTGAAACCCTGGGGCACTTTATCCGTAAAATGCACGCTGTTCATGGTATAGACAAAACTCTCGTCCAGGAAATCGTAGAGGTCGTCCTTCCCGCCATCGCCGTAGTAGCCTTTTTCGTCAAAGGAATAGCCGTCGTTATTGATGCACTGCGGTGCAATGCGGACATGTTGGCAATAGCGCTTCTTCCCTTTGAAGAGTTTGTATTTTCCATGCTTGGCACCCAGCACAATCACCACTTTTTGGTATCGGCCCAGGGAATAGTCGGACCAGTGGCTGAAGTCTTCTTTGCCGGTGGCAAAGCCATCATGATCCAGGCTGGGGAAATCCTGCTTTTCCGCATTATTGGAATAGCAGGCAAAAGGGAATACCTCACCCGGGAACCGTTCCACTATCTTCTGTTTTTTTCGGGCATAGATCCTGCTGTCCGAGCAGAGCAGCAGGTATTCACTGATGTCGTTGATACGGCAATTCAAGTCGTGACCGCTTCCATGCTTGGGATCCCACAGTTCATCCCATCTGTCATTGTATAAATGACCTTTTCCGGCAGCCATGTTTACCAGCGTTCCGGGGCTGCTGCTGCTCTGGCTTTCCTTTACGCAAACCCAGTACACGCCCTCGCCGAAGTACACGTCTCCGCGCCGACAGGGGGAAGTAAAGCTATTGGTACCCCACTGGTCTGCGGTACGGTATATTATCTTGGAAAGATGCGGGATGCAGGGAATCTCCACGCTGACATAGCCGGAATTGTTTCCCTCCCCTTCGCGGTGGAAAGTGAGTTTGCCCAGTTTGAGGGACGTGAGATCTATCACCAGCCCGTACGGTGCCTCCGAAACAAAACTATTATCTCCTACCATCGAACGGAAGTAAGGTTCTGCGAGCGAAGCGGTTTCCACAAATACACTTCTCTCGGAGGGCGCACTCTGGTCCAGGACTTCACCAATAGCGGGTTCAAAGGTTTCCCCTTCGAATACAAAGTCGGACTCATCCTCGTCGTTAAAGACCATGTCGGTCAGTGCTTCCAGAACATGTTGGACGGCGTAGGCTTCGCGCTCCTTCTGTTCAAGAACGGCATCTGACTCGGCATCGCCCGCAGGGTCCTTCCGGCAGCCAGGAATTACGGACAGCATCATCGATGCCGCAAGGAAAATGAATAGTTGTTTAGTCCTAGTCCACATAGCGCTCAATCAATTCCAACTGGGGATATTCAAATTTGTAACTGCGTACCGGACGCACGGGATAATAGTCCTCGTGCCAGTCGCCCAATACGTCATAACGAATCAGACGATAGTTCCCGTCCAGCACCAGCAACTGGGGATTATCGCCGCCGTTGTCCACCACAGAGAACAGATGGAGCTGCCCTTTGTAACGAAGGTTCAGCGTGTTATCCGGGAAGGCGGCACGTCCGTTCAGCACGTCGCTAATGCCCCAATAGCCGTTGAAGCGGGCGTCGAAGCCGGAAAGCTGCCCCGGGAACAGGGCTTTGGGATTGAAGCCCAGAAAGGCCTCCAAGTCCTTCACCTCTGTAGATGTAGGCATGTGCCAGCGACGCTCATTTCCCCAGATCCAGTTATTGTCTTCCATGATGATGTCGTTAATCTGGAAGTCGAAGCGGGTATACAGGACGCCCTCCTCCACCAGCTCGTCAAAATACGCGTATCCGGAATGCGGGTTCTCGCTGAATCCCATGGGATGGTCCATATCTTTCCGCGTCCAGAAATGCGACCCCACTTTCACAATGGGGTGAGAGTACGTTTTCCGTGGCTCCAGGAAGAAGAATGCATCGTCCCGTACCTCCCGGACTATTTGGCCATGGGAGGGAATGTCCACGGGACTTTCCAGCATCAGGTTGCCGTTCACATACCAGAAGCGGGTGAGCACGGAGTCCGGAGCCATATCAGGGAAAGGGTTCACATAGC
>JAFZWC010000060.1 GCA_017617475.1 Bacteroidales bacterium
CACCCCCGGACAAGGGCAGGGGGAGGGGCCCGCAGATTTTTGGATTTTTCGGAGGGAGCTTGCTTCCGGAGAAAAGTCCAAAAAGCTGTGGGAGGGGCCGGAGTGGAGCGAAGCGGAACGGAGTCCCCCCGGCACCCTACACCCCTCCCTCCCCAAAAGAAGGCAACTCACTTTTGAGTAACCTCCTTTTAAGAGCGGGTAACTTTGACCACGTGTTTGAGGGTACGGAGTTGGGAGACTACTTTGTCCAGTTCCAGATTGGAGGGGACAGAGAGTTTCATGGTGATTTCGAAGGTGCCGTTGCGGGAGTTTTCATTGACGTTGAAACTCCGGATGGAGGCCTTGAATTGGTTCACCACTTCCATGATGCGGTTCAGCAGGCCGCTTTCCTGGTCGGCCACTATCCTTAATTCTACCTGGAAGGAACCGGACGAAGGGGAATCGGCCCAGCGGACCTTCTGGATGCGGTAAGGATACATTTCCAGCAGGCGGGCGGCGTTGGGACAGGTGATGCGGTGAATCTTGATGCCGGCCTCGCGGGTCACGAAGCCGAAGACATCGTCTCCGAATACCGGATTGCAGCACTTGGACATCTTGTACTCTATGCCCTTCACATTCTTGGCATTGAGCACCAGGATATCGTCCTTGGATTCGTAGTGCCGGGCGGCTTTGGCCGATGCCTGGACGGCCTCGGCGGCCTCTACGGAAGCGGCGTGACGCTCGGCCTCGGAGAGGATAAAGTCCTTGATGACATTTACATCCAGGTCGCCGTCGCCTATGGCGGCATAGAAGCCCGTCAGAGAGGGATAATTGTTCTTCTTGCGGAACTCGGAGCACATCTCGTCCGGGAACTCCAGCTTCCAGTTCTTGAGACGGCGGTCCAGGAGTTCACGGCCATCCACGGCGCGGGACTGTTCCTGCACCTGGAGAGCCTGCTTCACCTTGGAACGGGCCTTGGGCGACACCACCCACCCCATCCAGTCCTGATTGGGACGCTGGTTCTTGGACGTAAGAATCTCCACCACGTCACCGGTGGCCAGCTTTTCGCGGATGCTCACCGCCTTGCCGTTCACTCTGGCGCCTACGCAGTGGGAGCCTATATTGGTGTGGATGCCGAATGCAAAGTCCAGCACCGTGGAACCCGCCATCAGGATGCGCAGTTCGCCGGTAGGGGTAAACACGAAGATTTCCTTGGAAGGCGGCTGCGGGAGGTCCTCGGTATTCTCGTCCGGGTGCTCCAGGGCATACCGCACGGAGGTAAGCCAGCGGGACAGCGTCTCTTCCCGCTTGATGCCCTTGTAAGACCAGTGGCTGGCGAAGCCGTTCTCCGCAATATCATCCATTCGTTTGGTGCGGATCTGCACCTCCACGTAAGCTCCTTCGCGGTTCTTGACCGTGATGTGCAGGCTTTCGTAACCGTTGGGCTTGGGGTTGGTGACCCAGTCCCTCAAACGTTTGGTATCGGCCTCGTATTCTTCCGTCACGAAGGAATACACCCGCCAGCAGAGGTCCTTCTCCAGTTTGTGGTCTTCGCCGTCGCAATCTATGATGAAGCGGATGGCGAACACGTCATACACGCCCTCAAAAGGCACTTTCTGCTTCACCATCTTCTGCCAGATAGAATAGGCGGCCTTGGTGCGGATCTTCAGCTTATACTGTATTCCATCGGCGTCCAGCTTGGATTTGAGCGGCTCGATGAATTCTGCCATGAGCTTCTCGCGATCCTTCTCCCCCGCCTTCAGTTTGTTGGTGATGAGGCGGTACTGCTCGGGTTCAGAGTATTTCAGGTAGATATCCTCCATCTCCCGCTTCATGTTGTACAGGCCCAGCTGGTGTGCCAGCGGAATGTACAGCAGGAGGGTTTCCAGGATCTTCTGGTCGCGGCCGCTCTTGGGGAAGATCTTGAGGCTTCGCATCACCTCAAGGCGGTCGGCCAGCTTAAGCACGGTTACGCGCGGGTCCCGGGAATACTGGATAATGAGCTTCTTGTAGTTCTCGGCCTCCAGGCGCGTGTCCTTGGGCTTGATGGTGGAAATCTTGTTCAGGCCTTCCACCAGCGTGCAGATGGCTTCTCCCCAATCGGCCTCCTTCACTTCCATGCCGGCCATGCGGCTGGCTTCATGAAGGTACACGGCGGCTATGCACTCCTCGGGAAGGCCAATCTCGTCGGCCACTATCTTTGCCACGGCATCCGGATGGCCGATGAAGGGCGTCCCGTCGTGGCGGGTCATGTCCTTCAACGCCTCGGCCGCTGCGGCACGGGCCTTGTCTATGAGCGGGGTGGTCATCATTTTTGGGCGCGTTGACGTTCGGTGAGGGCACGCTGGAAAGCCCGGGCATTCTGCAAATGCTCGGTGTACGAAACCGCAAAGCGGTGGCTTCCGTTGAAGGAAGGGTCGGCGCAGAAATAGATATAGTCGTGCTTATCGGGGTTCAGCACCGCTTCCAGGCAGCTCTTGGGCGGACAGGATATGGGGCCCGGAGGCAGCCCGTAATGCAGGTAGGTATTGTACGGGGAATCCACCTCCAGCATCCAGCGCAGGATGCGGCGGGGCTCGTAGTCAAAGCAGTAGGCTATGGTAGGGTCGGCCTGAAGCTTCATGCCCATGTGCAGGCGGTTCAGGTATACGCAGGCTATGGTGGGCTGCTCCGGCACATAATGGGTTTCGCCGTCCACTATGGAAGCCAGGGTGGACGCCTCCTCGGGCGTAAGGCCCTGCTTGGCGGCGGCGGCCACGCGTTCCGCTGTCCACCAGGCGTCGCGCTCCTTGAACAGGCGGGCAAAAATCTCCTTCACCGGCGCGGTCCAGAGCATCTGGTAGGAATCCGGAAGAATGCGGGTGAAAAGGAGGGCGGGGTCCAGGCCGATGGAATCGGCACAATAAGCAAAGGACGCCACGGCGGCCGAATCCACCATCATCTGGGCGCCAATCTTGCGGGCCAGGACGCCCGGGGTGCGGATGGCACCGGAAAGGGTCAGGTTCACGGGCGTCTGCCAGCCCAGATGCAGCATGCGGGCTACGTAGATGCTGGCACAGGAAGAATCGATGCGGTAATGACCCGGCTTGAGGGTATGCACATCCTTGAGCACCCGCTTCAGGCTGGCTTCGCTTTTCACCAGGCCGCTGGCCAGGATGCTTTCGCACACACCATCCGTCTCCATGCCGGGATACACGTAGAGGTCTATCTCCCCGGTGAAGTTGGGCACCTTGCGGTCGTAGTACATCCGGTAGGCCTGAGCGCCACCCACTACAGCCACGGCGACGCACAATCCCACCAACAATCTTATTAATACTTTCTTTGCCCGCATACCTTATCGCAGTTTAAGTTCGTCGCCTTCCCGGAGCACGGGGGCCTTCTTGAGGCCGTTCAGTTTGAGGATGGACTTCTCCTTCACGGCAAAGCGCTGGCAGATGGCGTGGAAGTCTTCCCCGTCTTCTTCTACGATATACTTGTCCAGACCGGCCTGCGTGTGGTTTTTCTTGAAGGAAAGATAAACCACCGTACCGGGCAGGAGCGTCTGGTCCTTCTTCAAATCGTTGAAACTGAGTATCTCCTTGTGGAAGAGATGGTAGTACTTTGCAAGTGATTTGTAGGTTTCCCCTTCCAGCGCATACACGAAGGGAACGCCGTTGATGGAATAGAGTTCGCGCGTGAGCGGGAAATTGAACACTTCGTCGGCCATGGCCAGCACGGGAGCCTCAATCTTGTGCGGCGGCAGGGGCACCACGGTTTCTTCGGCCTTTTCCAGAACATCGTAGCGGGCCAGGTCGTAATCCTCTATATACTTGATGAGCTTGGCGGGATAACCCGGATCCGTGGCATAACCGGCTTTCTTGAGCCCGTACGCCCAGCCCTTGTAGTCCGTGCGCTCCAGGTCAAAGAGGAATTTGTAGCGGTCCCGGTAGCGGAGAAAGTCCGAGTGGTCCTTGTAACTGTCTTCCACGCTCTTGTACACGCGGAAGCACTCGTTGGGGGCGTCGTCGTCCACGCGCATGGTCTTCCCTTCCCAGCCCTTGTGGCATTTGATGCCGAAGTGGTTGTTGCCCTCCGTGGCCAGCTTGGACATACCATTGCCGGACTCCAGCATGCCCTGCGCCAGGGTAATGCTGGCCGGCACGCCGCTGCGGATCATTTCCCGCACGGCCATATCGGCATACTTCTTTACATACCGCTCCTGGGGCGTGTCATCCTTGGCCACCAGGCCCGCGACGGCCAGCAGCCAGCAAAGTGCTATGAGGATTTTCTTCATAGCGCTAATTTACGAAAAACTTTTAAATATCGAAGGAATCCCCGTCGGATGTGGCGTAAGTTTCGGGGAAAAGCGAGCGGCATTCGGCCTGATACTGAGACACTTCGCTGCTGCGGGAAGAATAGTGGCCGATGAGCAGTTTCTCCACCCCGGCTTCTTTGGCCACAGCGGCTGCCTGGAGGGTGGTGGAATGGTGGCGCTGGGCACCCTGGTCTTCAAACTCCTGAAGATAAGTGGTCTCGTGATAGAGAACCGTGGTTCCCTTGAGCCACTGAGCCTCTTCGGGGAAAGGCGCGGTGTCGGAGCAATACGCATAGCTCCGGGGAACGAAGGGCTTGTACGCAGCCTTGGCGGCAGGGATTACGCTGCCATCGGCCCTCACCACATCCTCTCCGCGCTTGAGGGTGCCGATTTCCGTGAGCGTGAGCCCGTATTCCTCTATGGCTTCCTTATATACATTAAAGGGAGGTTCCTTTTCCTCGAAGCGGAAGCCGAAGGTTTCAATTCCGTGGTTCAGCGGGAAGGCCTGAACCCGGATGCTCTTGGTCTCCAGCACGGTCTCGGGCTCTTTCATCTTGAGCGGAGTGAAGCGGATTTCGTAGCCGATACCATCTCCGTAATAGCTCAGAAAGAACTTGAGCATGGGACCGAAGGCCGGAGGCGCAAAGATATTGAGCGGCGTCTGGCGTCCCTTCATGCCCAGCGTACTGAGCAGGCCGAAGAAACCGAACACGTGGTCTCCGTGGATGTGGGAGATAAAGAGGGTGTCCAGTTTCATCATGGGGATGTGGTGCTCCACCATGCTGTACTGGACGCCTTCGCCGCAGTCAATAAGGAACAAGCGCCCGTGCACTTGCAGTGCCTGGGCGCTTTGGTTCCGGCCCCTTACGGGCATGGCCGATGCCGTGCCCAGTAAGGTGACCTTAAAAGTATTTGGGTTATTACTCACCCTTTTCCATCTTGTCCTTCAGGGCAGCGAGAGCGGAGATGTCACCGAGGGTGGTCTTCTCCACATTGCTCTGGACCTTCTTGATGGCCTTCTTGGCGGTCTCGACCTCAGCGGTCTCGCGGGCAGCCTTGGCCTCGGAGTAGGTGCGGACATGGGAAACGCGGATGGTACGGGTGCTGCGACGGAGGTCGATCACCTTCACGGGGAGGGTCTCGCCTACCAGGGCGTTCTTACCGTCTTCCTTGACGAGTTCACGGTTGAAGGCGCTTACCTCGGTGCCGTCGGCCAGGGTGAGGGTGGTGTTCTTGTCACCGATCACGCTCACGGTAGCGTCAACAACGGTACCAACCGGGTACTTGGCCTCGAGCTCGTCCCAAGGGTTGGGGGTGAGCTGCTTGTGACCCAGGCTCAGCTTGTGGCTGTTCTCGTCGAAGTCCAGGATGACGACGTCGATGACGTCACCGCTCTGAACCATCTCGGCGGGATGCTTGATCTTGTTCCAGGAGAGGTCGGAGATATGGATGAGACCCTCTACGCCATCCTCAAGCTCGGCGAATACACCGAAGTTGGTGATGTTGCGGACGGTAGCCTTGTGCTGGGAACCCACGGGATACTTCTCGCGGATGCTCTCCCAAGGATTGGCGGTGAGCTGCTTGATGCCCAGGGACATCTTGCGGGCCTCGCGGTCC
>JAFZWC010000061.1 GCA_017617475.1 Bacteroidales bacterium
AAAGCCTGTGCCCAACGCGATGTAGAGTCAGCCATCAGCAAGACGCGAAGACCCATCGAACGGTAGTACTCGGCAATCGTCATGGCTGTATAGACGGAAGCCTCACGGGCTGCTACGGGCATGTTCGAGGTGTTGGCAATGATGATGGTACGCTCCATCAGCTTGCGGCCAGTGTGCGGGTCAACCAGTTCGGGGAACTCGGTGAAGATTTCCACCACCTCGTTGGCACGTTCACCGCAGGCGGCCATCACAATGACGTCGGCATCGCCCTGCTTGGCTATGGCGTGCTGAAGCACCGTTTTTCCGCAGCCGAAAGGCCCGGGGATGAAGCCCGTGCCGCCTTCGGCAATAGGGTTGAGGGTATCGATGACGCGGACGCCGGTTTCCATAATCTTGTTGGGACGCGGTTTCTCCCTGTATCCCTTGATGGCTACCTTCACGGGCCATTTCTGGACCATGGTCACGTTGACGTCTTCGCCGGCTGCGTTGGTAAGGACGGCTATCACGGTGTCTACGGTGTAGGCGCCGGCTTCCTTGATGGATTTGACTTTGTATTCTCCTTCAAAGGCGAAGGGTACCATTATCTTATGGGGCAGCCATCCTTCCTTTACCTCGCCCAGCCAGTCGGCCGCCACCACCGTTTCGCCCACCTTGGCGATAGGGGTGAAATCCCAGGCTTTCTGACGGTCCAGAGGGTCTGTGTATTCGCCTCTCTGGAGGAAGACGTTCTCCATGGTGGCCAGGTTGTTCTGAAGGCCGTCGTATACGCTGGAAAGCAGGCCGGGGCCCAGTTGAACCTCCAACATCCGGCCTTCGAATTCCACCTTGTCTCCTCCCTTGAGGCCACGGGTGCTCTCGAACACCTGGACGGAGGCGTTTTCTCCGTTCACCTTGATGACTTCCGCCATCATCCTGACTCCGCCAAGATTGATGTAGCAGATTTCATTCTCGGCCACGGGGCCGTCTACCTTTACGGTGACCAGATTGGAAACGATGCCGGTTACAATACCAGTAGTTTTCATATAGAATACGTTTATTTCTCTGTGTAATTAACTCCTTTGAATGTTCCTTTCACTTCCTTCACCAGCTTGTGGAACAGCTCGCGGCCCTTTTCCTCGTCCAGGGCCAGCCAGCGGTCCACTATATGGAGCTTGGCAACATAAGCCAGGACGGCGGTGAGGTCGAAGTAATGGAATGTCTCCAGGGAATCTATCTTTTCCCAGGTGACGTCGTCCAGGGCTTTCTCCCGGTCCAGGAGGCTGGCGCTTTCCAGGGCTGCCTGAACCTTGAGCTTTTCCTCAAATTCCCCTCCGGTGAAGCGATAGCCGTCAATATCCAGGTCTTCCTCATCTTCCTTGCCCTTGCCTGTTAGTACGTCCTGGTCTTCGGGACGGCCCAGCACGTGGTTGAGGTAGCGCACCTTGGCATTGCGGAGGTTAAGGTCGAACCTGAAGTATTCCCTGATGAACTTGATGGGGCTCTTCAGGGCAAGGGCGTAGTAATCGGCCCCTAACTTCTTGGGATCAAAGCCGTCCAGCAGAAAGTCCAGGGACTCCAAATCCTTTTCTCCCAGGTTTTCCTTAATCTCTTCCAGCACGGTGAAGAACCCCTGCCCGTCTTCGTACTTGTAGTCCGTGGTGAGGAAGGGGAGGCTGGAGATGATGTACTCGAAATTGCTCATGCGCTAGCCGAAGAGGATTTTCTTGGTGGCGGGACGGAGATAGTCGCCTATCAGGGCCTGGAAGGCGTCGTCCGTGAGGCTTATGAAATAGCTGCCATCCTTGGGGCCGATCTTAAAGCCGCCCGCAACCTTCTTGGAGAAGGAAGCCTCGACGCCCTTGCCCAGGGTTTTGGCCAGCTCGCCTTTCACGAAAGGCTCCAGTTCTTTCTGAAGCTTCTCCGGAAGAACCAGGGAAAGGTCTGTGGATTCCTGGGTGCTGAAGCGCTGAGCCACGGCGGTAATAATCTCCTTCATAAAAGCGGCGGAACCCAGCTGCTCTTTCACGGGCTCCACGGCCTTTGCCACGATGAGCCCCTCGATGCCGGCCTTGGTGGCCTGCAGGGCCTGGGTGGAAGCCATCTTCACGTCTCCCTCCACTTTTACCTTATAGTCGGCCGCTTCCTTGCGGGCCTTCTCCACAATGGCGGCAGCCTCTTCCTGAGCCTTCTTAATGAGTTCATCGGCCTCCATCTGTGCCTTGGCCAGCAGGGCTTCGCCCTCTAATTTTCCTTTCGAAAGACCCTCCTCATAGAGTTTCTGAGTCAGTTCCTGGAGTTTGTCCATATTGAAATTGTTTTCAGTGTTATCTGTATCTTCGCAAATATATCAAAAAAAGACCACATCTGAAATAGAATGTGGTCTTTAATACGAGATATTTCCGGAACTTTTGCTACTCGGCGTTTTCTACGAAGTTGATTCCGTTCCAGGTGAGTTTCTTAATGACTTCTCCGGACGAGGTATGGAAATGATATTCCATGGTCTTTCCGGTCTGGGGGAGTTTGTGGGTAATGACTTCTATCCCGTCGGGGTAGTCGAAGTCCAGGCCCAGGTCGTCGTAGACCAGGTTGAGTTTCCGGGTTTTGTTGTCATACATAAGGAAGCTCAGGCCGGAATACTGGCCCATGAAGGGCTTTCCGTTCTGGAAGCAGACCGTATTCTCGGCCACCAGTTTGCGCAGTCCGTTGGAGCAGTTCCAGTAGCAGAATTCAATGAAAGTGCTGTAAACGTTGCCGTCTTCGTCCTTGTCGGAGCAGTCATAGCGGAAATAGCCGTTTTTGGTATCCACCACAAACGAGCGGCCTTCCGGAAGGGGCTTGCCGGCCTTATACAGTTGCCAGACGTCGGCCATCTCTCCCAGAGACTCGCCCAGGTCTTCTTCCTGCGACAGGATGGCGGAAACAAAGTCCGAAATAACGGGGCGCTGTCCGGTAAAGGTTACGGGTATGCTGAATTCCTCAGTTTCCTGAGCGTTCATAAGGGCCGAAACTCCAAAGATGAGGAGGGCAGAAAGGAAAAACTTCTTCATAACTTATCGGCCGATAGAACTTGCGACGATGGAGGCAATGACGGAGCGGAGGCGTCCGGTGGAGCCTTCGTCCTTGGGATGTACGCGGTGGGCCAGCACGATGACGGCGGTCTTGGTCTCGGGATCCATGATCATGGAGGTGCCGGTGTAGCCGGTGTGGCCGCGGACGTCGTCTACGCAGAAGATGTCACCGCTGGTGTAGGGACCGGTGTAGTAGGTGTCCCAGCCCAGGGCGCGGGCTACCTCGTAAGCGTTGGTCTCGGGCACGGTGAACATCTTTTTCACGGTGAGCGGGCTCAGGATGCGCTTGCCGTTGTAGGAACCGTCGTTAAGGAGGGCGGCGGCCACCACGGCCAGGTCTTCCACATTGGAGAATACGCCGGCGTTACCGGAATTGCCGGCATTGGCCAGGCGGGCGGTGGGGTCGTGGACCTCGGCCTTGAGGATGTGGCCGTCGGCCTGCTCCTCGGTGGGGGCGCAGAGCTCGGCAAGTTCCTCCAGACCGGGACGGCAGGCGGGTTCGCCATACAGCGGGAAGTAGGTGGTATGCTCCAGGCCCAGCACGTCAAAGACGTTCTTCTGGGCGTAGTCGCACAGGCGCTCGCCGGTTACCTTCTGCAGGATGTTCTGCAGGGTGATGAAGTTGAGGCAGCTGTACAGGCACTTGGTGCCGGGACGGAAGTTGCGCTTGGCCTGGGTGGAAATCCACATGATCAGGGAATCCGGGCTGTTCTCGCCGTACTGCTGGATATAGGCCGGAACATTGGGCAGATAGGCCGCAATGCCCGAAGAGTGGGTGAGGAGGTCCTGGACGGTGATGTCCATCTTCTCATGGGTCTCAGGGTCTTCCCACGGCTGGAAATCCGGGAAATACAGGTTCACGGGGTCTACCAGGCGAACCTTGCCCTGTTCTACCAGCTGCATGAAGGAAAGGGTGGTTCCCACGCATTTGGAAACGGAGGCCAGGTCGAACATGGTCTCAACCGTCATGGTGTCCTTCTCGGGCAGCAGGGCCTTGTAGCCGAAGGCCTTTTCGTACACCAGGCAGCCGTTGCGGACTACGCCCACCACGGCACCGGGGATGTCTCCGGCGGCGATGGAAGCATTGACGGCGCTGTCAATGAGGGCAAGACGGCCTGCATCCATGCCCTGGGAAAGGGGAGTGGCACGGCGGATGCCTTTTTCAACCTTGGGGCAGCAGGCTGCCAGCAGGAGTGCGGCAGCTGCAAATAAAGTCAGTTTTTTGGAAAATAACATGGTTATTAAGTACGTTGATTATCCGAGGAATCCCAGCAGGATACCGGCAGCCACGGCAGAGCCGATGACACCGGCCACATTGGGGGCCATGGCGTGGGTGAGCAGGTGGTTGGAAGGGTCGGCCTCCAGGCCCACCGTTTCACTTACACGGGCGGCATCCGGTACGGCGGAAACGCCGGCGTTGCCGATGAGCGGGTTAATCTTCCTGCCCTCAGGAAGGAACAGGTTCATGAATTTCACGAAGCTCACGCCGAAGGTGGTGGCAATCACGAAGGAAGCCAGGCCCAGTCCGAAGATGAGCACGGAACGGCCGCTGAGGAACACATCGGCCTGGGTGGAAGCGCCCACGGTAAGGCCGATGAGGGTGGTGACCACGTCGATGAGCGGGCCTCCGGCCGTGGCGGCTAGACGCTTGGTTACACCGCTCTCTTTGAGGAGGTTACCGAAGAACAGCATGCCCAGCAGGGGCAGGCCGGAAGGGACGATGAACGCCGTGCAGATGAAGCCTACGATGGGGAAGATGATCTTCTCCCGCTGGCTCACCACGCGGGGCTTGTTCATGCGGATCAGGCGCTCCTTCTTGGTGGTTAGGAGCAGCATGATGGGCTTCTGGATCACAGGAACCAGGGCCATATAGGAATAGGCCGATACGGCGATGGCGCCCATGAGTTCGGGGGCCAGCTTGGAGCTGAGGAAAATGGCCGTAGGACCATCTGCGCCGCCGATGATGCCGATGGCACCGGCCTCATTGGGCAGGAAGCCCACCGAAAGGGCCAGCAGATAAGCGCCGAAGATACCCAACTGCGCCGCGGCACCAATCAGGATGAGCCGGGGCTGTGAGATAAGGGCGCTGAAATCTGTCATGGCGCCTATCCCCAGAAAGATAAGCGGGGGATACCAACCGTTGCGCACACCGTGATACAGGATATTGAGCACCGAGTTTTCCTCGTAGATGCCTATCCTTAGTCCCATGCCGGTGACGGGGTCAAAGAAAAGCGGAATATTGCCTATGATGATGCCAAATCCGATGGGCACCAGCAGCAGCGGCTCCCATTTCTTCACAATACCCAGTGTGATGAAAATGAGGCCGATGACAATCATCACCAGGTGCTGCCAGGTACAATTGGCAAAACCCGTGAACTGCCAGAACTGCCGCAGGCTGTCTAAAATGGTATCCATTAGCCGATAGTTACGATGTCTGCACCTTCCAGTACGGAATCACCCTTGCGGGCGTGGATGGCGGTTACGGTGCCGTCCGCTTCCGCGAGGATGTCGTTCTCCATCTTCATGGCCTCAATCACGGCCAGTTTCTGACCACGCTTGACGGCCTGGCCTTCCTTGACGTCGATGGAAATGATGATGCCGGGAAGGGGGCTCTTGATGGTGACGCCTGCACCGGAGGGTGCTGCGGCAGGAGCAGGAGCGGCAGGGGATGTTCCCGCCGGAGCTTCGGCCTTTTTATTAGCGGAGGCGGGGACATTCCCTGCCGTAATAGGCGCATTCTCCAGCTCGACCTGATAGTCCGCACCGTTCACGTTTACCGTGAGGTTCTTTCCGTCCGCCTCACCAATCTGTACGGCGTAATCCTTACCGTTAATCTTGAATTTGTACTCTTTCATATATTGCTTATTTTTTAATCAAATAACAGATTCTTCGCTTCGCTCAGAATGACAATTGTCATCCTGAGGAATAAAGTGACGAAGGATCTATCTGGGTAATTTTCTGAAATTCAATGCTTTATTATTCCAGCCGGAGTCTTTGCGGACGATGGTGACGATGCCGGGCTCTACGTCGTGAACGGCGTCGTTCAGGTACAGATGCACGGCCGTGGCGATGGCGGCGTAAACGTCACCGGAGTTCTCCATGTCTAGCGCAACGGCAATGGCGGCTGCAATTTGAGATCCCTCGACTTCGCTCGGGATGACAGAGTGGGAACTCGGGATGACAGAGTGGGCGCGCTTCTTGGGCTTGGGCTCGCGCTTGAACTTCCCGGAGAAGATACTGCCGGAGAGGCTGTAGACGCCATACAGCACCGTGAGGGCGGTAAATACCACCGTCACGCTGATGATGGTTAGCGTCCAGCCATGCGGATCCGTCTGCATCATGCGGTCTCCGCCCGCCGTGAGGAGCAAACTATAAAGGAAGGTTGTCATGTTTCTTGGCGGGGATTTCTTGTCGTTTGCCGGCTAACTGTTCCAGGGCGCGGATAACGCGGAAACGGGTGTTGCGCGGTTCAATGATGTCGTCGATGTAACCCTTCTGGGCCGCCTGATACGGGTTGGAGAAGAGCTCTTCGTATTCTTTCTTCTTCTGCTCGAATATGGCCTGGGCGTTCTCCGGGTCGTCCTTCATATCCTTGGCGTAGAGCACGTTCACGGCACCGTCGGCCCCCATCACGGCAATCTGTGCCGAAGGCCAGGCGTAGTTGACGTCTCCGCGCAGCTGCTTGCAGCTCATGACGATATGGGCGCCGCCGTAACCCTTGCGGAGGGTGACGGTGACCTTGGGAACGGTGGCTTCACCGTAGGCGTACAGGAGCTTGGCGCCGTTGGTGATGATGGCGCCGTATTCCTGCTGCGTGCCGCACAGGAAGCCGGGTACGTCCACCAGGGTGACCAGCGGAATGTTGAAGGCGTCGCAGAAACGCACGAAGCGGGCGGCCTTGCGGCTGGCGTTTATGTCTAGCACGCCGGCCAGGACGGCAGGCTGGTTGGCCACGATGCCAACGCTGCGGCCATTCATATGGGCAAAGCCCACGATAATGTTCTTGGCAAATTCCTTGTGAACCTCCAGGAAAGCTCCGTCATCCACGATGCTCTTGATTACGGCATACATGTCGTAGGCCTTGTTGGGATTGTCCGGAACTATGCTGTTGAGGGCGTCGTCCACGCGGTTCACGGGGTCGGCCGTTTCCTTGAAGGGGGCCGTCTCCAGGTTGTTCTGGGGCAGGTAGCCGATGAGTTCCTTGATGGTGGCGATGGCTTCTTCCTCCGTTTCGGCGGCAAAATGGGTGACGCCGCTCTTGGAGGCGTGCACGGAGGCACCGCCCAGCTCTTCCTGGCTCACCTGCTCACCGGTGACGCTCTTCACAACGGCCGGGCCGGTAAGGAACATGTAGGAAGTATTCTTGACCATGAGGGTGAAGTCCGTGAGGGCGGGGGAATACACCGCACCGCCGGCGCAGGGACCCATGATGCAGCTGATCTGGGGCACCACACCGCTGGAGAGGATGTTGCGCTCGAAGATTTCGCCGTAGCCGGCCAGGGCGTCAATACCTTCCTGGATGCGTGCGCCGCCGGAATCGTTAAGGCCGATGCAGGGGGCGCCGGCCCGGAGGGCCATGTCCTGAACCTTGCAGATTTTCTCGCTCATGGTTTTGGAAAGAGAGCCGCCGGTAACGGTGAAATCCTGGGCGAAGACATACACCAGGCGGCCTCCGATGGTGCCGCATCCGGTGACAACGCCGTCGCCGTCAGTATGGGTCTGGTCCATTCCGAAGTTGGTGCAGCGGTGCTGGACGAACATGTCGTACTCCTCGAAGCTGCCGGGATCCAACAGGAGTTCCAGGCGCTCTCTCGCCGTCTTCTTGCCTTTGGCATGCTGGGCCTCGATGCGTTTCTCTCCGCCACCGAGACGGGCTTTCTGGCGCCTCTCCACCAGCTTCTGGATATTATCAGATTGAATACTCATTATTTGAACATTTTATCTACTTCTTTCACGGCATCGGGCAGGGCGAATACGGCCACACGGTCGTAGGCCTCGATGCGGGTATGACCCACGGCAATGAAGCTGTCTCCTCCGCGGATGACGCCGCCGATGATGGCATTGCTGGGGAAATCGATATCCTTGAGGATGTCCCTGGTAATCTTGGAGCCGGGCGCGGCGGTATATTCCAGGACCTCGGCGTCGGTTCCGCTCATATAGCGGACGGAACGAACCTTGTCGGACAGGGTGAACTTGTAAATGCGGCTGGCGGTGATGAGTTTCTTGTTCACCACGCTGTCTACGCCCATTTCCTCCGCCAGGCGGATGTAGTCCAGGTTCTCCACCTGGGCAATTACGCGAGGAACGCCCATCTTCTTGGCGGCCACGCAGGTGAGGATGTTAACCTCGTCGTTGCCCGTGACGGCCAATATGGCCTGGTAGCCCTTGAGATCTTCTTCCAGGAGGAAATCGGAGTCGCGGGCGTCTCCGCAGGTGACGTTCACCTCGCTGGGGAGGGCGGCCGACAAGGTGCGGCAGCGCTGGGGATCAATCTCGATGAGCTTGACCTCATCCACCTTCTCGTGGGCCAGCTTTTCGGCCACCATGACGCCTATCTCACTGCCTCCCAGGATCATGACCCTGCGGATGTCGATCTGGTCCTTTCCCACAAATTTGATGAGGGTGGGCATGACATCCCGGCGGCAGATGATGTACAGGTAGTCATGATACTTGAAACCGGTGTCGAAGCTGGGGATGATGGTTTTTCCACCCCGGGAGATGGCTACAATACGGAATTCGGCCTGGGCCTGCTGTTCCTTTACCTTGTGGGCGAAATCCTTCACGTTCATGTCCAGAAGCGGGGAGTCGTCGTCCAGCTTGAATACGGCCAGCTGAAGCTTGCCGCGGGCAAAGTCCAGGGAATCCGTGGAGGAGCTGTGATGCAGCATTTCCAGGATTTCGTCGCTGGCGCTTTTCTCGGGATAGAAGATCATATCCATTCCCATGTCCTTGAACAGGAGCTTGTTCTCGGGGGACAGGTAATCTTCGTCGTCTATGCGGGCAATCACGCGTTTGGCGCCCAGCTTTTTGGCCAGCAGGGCACTTACAATATTGACGCTCTGATTCTTGAGGGGATTGACGGCTATGAAAAGGTCGGCCTTGGCGCAACCGGCATCCCGCAGCAGCGGAATGGAACTGTTGGGGCCCAGGAGGGCGGCCACGTCGGCCGTGGAGGACAGGGTACGGATGCGCTCGGGATTGTCGTCGATGACGGTGATGTCACCGCCTTCGGCGCTAAGCATCTTGGCCAAGTGGGACCCGACTTGTCCCGCACCTTCGATAATTATCTTCATAAGAGCGTTCCCATTTAATCCTACAAAAATACTACTTTTTCCCGAATAGTCCTATAGGGACTATCCAACCCTTGTACAGACCTTCGGGCTTGCAGGCGTCCGGGAGCATCTCTCCGGGCCGGCGCAAACGGCGGTATTCGCGGTGCGCCTGCACCACGGCCTGGAAGAAATCCCACTTCCCTTTGCAAAGAAATACCAACGCCGACAACCCGTCCAGGCACATTCTAACCAGAATTCTTATGCGTGACTTGAAACGACTCCCAAGAGTTGCCGGAAGGTTGTTCTCCAAGAGCAACAGGTTGTTGCGGAAGTTCAGGCGCAGTTTGAAGGGGGACTCGTTGGGAAGGGTTCCTCCTCCTATGTGGTAGACATGGCTGGCGGGAACCAGAGTGACTTTCCAGCCCCGGAGCTGCATTCTCCAGCACAGGTCAATCTCTTCCATGTGGGCGAAGAAACGGTCGTCCAGGCCACCCAGAGCCTTCCATACGCTGGAACGGACCATCAGGCAGGCGCCGCTGCACCAGAGGACGTCGGCTGGCTGGTCATACTGGCCGTGGTCCTTTTCTATCTTCTGCATGATGCGTCCGCGGCAGAAGGGATAGCCGTAACGGTCTATGAGACCGCCCGCCGCACCGGCATATTCAAAAGAGTCCCGCTGGTGCCAGGAAAGGAGTTTGGGACCGCAGGCACCGCATTCCGGATGGCTGTCCATCCATTCCACCAGCGGCTTCAGCCAGTCCTGAGGTACCTCTATGTCGCTATTGATGAGCACGTAGTAGTCGGCCTCCACCAGCTTCAGCGCACGGTTGTATCCGCCGGTAAAGCCATAATTCCGGTCCAGTATGATGAGCGGAACGTCCGGGAAGCGGCTCTTCATGAACTCGACGGAAGTATCGGCCGATGCGTTGTCGGCCACCACCACGCCGGCGTCCAGACCTTCGCAGGAAGCGATGAGGCCGGGCAGGAACTGATCCAGGTAATTCCTTGTGTTGTAGTTTAGTATGACTACTGCGGTTTTCATATGAGATACACTCGCTTCGCTCGGTATGACAAAAGGGACTCGGTATGACAAAAGGGACTCGGTGTGACAATTATGCGCTGAAGTCTACGTTTTTGAAGGCAAGGGTGGGGACCAGTTTGGAGAGGCAGGGGCGGGCGTCGTCGGCCACAGCCACCAGGTTGTTCCAAAGGGTAAGGAAGTTGCCAGTGATGAGCATTTCGCGTACGGGATGCACGCGCCGGCCGTCCTTGATTACAAATCCCTCGATGCCATAGGAGAAATTGCCCGTGGCGGGGTTGGAATTGCCCCCGTTGAAGCCGGTGACCAGAATTCCGTCACTGATTTTTTTCAGTATTTCTTCCTGCGTACAGCAGCCTCCAAACGGAAGCACTTTCACGCGCGTGGCATCTTCTATGGTAGGCTCCATGCCCATCTTGCGGGAAATGTATGTGTTTAAGAAATAGGTCTTTACCACACCGTTCTGGATGATGGGCATCTCACGGGTGGCCACCCCTTCGCTGTCAAACAGGCGGCAGCCGGTGTCGCCCGGGGTGCGGGGGGCGTCCAGGATGGTGAGGCCTTCCGGAAACAGTTTTTTGTCCAGGCTGTCCGTGAGGAAAGAGTTCTTCTGTTGCAGGCTGTAGCCGCCCAGAGCGTTCAGAACCGGTGTAACTACCTTGGAGGCGCATTCGCTGTCCAGGACAAGGGTGTACTTCCCGCTGGGAACGGTCTGGGGATTAAGCTGTGCGGCGGCGCGGCTGCAAGCCTTCTGGGCGCAGTCTTTCCATTGGAGCTTGTCCAGCCTGGGTGAGGCGTCCCACCAGTAACTGGAGAAATGCCGGCCCTGGGCGTCTTCCACCGTAGACTCGTAGCCAATCTCGAAGGAGGTCTCGGTGTGCCGGGCTTCCAGACCCTGGGAGTCCAGGGTGAGGGAATCAAAGACGGAGTCAGAATACTCGCCTTCTTCGGAGATGAGGCGCCAGGAGATTTCTCCACTCGCTTGCGCTCGGTCGAAATGACAAGAGGCTCGGTTGAAATAACAAGAACTCAGAGCCAGTTCACGGCGCTTTTCGGCCGTGAGGGTTTCGTGGTTAGGGTCATACAGGTCCAGCTCGCGGCCGGTGACGGCGTCATGCGCCAGGCGTTCGGGGGCGGGGAGGGCGCGGAAGGAATCGGCCTCCAGCATTTTGACGGTGCCGATGGCTTCCCGGATAAACGATTCCAGCCCTTCGCGTTCCAGACGGTTGGACGAGAATGAGCCGAAGCGCCCATCCACGAAGAGCTGCAGCTGCAGGCTGCGGTCCAGGGCGTGGGCGGTCTTGTCCACCTCGCCGTTGAGCAGCCCCACCAGGTTCATGAGGCTCTTGGTGAGGGTGATTCTCACGGCATCGGCCCCTTCTTTTTGTGCGAATTCCAGGCAATGCCTGGCCAGCGCAATCTCTTCACAAGTCAATATCGCTTTCTCCATATCATTCTCCTCCTACCGTTAAGTGGCCGATGAGGACCGTGGGAATGCCGCAGCTTACGGGAACGGACTGTTCCTTGCCGCAGGTCCAGGCACCGGGGTCTATGGCAAGGTCGTTGGCCACGCCGCGGATATCGGCCAGGGCCTGGGGGCCGTTGCCTATGATGTTGATGTCTTTGACGGGCTGCGTAAGTTTCCCGTTCTCAATGAGATAGCCCGATTTTACGTAGAAGGTGAAGTCGCCTTCCCCAATCTGCACCTGGCCGTTGGCGAATTCGTCCACGAAGATGCCGTTGGAGACTTCGGCCACCAGATCTTCGGCCTTGGCCGGGCCGCTTTCCATGTAGGTTGCCCGCATGCGGGGAAGGGGTGCGTAGCGGAAGCTCTCGCGGCGGCCGTTGCCGGTGGGGCGTACGCCGTAGTGGGTGGCCGATATGCGGTCGTGCAGGTACGAAGTGAGTACGCCGTCTTCCACCATGTAGGTCTTCTGGCCGGGGATGCCCTCGTCGTCGAAGTTGAGCGAACCGCGGTTGCCGCGGAGGGTGCCGTCGTCAATGATCTGGATGCCTTTGGGGCATATCTGCTGGCCCATCTTGTCGGCGAAGATGGAAGTTCCCTTGCGGTTGAAATCGGCCTCGAAAGCGTGTCCCATGGCCTCGTGGAGGAGAATGCCGGAAGCGCCGGCGCCCATGACCACGGGCATCTGCCCACCCTTGGGACGCTTGGCGGCGAAGCGGTCGTCAATGCCTTTCACAATGTCATCGGCCATTTCGCGGGCCAGGGCAGGAGTGAGCATCTCGGCCCCGCAGCGGAAACTCCGGGAGGTGGATTTGTTCTCTGTGAGATTTCCCTGTTTGAACACCGCGGAAAGCGATATGCTGCCCATGGGACGGGTGTCCCATTTGAGCTCCTTCTGGGAATTGTACATGAGGATGTCGCTCACCTGAAACGCCAGGTTTACAATGACTTTCACTATGCGGGAATCGCGGCTGCGCACATCGGCCTCCAGCTTCTGCAGGAAGGGGAGGAAGGTGCTCATGGGGGTGCCGCGCCAGGGCTGTTCAATAGGGTAACGGTCGGCGTTGGGATTGGGCTCTCCACGGCTGGGATTGCGGGTGCCGTAAGGACTGACCTCTGCCGGTGACGAGGCAATCTGCGCGGCTGCACGGGCCGATGCCAGCATGTCTTCCCAGGCCGTGCTCTCGGAATAGGCGTAGCCCGTCTTTTCTCCGCTCAGGACGCGTACGCCCACGCCGAAGTCTATATGGTTTCCTCCGGAAGTGACTGCGCCGTCGCGCAACAGGAGGCTTCCGTAGGTGGTGTTTTCAAAGTATAAGTCGGCATAGCCTCCGCCGGTGGCAAGGGCTTCGCCTATGAGTTTGTCCAGGGCAGGTACATCCACCTGGAAGATATTCAGATAATAGTTCTTCTCTCCAATCATTTCTCTTCTTGGTAAGGGACTCCGTCGTGGGCAACAGGGGCTTTGGCAATTTCCCTGGCTATGTATTCCGCCACGTCCTTGATGGGCGTGTGGGATTCCGTCTGTTCGGTAACCAGACTCTTGACCAGGTTGTAGCGCTCCATGTCGCGGATCACGAGACCCTTCTTGGACCCTTCGGCTATGACGTCGAAGGGCGGGTTGGAATTGTCGGCCAGAATCCACTTGTCGCAGGTTTGCATGTAGTCGTGGAACAAGTAGTTGAGGCCCATTTTGTAGCGGCGCCGGATGGTTTCTTCCGGAATGTCGTGTCCTCCGGCTTTTACCCGGGCCGCGACGCGCTGCACGGCAATGTCGGGGCTTTTGAGCCAGAAGTACAGGACGGTGACAAAGTACCCCTTCTGCTGGGCGTTCCGGGCCATTTTGAGCAGGGCACGCGTGGCCAGGGTAGTTTCTATGCAAAAGTCTTCCCGCCGGTCAAAGAGGTATTTGACCTTGCGCATCATCAGGCGGCTGGCCGTGATGTAGGCGCTTTCCGGCGAGAAAGGGGCCAGATGTTTGGCAAATTCGTCGGAATTTACGAATTCACTGCAGTCCAGCAGCTCCGGGAGCACGCCGTACGATGCCGTCGTCTTCCCGGAGCCGTTAGGACCACTAATGATATAAAGCCTTGGCACTTTACTCGGTCGCGGCTTCTAACTTCTTCATCATGGTGAACATGAAGATGGCGGAGATGACGCAGACTCCCAGGAAGACTGCCCAGACCACCCAGAGGGGAATGTTGCCCCAGAGGTGACCGCCAACCTGCACCAGGAAGTTACCCAGGGCGGTGGCTACGAACCACATACCCATCATCATACCCTTGTACTTGGGCGGAGCTACCTTGGAAACGAAGGAGATGCCCATGGGGCTGAGCAGGAGCTCGCCGAAGGTGAGGATGAGATAGACGGTGATGAGCCAGTAGGGGGAAACCAGGGTCTCGGGCATGCCGGCTTCGCGGGCGGCAGCCTGTACGTCGGGCGTATTGAGGCCGATGGAGGCGAAGGCCATGAGGGCGAAGGCCACGGCGGCTACCAGCATGCCATAGGCAATCTTACGGGGAGCGGAAGGCTCCTTCCCTTTCTTGGCAAGGGCCCCGAAAATGGCCATGGAGACCGGCGTAAGGGCTACTACGTAGAAGGGATTGAAGTGCTGGAAGATGGGGGCGCTGATGGCGATTTCGCCGCTCAGACGGCTGTACTGCCATACCAGATAGGCACAGGCAAGGACCACTACGCCAACGCCGATCCATTTGCCTTTCTGGCTGGTCTCTTTGTCAAAGACGGAGAAGAGGGCATAGACGATGGCGATCACGGCTACCAGATTCCAGACGTTGAAGGGCATGGATGCGATGCCGGAGGAGCTGCGCTCGGTGAATTCGTCGGCGAAGTAGGTGAGGGTGAGGCCGTTCTGGTGGAAGCTCATCCAGAAGAAGATAACCACGGCGAACACCAGGAACAGGGCTACCATGCGCTTTTTGGTCTGCTCGGGGGTGAGGGTGTCCACCACCTGGGCCTTCTCGCCCTTGGCGTGACCGCCTTCCACGTGCTTGAACCAGTTGCGGAAGATATAGTAGATGGCAATGGAAACAATGAGGGACACGCAGGCCACGGCAAACGAGAAGTGGTAGGCGGCGTTGCCGTCAAAGCCCAGGCCGATGGCCCATTCGCGGATTCGGATGGCGGCGGTAGGGGCGAAGAGGGCACCGATGTTGATGGCCATATAGAAAAGGGAGAAGCCGGAGTCGCGCTTGGCGGCGTACTGGGGCTCATTGTACAGGTCTCCCACCATCACCTGCAGGTTGCCCTTGAAAAGGCCTGTGCCAAAGCCGATCAGAAGCAGGGCGGCCAGCATGGCTACCAGGGCCACGGAACCGCTGCCCAGCGGAACGCTCAGGAGCAGGTATCCCAGGAACATCACGATGATGCCGGAGGTGACCATCTTCCCGAATCCGAATTTATCGGCCAGAATACCGCCGATGAGGGGGAAGAAGTACACCAGCATAAGGAAAGAGCTGTAAATGAGGCCGGCGGTACCGGCTTCCAGGCCGAAGTTGGCGCGCAGGAAGAGGGCGAATACGGCAATCATGGTGTAGTAGCCGAAACGCTCTCCGGTGTTGGCGAGGGCTAATGCAAATAGTCCTTTGGGTTGTCCTTTGAACATAGTTTATTGATTATTAATTCATTACTTCACGGGAATGTTGGCAAGGATGGCCTTGAGGTACTCCCAGGTACGGGCCACGGAGGCAATGTTCACCTTCTCGTCCGGGCTGTGCGGATACTTGATGGTGGGGCCTACGGACACCATTTCCCAGTTGGGATACTTGGCACCCATGATGGCGCATTCCAGACCGCCGTGGGTAGCCATGATCTTCATGGGCTTGCCATACACCTTCTGGTACTGGTCCATGCACACCTTGTTAATCTCGGTGCCCAGGCGGGGCGTCCAGCCGGAATAGCCTCCGGCGAATTCCACGGCATCGGCTCCTGCCAGTTCAAAGACACAGCGAACGCGCTGGGCCAGGGCGGCCTTGGCACTGTCTACGGCGCTTCTCATGAGGCTCTTGATGAAGATTCTGCCCTTTTCCGTGCGGACGATGGCCATGTTGATGGAGGTTTCCGTAAGGCCTTCCATGGTGCGGCTCATCCGGATGACTCCGGAAGGGCAGGCCAGCAGGGACTTCACGGCGCGCAGCATCACGCTGTTCTGGATATACTTGGGTGCGGCGGGCGTCTCATCCACTATCAGGACTGCCGAAGGGTCGGATTCTGCAAATTCGGCCTTGATCTCTGCAAAGATGTTTTCGATGTTCTTGATGACGACTTCCACATTCTCCTCGGGCAGAACCAGTTCGGCTTCGGCCTCAAAGGGAATGGCGTTGCGCAGGCTGCCGCCGGTGAAACTGACGACCTTCACTCCAAACAGCTCCATCACAGGGAGGAGCATACGGGCCATGGCCTTGTTGGCATTGGCCCGGTAAAGGGAGATGTCCATGCCGGAGTGACCGCCCTGCAGGCCCTTGATGGTAACCTTGAGGCCCTTGCTGCCTTCGGGCGTATTGTTCTTGCGGAATTTGAAACTGGCTATTACGTCCAGGCCACCGGCGCAGCCCACGCACAGTTCACCTTCTTCCTCGGAGTCCAGGTTCAGGAGAATGTCTCCCTTCAGGAGGCCGGGAGCCAGGGCGTTGGCGCCGTCCATACCGGTTTCCTCCGTATAGGTAGCCAGGATTTCCAGCGGGCCGTGCTTTACGGAAGGGTCTTCCGCTGCGGCCATGGCCAGGGAAAGGCCGATACCGTTATCGGCGCCCAGCGTGGTGCGGTCTGCGGTGACCCACTCGCCATCTACATAGGCATTGATGGGATCTTTCAGGAAATCGTGCCCGCTGTCGGAGGTCTTCTGAGGGACCATGTCCATGTGACCCTGGAGAATGACGCCCTTGCGGTTCTCCATGCCGGGAGTGGCGGGAACGCGGACAATGACATTGGCAATTTTGCCCTTGTTGTCTTTGATGGTTTCGAAACCGTGGGCTATGCCCCATTCATACAGGTGGTCAACGACTTTTTCCTCGTGATGGGAGGGACGGGGAATCTGGGTGAGAGCGTAAAAGTTCTTCCAGACCACCTTGGGTTCTAGTTCTTGAATGCTCATTGTTGTTTATGTGTTATTAGGTTTATTTTCCGTACTGGCTGTCGCGGCCCAGCTGGAACACGGGCACGCGGGCGCTCACAATGGGTTTGGCGTCCTGGGTGAGGGTGACTTTGCACACCATGGGGGTGCGGAAGCGCAGGGGATTGGTCTTCCCGCGGCGCTGGGAGGCCGATTCGTCCACATTGGGCTGACTGCCCTCCGGCTCCAGGTTCAGGTAATAGGGCACTCCGCGGGTGCCTTCGGTGGCGAAACCGTCTTCCAGCAGACGGAAGACCAGGTATTTCTGGGTCTGGTTGCCGGCCGAAGGTATTACCTCGAAGCAGCCGCTAAAGGTCTTGACCACGGTGTAGCCTTCAAAAAGGGCCAGGTATTCCTTCTCCAGGCGGTCCATTTCCTTGAGGGCTACCTCCATGGAATTGCCGTAGAAGTTGGCGTCCGTGTTGCCCGTGATGATGTTCATGCGTTCCTTGCGCAGGTTCAGGATTACCTCGGCGGCCTCTTCGGCCTTGTCTTCCAAGGTCTTTTCTACCAGAATCTTATGCTCGACGGGCATCTTGACAAAGCCGGTGTCCGTGAGAACTTCCTTGTATTCGATTTCAATGCTGGGCTTGGTGGGTTCCGTGATGCGCCCGTTGAACGAGGCCGATGCCTTTCCGGGGAAACGCCAGGTCTGAAGAGCGCCCTCGGCCTTTTCGGGGAAGCTCACCAGTCCCTGTGCACTGAGGGCCAGCAGGGTGGAATTCTCGGCATCGGTGGTGTACCAGGCCGACGGATCGGCCTCGGTGCTGGGAATGAGCGTGGCCTTGGAGACGGTGGTGGTCACCTGGTCTTTCTGGCGGGCCTCCATGTTCAGGAGCCGGCTGGCGAAGGAGGCGTAGGGTCCGGCGAAAAAGCTCTCCGTCCGGGCCTCTACCTGAACGGTGAAGGTGGTGCGGGGGAGGGCGTAGTAAACCTCCTGTGCCCTGAGGGTGCTTATGCCCAGGGTGAGCAATGCGGTAAGGATGAGAATCTTTTTCATTTCCAGCGTTTATGGGTCCAGAGGTAGTTCCAGGGCTGCTGCACAAGATCTTCCTCCAGGAGTTTATAGTATTCTTTGGTTATTTCCAGCGCGTCCTTTCCTCCGGCATGTTCGGTGATGGGGACGAAGGTGATGCGGTAGCCGCCTTCTTCCCGGCACTGGTAGCGGAGGTAAACCACCGCCATGTCCAGTTTTACAGCCAGCCGGGCGGCCGCCGTGGCGGTGCGGGTTTTCTGGTGCATGAATTCTATCTCACAACCATCGCCGCTGTAGGGGTACTGGTCCGCGTTGAAATGGTACAGATATTTCTTTTCTTTGTTCTCCAGCACGAAGCGGAGGATGCTCTCGGACGGCACGTAGCCGTTGAAGCCCTGGTCCAGCACCGGGGCGGGCCGGTTGTGGGACATCACCGTTTCCCAGAGGGGACTGCTCATGCGGTGGTAGGTGACGGCCAGGGCCGACGGATCGATGTCCAGGGAAGTGCCGTAGGCATACTGATTGAGGCCGCCGAAGAGTTCCCAGTTGCCCGTGTGGCCCTGCAGAAGCATAATCTGGGGATACGTATCGTAGATTCTCTTCATTTCCTCGGGATTGGCGAGTTCTACGATGTGGCTTTCATGAAGCCGCTTCCGGCCTTTGGGACCACGGCAGGCGCCGAACCAGATCATCTCCGTGAGGATGGTGCAGAAGTGAGTATAGAAGCGCTTGCTTATGGCCTGGAGCTCTTCATACTTCTTTTCCGGGAAAGAGCGGGCCAGGTTGGCCATCACTACATGCTGGCGGTAGCGCAGGACGCTTCTGACAAGCCACGCCAGGCGTCGGCCCCACCAGCGGTGGTAGCCCAGCGGAAGCCTTCCCTTCAAGCGAAGGAAACCTTCCGTAATGCGCGCGCCCAGTGATGTTCTTTCCGTACTCATCAATTTACAAATATAATCAAAATCCAGGTAAACCCCAAAAGGGCGAAAGATTTGTTTTTCAGGAAAATAATGTCTATATTTGCAGTCCTTTTTGGGCTTCCACTGGTCTCAAAAAGGTATAAAACATTTATTAACAATTAATTAACAAACAATGGTTAACCAGTACGAAACCGTTTTCATTGCAACTCCCGTTTTGTCTGACACCCAGATGAAGGAAGCGGTTGCCAAGTACGTCAAGCTCATCACCGACAACGGTGGCGAGGTTGTGTACCAGGAGGATTGGGGCCTGCGTCAGCTCGCTTATCCCATCCAGCACATGACCACAGGTTTTTATTACCTGATTGAATTCAAGGCAGACGCCCAGTTCGTTGCCACTCTTGAAACCCAGTATC
>JAFZWC010000006.1 GCA_017617475.1 Bacteroidales bacterium
CTCTACCAATGCTTCTGCAGAGTCCTTCAACTGCAAAATCAAAACTTTCAGAGCTCAACTCAGAGGAGTATCAGATATAAACTACTTCCTCTTTAGGCTACAAAAAATCTATGCATAGACACATAGTTTTGCAGCTGATCCCATATCTCTTGATTCACCCTCTACACGGTCTGTTCCGTGATGGTTGGCCTGCGTCCAACCATCGCGGCCTTCTAAAATGAAGTCGTACCCCACCTCCGCCACATCACTAGAAATCCACCCTCATCTCCTGCCCCGGCAGTATAGGTTTGCACACATTGATGGTGCGGGGGCTCCGCCCCCAACCCCCTTGAGAATGATATGGCGGTTTCACAGAGATACATACATAGTTTTGCATCTGATCCGCCTTTGTATGAGCAGCTGTGCCTAACGTGCATAAGAGACAGCACGTTAAGCGCAAAAACACCCCAAAAGTGTGCCCAACGTGCAAGAACTATGTGACGTTAGGCACACTGAGGCTCCAATCATGCTCGGAATGGTAAAGCATAAACGTAAGTAGAGAGGAGTGCTCATATTCTCCGACAAACGCCAGGGCACCCGAACGTTATGTGCCCTTGGCGCATAACGTGCTGTAAATCAGCAAGTTGTTGATTCTTTTTCCTGCCGGCCGGAGAGAAAAACATTTTATAAACAACTCACACACAGCGGGTTACGTGCCAAGGGGGCTGAATTACTATTTGGAGGGGCGGGACTTTTTTGTTAAAAATGCGTATATTTGTAGACTATGAATAGTGTAGACAATAATACCATCTGGAATGAGGCGGCTAAGGCGGGGCTGCTGTTTGGGGCGGTGTCGGTGGGGTGCCTGGTGCTTAAGGAACTGGCAACCTTGCCGGGGAAGAGCTGGCTGGTGACGCTCTCCGGTGCCGTGCTCTGGGCGGTGGAGTTCTTTGGCTGCATCCTGCTCATGAAGACCGTCCTTACCCGTTTCCGGGACAAATACCAGGGCGTCAAGATGGCCGACACATACAAGATGGGGCGGCGGGCGGCGCTGTTGTCCGGGCTTATCCTGGCATCGGCCCAGGCACTGTTTATCATGAAGATGCCGGCCGAGAGCCTGAATGCCATGACTGACCAGATGATGAGTTCCATGGAACTGCTTTCCCGTGACCGGGAGGCCGTGGAAGGCGCGCTGGACAAGTTGCCGCTCATTACCTTCCTTTTCCAGTGGTTGTACTGTTTCCTGTACGGGAGCGTGCTGGCGGCCATCATGTCCCGTTATATCTTTTTGCAGAAACTCTTTGGCGGTTTCCCTACCAATTTTGAGGACCAGCAGGACCGCCCGGACGAACAATAGCTTATATGGACCTTTCCCTGATCATACCTCTTTATAATGAGGCCGAATCCCTTCCGGAGCTCAAAGCCTGGACAGACCGTTCCCTCAAGGACTTCACCTATGAGATTATCTTTGTGGACGACGGTTCCACGGACGGTTCCTGGGAGGTGATCCGGGAGATGGCCGATCAAGCCGGCCATGACGCTCCGTCATGCCCGGCACCGACCGGGCATCTCGTCCGTGCCATCCGCTTCCGGCGGAACTATGGCAAGTCGGCCGCCCTGTATGAGGGCTTTGCTGCGGCCAGGGGCGACATTGTGGTGACCCTGGATGCAGACTTGCAGGACTCCCCGGAGGAGATTCCCGAGATGGTGCGCATGATTCGGGAAGAGGGCTATGACCTGGTTTCCGGCTGGAAGCAGCACCGCAAGGACAATGCCATCACCAAGAACCTGCCCTCCAAGCTTTACAACTGGACGGCCCGAAAGGTTACCGGCATAAAACTCCATGACATGAACTGCGGCATCAAGGCCTATAAGGCCGACGTAGTCAAGAACATAGAGGTCTACGGAGAGATGCACCGCTACATTCCGTACCTGGCCAAGAACGCCGGCTTTGACAAGATTGGAGAGAAGCCGGTGCACCATCAGAAGCGCAAGTACGGGAAGTCAAAATTCGGCCTGGACCGCTTTGTGAACGGCCTGCTTGACCTGATGAGCCTGTGGTTCCTGTCCCGCTTCGGCGGCCGTCCCATGCACTTTTTTGGCACCAGCGGCATTCTCATGTTCCTGGTGGGCTTTGTGATGACCATCTGGATCATTGTAGAAAAACTGGTCCTGCAGGCCCATGGCCTCAAGTTTCGCGCCGTCACCGACCAGCCCCTCTTCTACCTGGCCCTGGTTGCCCTGGTCCTGGGCGTCATTCTCTTCCTGGCCGGATTCATAGGCGAGATGGTCTCCCGCAGCGCCGTCAACCGCAATCAATATCAAATCCGTGAGCGTTTATAATCTCACGGATTTTTGCTATCTTTGCAGGCTATAAAAATTGAGCGTTATGATTAACATTAAGTTCCCAGATGGAAGTGTCCGTCAGTATGAAGCTGGCGTTACCGGTTATGACGTGGCCATGAGCATCAGCCCGCGTTTGGCAGAGCAGATCCTGGCCGTGAATATCAAGCGTCCGGATGAGCCGGAGACTTCCCGGGGAACCACCATAGACCTCATGCGTCCCATCACGGAGGACGTGGAGATTCGCCTCCTCAAGTGGGAGGACGACGAAGCCAAGAAGGTTTTCTGGCACAGCTCTTCGCACCTGATGGCCGAGGCTCTGGAAGCCTTGTTCCCGGGAGTGAAATTCGGAATCGGCCCCGCCATTGAGAACGGTTTCTACTATGACGTGGACATGAACGGACGCCCGCTCACGGACGCCGACTTCAAGGCCATTGAGGACAAGATGCTGGAGCTGGCGCGCCAGAAGCAGGACTTCTGCCGCATAGAGGTCTCCAAGGCCGATGCCATGGCCTACTTCAAGGAGAAAGGCGACCAGTACAAGCAGGAGCTTATCTCAGAGCTGGAAGACGGCAGCATCACCTATTACACAAACGGCGCTTTCACGGACCTGTGCCGCGGACCGCATCTGCGTAATACGGAGGTAATTAAGGCCGTGAAGGTCCTGTCCCTGGCCGGCGCATACTGGCGCGGCGACGAAACCCGTCAGCAACTCACCCGTATCTACGGCATCACCTTCCCCAAGAAGAGCATGCTGGATGAGTATCTGCAGGTGCTGGAAGAGGCCAAGAAGCGGGACCACCGCAAGATTGGCAAGGAAATGGAGCTCTTCACCTTCTCCCAGCGGGTGGGTGCGGGCCTTCCCCTGTGGCTGCCCCGCGGCGCCGCCCTGCGCAATACCCTCCAGAGCTTCCTGGCCAAAAAGCAGGCCGAATATGGCTACCTGCCCGTGGTGACGCCCCACATCGGCGCCAAAGACCTGTACGTGACCTCCGGTCACTATGCCAAATACGGCAAGGACTCCTTCCAGCCCATCCACACCCCGCAGGAGGGCGAAGAGTACCTGCTCAAACCCATGAACTGCCCGCACCACTGCGAGATTTTCCGCAGCGCTCCGCGCTCCTACCGTGACCTGCCGCTGCGCTTCGCCGAGTTCGGCACCGTGTACCGCTATGAGCAGAGCGGCGAACTCCACGGCCTCACCCGCGTGCGCAGCTTCACCCAGGACGACGCCCACCTCTTCTGCCGCCAGGACCAGCTCCAGGAGGAATTCGAGAAGGTAATCGACCTCATCCTGTACGTGTTCAAGACCCTGAAGTTTGACAAGTTCACCGCCCAGGTATCCCTGCGCGATCCCAAGAACCCGTCCAAATACATCGGCTCCGAAGAAAACTGGAACAAGGCCGAACAGGGCATCATCGATGCCGCCAAGAAGAAGGGCCTGCCCTACGTGGTGGAGACCGGCGAGGCTGCCTTCTACGGCCCCAAGCTGGACTTTATGGTGAAGGATGCCATCGGCCGAAGCTGGCAGCTGGGCACCATCCAGGTAGACTATAACCTGCCGGAACGCTTTGAACTGGAGTATGTCGACTCCGACGGAAGCCGCAAGCGTCCCGTCATGATTCACCGCGCACCCTTCGGCTCGCTGGAGCGTTTCGTGGCCGTGCTGCTGGAGCACACCGCCGGTCATCTGCCGCTGTGGCTGCACCCGGATCAGGTTAAAGTGCTGCCAGTGAGCGAAAAATATGCAGATTATGCGAAAAAAGTTGTAAATCTGCTAAATAATTCCGAAATTCGCGCCTC
>JAFZWC010000062.1 GCA_017617475.1 Bacteroidales bacterium
GACGCCTCCGGAGAGCCCCTCGCCAAGGTCGAGGAGGGAGATGCCATCATCTTCTACAACTTCCGCAACGACCGCGCCCGCGAACTCACCGCCGTCCTCACCCAGCAGGATATGCCGGAGGAAGGCATGCACACCATTCCGCTTTACTACTGCTGCCTCACTCCTTACGATGCCTCCTTCACCGGCGTGCACATCCTCTTTGACAAGGAACTGGTCCAGGACACCCTGGGAGAAACCGTTTCCAAGGCCGGCAAGCACCAGCTCCGTATTGCGGAAACCGAGAAATACGCCCACGTGACCTTCTTCTTCAACGGCGGCCGCGAGACCGTGTTCGAGAACGAGGACCGCATCCTGGTGAACAGCCCCAAGGTTCCCACCTACGACCTCCTGCCCCAGATGAGCGCCCCCGAAGTGGCCGAAAAGCTTATTGACCAGATTCGCAGCGAGAAGCAGGACATGATTATCCTCAACTTTGCCAACGGCGACATGGTGGGCCATACCGGTGTATATACCGCAGTTACCCAGACGGTGGCCTGCATCGACAAGCTGGTGGGCCAGGTGGTAAAGGAAGCCATTGAGCACAACTATGTGGTGCTCCTGACGGCCGACCACGGCAACGCCGATTTTGAGGTAAACGCCGACGGCTCCCCCAACACCGCCCACTCCCTGAACACCGTTCAGTTTGTAGTGATCAATGCCGGCGACCAGGTGAAGAGCGTCAAGGACGGTGCCCTGTGCAACGTGGCCCCCACCATCCTCAAGCTCATGGGGATTCCCCAGCCTGCCGCCATGACGGCTGAACCGCTTATCTAAGAGATTTCTCGACTACGCTCGAAATGACAATTGTCATCTCGACCAAGCGAAGCGCGTGGAGAGATCTCCCTGAATTAAGAAAATGGAATACACTGCAAAATTCTTAGCCCAGCTTCTGAAGGGCACCGTTGAGGGTGACGAAAACGCCAAAGCCACCAAGTTTGCCAAAATTGAACATGGCAAACCGGGGACGCTTAGCTTTTTCGCCAATCCCAAATACGAAGAATTCGTATACACCAGCCAGGCTTCCATCCTCATCGTAAGCCAGGATTTCCAGCCCAAGCAGCCTGTGAAGGCAACTATGGTGCGGGTTCCCAACGCCTACACGGCCATTACCGAACTGCTCAAATACGAATCGGCCCAGAAGCAGAAGGCACGGCGTTTCCGCAGCCTGCGGGCACGGTGGCATTTTTCCACCCATTTTGGCAAGAAAGTGTATCTTGGCGCCTTCAGTTATGTCGGCCGGAACGTGAAAATTGGGGACAATACCGTCATCCATGAGCATGTGACCATAGGCGACGGCACCGTCATCGGCAAAAACTGCATCCTCTACCCTGGCGTACACGTATTCCCGGGCATGGTGATTGGCGACAATGTGATTCTGCACGCCGGCTGCATCATCGGGGACGACGGCTTCGGCAATGCGCCCCAGCCGGACGGCAGTTGGGAAAAGATCGAGCATCTGGGCAATGTCATCATAGGCAACGACGTGGAAATTGGCAGCAACACTACCGTGGACCGCGCCCAGATGGAATCCACCATCATAGGCAACGGTGTGCGCATTGACAACCTGTGCATGATTGCCCATAACGTAATCATCGGAGACCACACCGTGATGGCCGCGCAGACGGGTATCGCCGGGTCCACCGAGGTGGGCAAGTACTGCATCTTCGCCGGACAGGTGGGTATTGCCGGGCATCTGAAGATTGCCGACCACACCACCATCCTGGCCCAGGGCGGCGTCATCGGCAACATCCGCAAGGAAGGCCAGACCCTGCTGGGTTCCCCGGCCATCGACGCCAAGCAATACATCAAGGCATACGCCTTGTTCAAACGGGCCGCTCAAGAATAGAATGAAAACGAACCAGCATACCGTAAAGAAAACCTACTACTTCCAGGGCAAGGGCCTGCACACAGGCACTTACTCCCACATGAAGCTTATGCCGGCCCCGGCCGACAGCGGCATCCGGTTCCGCCGTTCCGACCTCCGTTCCAAGCCCGTCATCGAGGCCCTGGCAGAGAACGTGAGCAACACGGCACGCAGCACCACCATATCGGCCCACGAAGCCGTGGTGGTGACCATCGAGCACATCATGAGTGTTCTCACGGGCCTGGGAGTAGACAACGCCCTCATCGAGCTGGACAACATCGAGGTGCCCATCCTGGACGGCAGCGCCCGCCCCTACATCGAGGCCATTCTCCAGGACGGCCTGCAGGACCAGGGCGTCCCGCGCCAGTATATCAGCATCCCCCAGACGGTGGAAATCAGCGACAGCCATACAGGCTCCTGGGTTAAGATAGAGCCTGCCGACAAACCTTCGGCCGATATTACCGTAGATTTCAATTCCAAGATTCTGGGTGTGCAGAGCGCCCACTGGGACGAAGGAGTGGACTACGCCAGCGAGATTGGCGTATGCCGCACTTTTGTCTTCTTCCACGAGATTGAGTACCTGTTCCGCAACAACCTCATCAAGGGCGGTGACGTGGACAACGCCATTGTAATTGTGGAGAATCCCGTGAGCGAAGAACAGCTGAGCAGCCTGCAGAACCTGTTCAACCTGCCCGGCCTCAGGCCCACGGCCGAAGGTTACCTGAACAACCTGCAACTGCATTTCCCGGACGAGTGCGGCCGGCACAAGATGCTGGACCTGCTGGGAGACCTCCGCCTGGCCGGCGGTTTCCTGAACGCCCGCATCACGGCCTACAAACCGGGCCATTCCATTAACACGAAAGCAGCCAAGGCCCTGAGAGCCTTGCTATAACAGTTGATTATGAACAAGATCCATCCCCTTGCCTGTGTAAGTCCCGAAGCCAAACTGGGAGACAATATCGAAGTGGGACCCTTCGCCTTCATCGACGCCAACGTTGAGATTGGCGACGGCTGCCACATCATGAACGGAGCCACCATCTACAACCATGTGAAGATGGGTAAGGACTGCAACGTTTTTCCGGGGGCCGTAGTGGGAGCCATCCCGCAGGACCTCAAGTTTGAGGGTGAAGAATCCTGGGTGGAGATTGGGGACCGCGTGAACATCCGCGAGTGCGCCACCATCAACCGCGGCACCAAGGCCAGCGGCAAGGGTGTGACCAGAATTGGCAACGACACCCTCGTTATGTCCTATGCGCACATCGCACACGACTGCTGCGTGGGCAACCACTGCATTGTGGTGAGCTACGTGGGCTTCGCCGGTGAGACGGACATCGAAGACTGGGTGACCATAGGCGGCAAGACCGCATCCCACCAGTTCTCCCACGTGGGCACGCACGCCTTTGTGGCGGCCTGCGCCAAAATCACCAAGGACGTTCCGCCGTACGTGCTGGCCGGCCGTGAGCCCATCAGCTTCGAGGGCATCAACCGCGTGGGTCTGCTGCGCCGCGGCTTCACCGAGGAAACCATCAACGAGATCAAGGACATCTACGACTGCATCTATTTCAAGGGCATGAACACTTCGCAGGCCGTGGAGTACATCGAGGCCAACTATCCCGCCTCCGAGCACCGCGACAACATCCTGCGCTTCATCCGCCAGTCGTCCCGCGGTATCATTCCCAAACCGCGCCCCCGCAAGTAGTGCTCCTTTCCACGGCATATTTTCCGCCTGTGGCCTGGCTGGCCCTGGCTGCCAGAGAGATGACCCTGTCCCCGGACAGGGTTTTGCCTTCTCACGTGCAGCTGGAAGCCTGCGAGAATTACCAGAAGCAGAGCTATCGCAACCGCTGCTGCATCCTGGCCGGAGACGGCGTGCAGATGCTGCAGGTACCGGTGGTGCACGGCGACTCATGGGCCATCACGGATGTGTGCGTGGACTATTCCACGCCCTGGATCGTGCGCACGGAGCGGGCCCTGGATACAGCCTACGAAACATCGGCCTACTATTATTATTATAAGGACGACTTGTTTGCCCTGCTGGAAGCCCGGCCGGCCAGCCTGTGGGAGCTCAACCTCTCCACCATCCGCTTCCTACTGGAAAAGACGGGCGTTGCCTGCGAGCTCTCCCCTACTTCAGCCTTTGCTGCGCCGGATATGGAGGCCGATGATTTCCGCTTCGCCATCCACCCCAAGCGTCCGGACAACATACTGGCCGGTCTGGGGCTGGACAAGCCCTACTACCAGGTCTTCCGTGACCGCATGGGCGGCTTCACCCCCCGCCTCAGCGCCCTGGATTTGTTGTTTAACGAAGGCCCTGACAGCATAGCCTGGATTAAGGCATTACAGCGGTAATTTGGTATTTTCAAATAAAGTTCGTATATTTGCAGACGTGAACGAGATAGAGGACGCCGGTCCCCTATCTTTTTTTATTAAGGGTATGACAAAAGAACAAATCATTCAGGCCGTGGAGCCGGCCGTCAAAGAGCGGGGCTGCTTTCTGGTGGAAGTGACCGTAAGCGCCGCCAACGACATCGAGATTGTCCTTGAGAAAGAGGAGGGTATCGTGGACTGGGACGACTGCGCCGCCATTGACAAGGTGGTGCACGAAGCCTTCGACCAGGATGTGGAGGACTATGCCCTCACCGTTTCTTCCGCCGGTCTGGACCGTCCCTTCAAAGTGCTGCGCCAGTTCCAGAAGGCCATCGGCACGCAGGTGGATGTCAAGTTCAAGGGCGGAAAGCGCATCATCGCCACCCTTACGTCGGCCGATGAAAACAGCATCGGCCTCAAGTATACGGCCCTGGAAGCTGTGGAAGGCAAGAAAAAGAAGGAGAAGGTGGAGCACGAGGACGTATGCCCGCTCGAAGACATCAACACCGTCACACCGTACATTGAATTTAAATAATACAATATAACCAATGGCAAAAGAAAAAGAGAAAGAAATCACCTTGATTGACGCTTTCAAGGATTTCAAGGAAGAGAAAAGCATCGACCGTCCGGTGATGCTGGGCGTTCTGAAGGACGTATTCCTCACCCAGCTGGCCAAGACCTACGGCAGCGCCGACAACTTCGACGTTATCATCAACGTGGACAAGGGAGACTGCGAGATTTACCAGAACTTCGAGGTCGTGGAAGAGGTGGAAGACCCCGTGACCCAGATTACCGTGGACGAGATCAAGGCCGAGACCGGTGACGACGACTACGAGATCGGC
>JAFZWC010000063.1 GCA_017617475.1 Bacteroidales bacterium
ACAACGGTGTCCGTCCCAAACGGGACAATGTCAAAGCCCATTTTGGCCAGGGTTTCGGCGTTGTCTTCAAAGAGGAGAAGCCCCTCCTTGCCCACATTCACCTGCACCGGGAAAAGGGCTGTCTGCGTTACGTGCGCGTTGGCGGTGAGTGCCTTCAACAATCGGCCATAAAGCAGCCGCTCCCTTGCCCTGCGTATGTGCACAATCATTATCCCGCTTGCCGATTGCGTAAAAATATACTTCCCCTGCACCACCAGAATCTGCGCCGTTGGCAGCGTACGCTCCTCGAACAGAGCGCCGTAATTCTGGTGCTTGTCCACGTGGGAGGAGTAACCTCCGGGGGCGGGTTCAAACGGATTGTAGTTCAGATCCACCCCCTCCGTGGGTACGGACTGCGGCCTGTACTCGCTGAAACTCTTGCCGATGACGGGCATCTCCAGCGCCTCCGGGTTGTCAAAGTCGATGCCCCCGTTCACGCCTGCGCGCCCCAGCACTTCCTTCACTGCGCCAAGGATGGTCTGGAACAGCATCTGCTCTTCCTCGAACTTGATTTCCGTCTTGGTGGGGTGGATGTTCACGTCCATCGTCCCGGGATCGACCTCCAGGAAGAGGAAGTACGACGGTGTGACGCCTTCAGGGATGAGATTTTCGTAGGCCTTCATCACGGCTTTGTGGAGGTAGGGGCTGCGGAAATATCGGCCGTTCACAAAGAAGAACTGGTTGCCAAGGGCCTTGCGGGCGCTTTCCGGCTTTCCCACGAATCCGCTCAGGTTGCCGATGGAGGTTTCTGCGTGCACGTCCATTATTTCTCCCACTACTGCCGGGCCCAGGAGGTCCTGAATGCGGTATTTGAGGGAACGGCCGGGCTTCACCACGTGGATGTCCTTGCCGTTGTGGGTGAGGGTGAAGGCAATGTCCGGCCTTGTGATGGCTACGCGCTGGAATTCTTCTATGATGTGACGGAGTTCAACGCTGTCGCTTTTGAGGAATTTGCGCCTTGCGGGGATGTTGTAGAAGAGGTTTCTTACGGCAAAGTTGCAGCCTTGCGGGGCCTGGATTTCTTTAGTTCCAGTATGCTCAGAGCCGGCCATGGTGACCTCTACGCCAGTCTCATCTTCAGCCCTGCGGGTCCTGAGGGTGACTTCCGCCACCGCGGCAATGGAGGCAAGAGCCTCTCCGCGGAAACCAAAGGTCTGGATTCGGTGCAGATCCTCTGCCGTAGCAAGCTTTGATGTTGCGTGGCGCTCAAAACAGAGTACGGCATCGTCCGGGGACATGCCGCTGCCGTTGTCAATCACCTGAATAAGCGTTCTGCCGGCATCCAGAATGACTACCTTGACGTCTGTTGCACCCGCATCCACTGCGTTCTCCATAAGCTCCTTCACCACGGAAGCCGGTCTTTGCACCACCTCCCCCGCAGCAATCATGTCCGCAATATTTTTTGGAAGAATTCTTAATGTCATAATGTCGCTCCAGAAATTACACCTTCTCAAACCCTCGCTTCGCTCGTCCCTCCCACTTCGTGGGCCCCTCCCATTCATGTGGCCATGGGCGGCCACAGGTTTGGGACAGTGTGGTTTCTTCCACTATTATAATAATTCAAAAAACTTGGCGAAATAGATTAATACTGTAACTATGAGCAGTAATGTGATTATGGTGATGATTCCATGGACTTTGTTCATGGAGCTGCGGGTTTTCTGGTAATGACCGTTGCGGAAGGCGCCGCGGAGGCTGCTGCCGGGGGTGTAATTGCCGTTTTTGGCGGCTTCCTCGTTGGTGCCATCAACGTCGCCGAACAATTTGCGGCGTTCTTCTGCCTCTACGTCGTAGTAACGCGGCTTGTAATTGAACACTCTGTGTTCCTGGTTTCCGAAAAACCCAAAATTGAATCCTGCCATAGACTACAAAGATAGCAAAAAATGGTCAATCTCTCAAAAGACCCGCCACGGCTACGTTTTGGGCCTTAAACGTAACCGCCGCGGTACCACAGGGCCCGCAGCGGCTACATTTTGGCGTATTTTTGACACCGACGGGGTGCCGGTTATTTACCAAGCCCCTTCTTTGCGGCGGCGCTGAGCTCGTCATACAGGGCGTCGGTCTTTTCAAGGAGTTCCTTACGGATGCTGTCAAAGCAAACCTTGGGCTTTTCTGCACCGGAGCTCTTGACAACCTTCTCACGAAGGTCGTTGTAAAGATCCACGGCCTTGTCAATGAGCGCTGCAATCTCGTCAGCGTTCTTGCCGGGGTTCAGGTTCAGGAACAGCGTGCAATCGTCCACAAATGCACCGATCACGTACTCGATGTCTTTCTTGATGTCTCTTAAATTCATGTCTTTCAGAATTAAATCGGTGCAAAGATACAAAAAATATTTGTCATTCTGAGCGAAGCTAAGAATCTCCGTTCCCGGCCCGCCGTAAGCTTGTAGGACCAGCGACGAAAACGGCCATTTTCGTTCCTGGACCGTAGCTTTTTTTGCGGACTGGAAACATTTTACTAATTTTGCCGGAAAACACAAGCAATATGAAACATATAATCAGCACTTTAGC
>JAFZWC010000064.1 GCA_017617475.1 Bacteroidales bacterium
AGGGCCGAAAACCTGTTCCCAATAGATGGCGTCGGCTTGGTCGGCGGCGAAACGATACAGATTCAGAACCTCCTTGCCATTGTCGGTGATTCCTGAAAGGTCCGGAGCAGGAATGGTCACCAGCGCATAGTTCTCCAGCAACTGGGCGCTCTTGCTCCGGTGACGTTCACAGGAGACCAGGAGCAGCGTTGCCAGGCAGCAAAGCGCGATAAGTTCTTTTTTCATATATAATGATTTAACTAAAATCGGTTTAGCTTGCAAAGTTAATAATTTCTGGGATATTCTTGGCCGTTCCCGTTTTATTCTTTACATTTGCAATGGAATTCAAATGAATCCCTTTTTATTATTAATCATAACACCTAACGAAAACCAAAAAATGAAAACGACTGACATCATGGCACGCCTTCAGGCCAAGTATCCGCTGGAGAAAGAATATCTGCAGGCAGTCCAGGAAGTACTGGAATCCATCGAGGAAGTTTACAATCAGCACCCGGAGTTTGAACAGGCCAAAATCGTGGAGCGTCTGGTAGAGCCGGACCGCATCGTCACGTTCCGCGTCACCTGGATCGACGACAAAGGCGAGGTTCAGACCAACACCGGTTATCGCATCCAGTTCAACAGTGCCATCGGTCCCTATAAGGGCGGTCTCCGCTTCCACAAGGCTGTGACCCCTTCCATGCTCAAGTTCCTGGGCTTCGAGCAAACCTTCAAGAATGCCCTCACCACCCTGCCCATGGGCGGCGCCAAGGGCGGTTCGGACTTCGACCCCGTGGGCAAGTCCAACGACGAAATCATGCGTTTCTGCCAGGCTTTCATGCTGGAGCTGTGGAACTGCATTGGCCCGGATCAGGACATCCCCGCCGGCGACGTAGGTGTGGGCGGCCGTGAAATCGGCTACCTCTACGGTATGTACAAGAAGCTGGCCCGCCAGTACAACACCGGCGTTCTCACCGGTAAAGGCGGCACCTGGGGCGGCTCCATCCTTCGTCCGGAGGCCACCGGTTTCGGTGCCCTTTACTTCACCCAGCACCTGCTGGAGAAGGCCGGCAAGAGCATCGTGGGCAAGAAGGTCGCTCTCTCCGGCTTCGGTAACGTAGCCTGGGGCGCTGCCACCAAGGCCACCGAGCTGGGCGCCAAGGTTGTGGCCATCTCCGGCCCCGACGGCGTATGCCACATTCCCGACGGTATCACCAAGGAAATGATTGACTACATGCTGGTGATGCGTGCTTCCAACCGCAATATGGTGGAAGACATGGCCACCAAGTTCCCGGGCAAGGCCGTGTTCACCGCCGGCAAGAAGGCTTGGAGCATTCCCGTGGACATCGCTCTCCCTTGCGCTTTCCAGAACGAGCTCTCCGAAGACGACGCCAAGGAACTGGTAGCCAACGGCTGCTGGTGCTGCTGCGAGGTCTCCAACATGGGTTGCCAGCCCGGTGCCATTCACTACTTCCAGCACAATGGCATTCTCTTCGCCCCCGGTAAGGCTGTGAACGCAGGTGGTGTAGCTACTTCCGGTCTGGAAATGACCCAGAACGCCGAGCACATCTCCTGGAGCGGCCAGGAAGTGGACGACAAGCTGCACTTCATCATGAAGAGCATCCATGAGCAGTGCGTCAAGTACGGCACCCAGCCCGACGGCACCATCGACTACGTGAAGGGCGCCAACATCGCCGGCTTCATGAAGGTCGCCACCGCCATGCTCGAGCAGGGAACGATTTAGGCTTCGCTCCTAAGTCCCTCCGATTCAACCTTATACAAAAAACTCCGACTCGTTTGAGCCGGAGTTTTTTTATGGTTATAAAATGATTTACTTGGCGGCGGCTGCCTGTGCAGCTTCGGCCTGGGCCTGAAGTTCGGCCTGGAGGCTCTCGAGGGTGCGGTCGGCCGGGATATTCAGGGCCTTGCGGGCTTCGGCAGTGAGGTCAACGACCTTGGTCTCATCAAAGTAGATGGCCTGGGTAACGTCGAAGAGGGCGGTGAGACCCTTGGCCTTGGCGATTTCGGTCACGACCTGGTTCACTTTCTCCTGGATAGGAGCGGTGAGCTGGTTCTGCTGCTGCTGGAGCTCCTGGGAGATGGACTGCTGGAACTCCTGGATGCGGTTCTGGATTTCCATGAGCTCACGCTCCTTGGATTCACGGATGGCAGCGGTCCAAGTGGCCTGCTTCTGCTGATACTGGTTAAGTTTACCCTGGTACTCTTCCACCATGGCGGCGTAGGTTTCTTCGGCCTCCTTCTGGGAAGCGGCGATGGTTTCACGGGCGGCGTCCATTTCGGGAGCAAGCGCCACGAGTTCGCTGAAATTCACGCGGCCAAAAGTCTGGGCGGAAGCGGTGAGGGTTGCTAATGCCGCAAGGGCAATGACAAATAGTTTTTTCATATTCTCTTAATTTATTTGTTTTCTATTATGAGATACTCTCGCTTCGCTCGGTATGACAAAACCTTTCTGTCATTCCGAGGCCCGGAGGGCCGAGAGAATCTTAATTTAAACTCACAATTATCATACCATTTTAGAATTGCTGACCCAGGACGAAGTGGAACTGGCTTCCGCCGTTGGTGGCGTCGTCGAAGCCGTAGCCCCAGTCAACACCCAGCAGGCCGATCATCGGGAGGAACACGCGCACGCCCACGCCGGCGCTTCGCTTGATCTGGAACGGGTTGAATTCACGGATGTCGCTCCAGCAGTTACCGCCTTC
Organism: Bacteroidales bacterium; assembly: GCA_017617475.1. Next base: position 2,697 of record JAFZWC010000064.1, read on the forward strand.
CAGGAACAGCAGGGCATAAATGGTGCTCTGAGGCTGCAGGATCACCGGATAGCGCAGTTCAACCGTGAACTTGTCGTATACGTTACCCGCATAGCTGGTATAGTTCTGGCTGTAAGGAGTAACCTTCTGCGGCGTGAGGGAATAGTCTTCGTAACCGCGGAGGGAGATAATCTCGGCTCCGTATGTCATGTAGCCCGACATACCGTCACCGCCCACCTGGAAGTTCTCGAACGGGGAATAACCCCAGTTGCGGTTGTAGTAACCCAGATAACCGAACTGGGCGCGGGTCATGAGCACCAGGTCTCCCACCAGTTTGGTGTATACGGCGCCGCTGAACTTCCACTTGTGATACTCGATCCACTTGTAACGCTGGGCGGCCGTCCAGTCGTCGTAGTTTACATCTTTCCAGCTCTTGACAGCCACCTTGTCTCCATTGATATCATAGGTGTACTTGCGGAGGAGCGAGTACGGCGGAGTGAACTGCAGGGAGGCCGAGAACTCGGAACCCGTACGGGGATAGATTTGCTGGTCCGAAGAGTTACGCGACAGGTTGATGGTATAGCTCAGGTTATGGGAAATACCGTTGTTGAATGCAAAGTAACTGTTGGTCCAGTTGGTGAGCTTATAGGTTTGCCAGCTGAGGCCGTTGTACAGGACGAAGTAATTGTCCGGCCACTTGAGGCGGGTACCCAGGCCGGCGTTGAAACCGAACACCTCGAACATCTTGTCCGTGGAAAGGATGCCGATGGCCAGGTAACTGTCCGTCATGCGGGAATAGTATCCGGAAATACTGAGGGACGTAGGTTTCTTGCCGAAGAGCCAGGGCTCCGAGAAGCTGGCGCTGAGGGAAGTATAGTACTTACCGTTGGTCTGGAAACGGAAGGAGAGGTTCTGGGCATCTCCCAGGGGAACGGGACGCCAGGCACCCTTCTCCAGCATGCGGCGGGACGAGAAGTTGTTGAAACTTACACCCGCGGTGAGCACAAAGGTGTTGCCGCCCCAACCGCCGGAGAGCTCCAGCTGGGAAGAAGGCTTCTCTGTGACGTTATAAATGACGTCCACCGTGTTGTTGAGCTGGTTGGGAAGGATGTTGTAACCGGTTCCCTGCTTCATGATGGCTTCAGGGTCGAACTGGCCCATGGAAGCGATTTCACGGATGGAACGCTCAAAGTCCGACTGGCTAAAGAGGTAGCCGGGACGCGTCATCACCTGACGGCGGACCACACGCTCGTTGGTGAGGTCGTTGCCGTTGATAATGACATCATTGATGGTGGCCGGTTTGCCTTCGGAGATGCGGAGCTCCAGGTCTACGGAATCGTTCTGGATGTTCACCTCCACGGGAGTCACGTTGAAGAAGAGGTAGCCATTGTCCATATACAGCTTGGAAACGGCATACTCGTTTTCCTTTCCGCCGCCGTGCAGGCGCTTCTCCAGGGTAACCTTGTCGTATACGTCACCGCCTTTCACCTGCAGGATGTTGTTGAGCACTTCGGTGGGATACACGGAGTTGCCCGTCCAGGTGATGTTGCGGAAATAGTACTTGGGACCTTCTTCAAACTCCATGTCAATGGCCAGGTGCTTGCCGTCCTCCATATAATAGACGGAATCCCTCACCAGACGGGCGTCGCGGTAGCCGGCCTCGTTGAAGGCGTCCAGCACCGTCTTGCGATCCGTCTCGTATTCCTTCTCCTTGAATTTCTTGGACTTGAAGAAATTATACCACTTGTTGGAGTGGGTCTCCTTCATGTTCTTGGCCAGCTTCATCTCCTTCACGTGCTCGTTACCCTTGAAGTTGATGTTCTTGATGCGTACCTTGGGGCCCTTGTTCACATTGAAGTTGACGCGGATGGCACTGCGGATCATGGAATCCTTCACGGTCTCCACGTCCACGTCCACCTTCAGATAACCTTTCTCCTTGTAATAGCGCTTGATAATGTCTACGGAAGTATTCTTCACGTAGTCCGAATACTCGCGGCCGGCACGCAGATTCAGACGGTCCTGGAGGTCTTTCTTTTCTCCGGACTTGACTCCGGTATACGTCCAGCGGGACACACGGGGGCGCTCCCGGATAACGATCTTGAACCAGGCGGTATCGGCCGATGCGCTTAGCGAATCGATGACCACGGCCACGTCTTCAAAATAGCGCTGGGCCACCAGGCGCTTCACTATACCTGTAATCTCCTCGCCGGGGGCGGTGACTTCCATTCCGGCCTGCATGCCCACGAGTTGGAGAATCTGATGTTCGTTGAAATACTGGTTTCCTTCAATGCCTACCCCGCCCACTACATACTTTTTGGGACGGTTGTAGTCTACCTCTATACTGTTGCGCCCGCTCTGGGCCCACAGGGAAGAGGCGGCCAGGAGCAGGGTGGCGATGCATAGTATCCTTCTAACGGTCATTCCAGCTAATTGATTATCTTGCAAAGGTAAGGATTTTATTTGACTTTTCCATAACGGCGGTCCCGCGAGGCATAGGCCTCCAGAGCCTCCATAAACTGAGGTTTACGGAAATCGGGCCACAGGGTATCCGTGAAATAAAACTCGGAATAGGCGGTCTGCCACAGCAGGTAATTGGAGATGCGAAGCTCCCCGGAGGTGCGGATGAGGAGGTCCGGATCCGGAATGCCTGCGGTGACCAGATAGGAATCTACGTCGGCCAGTTCCATCTGCTGGAATTGTTCCGGCGTAAGGGTGGCGGCGGCCTTTTTCATGGCCTGCAGGATATCCCACTTGCCGCTGTAACTAAGGAAAAGGATAAAAGTGGTACCCGTGTTGTGCGCCGTGGCGGAAGAGATGCGGTCGATGGTTTCATTCAGTCCATCGCTCAGGCGGGCGCGGTTGCCCAATACCATGAAACGCACCTGGTGCTCCATGAAGTTCTCCAACTCCTGCACCATGGCTTTCATCATCAGTTCCATGAGGGAAATGACCTCGTCCTGGGGACGGTTCCAATTCTCTTCGGAAAAGGCATAGACAGACAGATAGCCGATGCCCAGTTCCACCGCCGTTTCCATACAGGCACGGACGCTCTCTACTCCTTCAAAATGGCCGTAGACCCGCTCCTTTCCACGGAGCTTGGCCCATCGGCCGTTGCCGTCCATAATGATGGAGACGTGCTTGGGTAATTTGTTTTTATCCATTGTTTCTCATGTCTTCCCCCCAGAACAGACGTGAAGTAAGGGCCTTCACGAAGCCGGACTGGGCGAGCCGGATACGTTTAAGCGAAAATTGTGCCATCTCTACGTGAATGGTCCAGTCCGGCTGGATTTCTACCACGCGGTTGTCGGTGGACATGGTAGCGCGGCCGTCACGGGACTCGAAGGAGATGTCTACCTTGGCGGTTTCGGGCAGCACTATAGGGCGCACGTTAAGGTTGTGCGGGGCGATAGGGGCCACCACCAGCACCTTGGTGTCCGGCATACAGATGGGACCGCCCACGGAAAGCGAATAAGCGGTGGAGCCGGAGGAGGTGGCTACGATGAGGCCGTCGGCCCAGTAGGTGGGAAGAGGTTCCCCGTCGATGCTCACATGGATTCCCAGAACCGAGGAACCGCTGCGGTGCAGGGCCACTTCGTTCACGGAATACGGGAGCATGCCTATGGTCTTGCGGGCTTCGGGACCCTTGAGGGTGGCATTGAGCACCGTGCGGTACTCGATGCGGAAATCGCCCTCGACCAGGGCGCGGCGCACATCTTCGGGCCGGTTTTCGCAAAGGAAGCCGATGCGGCCGAAGTTGACACCCAGGATGGGCAGGCCGATATCGGCCACCACGTGTGCGGCGGAAAGGAAGGTGCCGTCACCGCCCATGGAAAGGACCAGGTCCGTCTCCGGCTGGACGTCGTTCTTGGTGCGGATTTCGTACACCTCGAAGGTGGCCTGCTCAAGGTCTTTCAGGAGGGAGAGCATGCGCTCGTCGTTCCTGAGTGCGTCCCGGAGGATAAAGTATCCTATTTTCATATATAATATGTAGCGTCGTATTAAATCAAACGCCAAAATTAACACATTTCTGAGAATTTTCCTTATTTTTGTCGCACTTAAAAGCAAAATGAAGCCATGACCAGACTCAGTGTCAACATAAATAAAGTGGCCACCATCCGGAATTCCCGTGGCGGAAACGTACCGGATGTAACCAAGGCCGCCCTCAACTGCGAGGCCTTCGGGGCCGAGGGCATCACGGTACACCCCAGACCCGACGAGCGCCACATCCGCTATTCCGACGTAAGGGCCATCCGTCCGCTCCTCTCCACGGAGTTCAACATCGAGGGCAACCCCACTGTAACCAGCTTCGTAGACCTGGTGCTGGAAGTGGTGCCCGACCAGGTTACCATGGTTCCGGACAGCCACAGCGCCATCACCTCCAACGCAGGCTGGAACACCCTGGAATACGGAAGCCTGCTCACAGACTTGTGCAAAGAGTTCAAGGCCAAGGGCATCCGCACGTCCATCTTCATAGACCCGGATCCCCGGATGGCCGACGGGGCCGCCGCCTGCGGGGCCGACCGCGTAGAACTGTATACGGCCGATTACGCCGCCCGCTATCCGCAGAATCCGGAAGAAGCCATCGCCCGTTACCTGGAAACTGCCCGGCAGGCCCGCGCCTGCGGCCTGGGCCTCAACGCCGGCCACGACCTTTCCCTGGAAAACCTGGCCTATTTCATCCACACCATTCCCTGGACGGACGAGGTTTCCATCGGCCACGCCCTCATTTCCGACGCCCTGTACATGGGATTGGAGAAAACTATTGCCGCCTACCTTTCGGAAATCCGCAAAAAATAGTTAACTTTGCACGATTATTGCCCCAAGAATAATTATTAAAGTTAAAATACAATGAAAAAGACCCTTATCATTTTTGGCGTAGCCGCTGCCATGGCCCTCGCCGCTTCTTGCAACCAGACCAACGGTACCACCACCCAGGCCGCTCCCGCACAGGACAGCACCGCCGTGGCCGGCAGCATCGTTTTCTTCAACATGGATAAGATCCTCGAAGGCTACGACATGGCCAATGACCTCAACTCCGTCTTCGAGACCAAGACCAGCGGCATCCAGGCCGAGATCGACCGCCGCGGCAAAAAGCTGGAGAAAGACGCCAACGATTTCCAGAACAAGGTGGACAAAGGCCTCCTCACCACTTCCGTAGCCCAGGCCCAGTACCAGAAGCTTCAGCAGCAGCAGCAGGAGTACCAGGAGTACGCCGTGCGCAAGCAGCAGGAAATGGCCGAAGAGCAGCAGGTGATGATGAACCAGATTGCCAACGCCATCGCCGAGTACGTGGCCGAGTACAACGAGACCCATCAGTACTCCCTTATCCTCTCCACCGCCGGTAACATCATCTCCACCCCCGTGGTTTGCGGAGACCCCCGTCTGGACATTACCGAAGATCTTCTCGCCGGCCTGAACGCTGCCTACATCAAGACCAAGGAAACTACTAAGTAATAAGGATGAGGATCGCCATCCTATCCAGTTTTTACCCCTTGCGGGGTGGCATTTCCCAGTTCAACGCCAGTATGCTGGCCGGACTGGGAAAATGTCATAATGTAAAGGCATTCAGTTTCTCCCGGCAGTATCCCGACTTCCTTTTCCCCGGCAAAACGCAGTATGTCACCCCGGAAGACGAAGCCACGCCCGTGGAGGCCGAAGCCCTACTGGATACCATCAATCCGTTAACCTGGATCAAGACGGCCCGCGCCATCCGCAAATGGAAGGCCGACCTTCTGGTGATGAAATACTGGATGAGCTGGTTCGCCCCGTCCATGGGCTATGTAGCCCGCCACTGCGGCTGCAAGAGCGTGGTGGTTCTGGACAACGTTATCCCTCACGAAGCCCACTGGTTCGACAAACCCCTCACCCGTTACTTCCTTAAGGGCTGCACGGGCTTTGTCTCCATGTCGGAAAGTGTGGAGAACGATCTTCTGAACCTCCGGCCCGACGCCCCGCACATCTTGAGGCCGCATCCCCTGTACACCCACTTCGGAGAGAAGCTTCCCAGGAAAGAAGCCGTGGAGGCCCTGGGGCTGGATCCGGCCCGCAACACCCTCCTTTTCTTCGGCCTTATCCGGGAGTACAAGGGGCTGGATATCCTGCTGGAAGCCTTCCGGGACCTTCCCCAGAACTACCAGCTGGTGATTGCCGGCGAGCCTTACGGCTCTTTTGACAAGTACCAGGCCCTCATCGATTCCCTTCCGGGAAAAGACCGCGTCCGCGTGTTTCCGGACTATATCCGCGACTCGGAGGTCAAACGCTTTTTCAGCGCGGCCGACCTGGCCGTCCTCCCCTACCGGAGCGCCACCCAGAGCGGTATCAGTTCCATCGCCTGCCACTTCGACGTGCCCATGGTGGTCACCGACGTGGGCGGACTCAAAGGCACCATAGGTGCCCGTGGCACGGGAATTGTCGCACCGGAAGCATCGGCCCCGGCCATCCGGAAAGAGATTTTGCGCTATTTTGAAGACCCTTCCCTGCAGGAGAGCTGCCATGCCGCCATCCTTCAGGAAAAGAAACGGCTGGGCTGGGACGCCTTCTGCGAGGCTCTCTCGGACTTTGCCGCCACCCTATAACCTGCGAAAAGTATGAAACGACACATCGCCCTTCTGGCTTCTCTGCTGGTGCTCACCTGCACCGCTGCCGTGGCTCAGGACTACGTTCCCACGCCGGTCACCATCTCTACCGAGAAGGTAAAACTGAACGGAAAGGTATACTATGCCCACCTGGTGCAGGATCGTCAGACCGTCTACAGCATTGCCAAAGCCTACGGTGTAACCGAAGAGGACCTTTATGAAGCCAATCCCAGCCTCCGCGAAACGGGCCTGCAGAAAAGCAGCATCCTCCTTGTTCCCGTAGACAAGCAGAAGGTGGCCGAAAAGGCGGCCGAATCGGCCCGGAATGCGGCAGCAGCAGTTGCCCCGGACCGGCAGCAGGAACAGCAGGACGAATACAAGGAGCATACGGTGCGCTGGTACGAGGACATTGACGACATAGCCCGCCGCTACGGCGTTACAGTCCAGGAAATCATGGACTACAACAACCTCAAGACCCGCAAACTGAGCACCCGCCAGGTGCTGCGCATCCCCCTCAGAAGGGTCGACGCCCCCGTCTACACGCCCGTGGAACCGGAGGAGAGTCCCGTAGAGGAGCAGGCCGAACCCGTGAACGGGGAAGCCCAGGAAGAAGAAGGAGTGCCCCAGGAGCAGGCCGGGGAGGAAACCTTCGTGGTTTCCCATCCCAAGGATGTGGTGGATTTCACCTTGCTGCTTCCCCTGAAAGTGGGCAACAGCGCCACTGAAGCCAACATGGACTTCTACTCCGGCGTTCTCATGGCCCTGAAGGACCTGGAAGCCGAAGGCCTCAAGGTGGACATGCACGTCCATGACCTTTATTCCGGCATGCCCGACGTAGAGAAACTGTGCCAGAGCGACTTCGTGCTGGGCCCCGTCGCTTCCCGTGACGTGGAGGTGATGCTGCAGATGATTGACGGCCGCGTGCCGCTCATCTCGCCCCTGGACCAGCGCGCCGCCAGCCTGAGCACCAGCTACCGCAACTTCATCCAGGCTCCCGCCGGCGCCGAGAATCAATACGAAGACCTGGCCAGCTGGGTCCAGAACGACCTCCAGTCCGGTGACAGGCTCCTGTTCGTAAGCGAGAAAAACGCCAGCAACGTGCAGGCAGCCGTGAACATCCGCACGGCCATGGCCCGCCGCAATCTCCAATACCAGATTCTGAACTACGCCATCAGCGCCGGCCGTGCCGTGCCGGATTCCCTGTCCCATCGCCTGGTGCGAAACGGGGTCAACCGCGTGGTGGTGGCATCCGAGAGCGAAGCCTTCGTGGGCGACGTGGTGCGCAATCTGGGCATCATGCTGGGCAAGGGGTATGACATTGTCATGTACGCCCCCTCCAAGGTCCGCAACTTCGATTCCATCGACGGAAGCGCCCTGCACGACGTATCGTCCCATATCAGCACCGCCTATCACGTGAATTACGGCAGCCCCGAGGTGGACGAATTCATCCATGCCTACCGCGCCCTGTTCCGCACCGAGCCTTCCCAGTTTGCCTTCCAGGGCTACGACACCGCCTGCTATTTTGTGCGCAGCGTGGCCCGTCACGGATCGGCCTGGACCAACAAGCTGGGACTGGAGCGCTTCCATGGCCTGCACACGGACTTCCTCTTCGAGGCCGATGACAACGACGACCGTCACAACGTGGCCATCCGCCGCATCATTTACCAGCCGGACTATACGACGGTCCTGCTGCCCTAGCCCCTGCCAAGTATGGAACGGACAAAATGCCTTATCCTGGGCGGAGGTCCCGCCGGATTCACCGCCGCCATCTACGCCTCCCGCGCCAACCTTTCCCCTGTAGTGTATGAGGGAATCCAGCCGGGCGGCCAGCTCACCACCACCACCATTGTGGAGAACTTCCCCGGTTTCCCGGGCGGGGTTGATGCCAACACCCTTATGGACAACATGAGGGAACAGGCCCGCAGCTTCGGAGCCGATGTCCGTCAGGGCACCGCCACCGCCGTAGACCTGTCCCATCGGCCTTTCCTGGTAACCATTGATGCCGAGAAGCAGATTGAGGCCGACAGCCTTATCATTGCCACCGGCGCGCAGGCCCGTTACCTGGGACTGCCCTCGGAAGAGAAGTTCAAGGGTTCCGGCGTAAGCGCGTGCGCCACTTGCGACGGCTTTTTCTACCGCAAACGCACCGTGGCCGTGGTGGGCGGCGGAGACACCGCCTGCGAAGACGCCCTTTACCTGGCCGGCCTGGCCAAGAAGGTGTACATGATAGTGCGCCGCGACGTTTTCCGCGCTTCCAAGATTATGCAGGAGAAGGTCCTGGGCACCGAGAACATCGAGGTCCTGTGGAACTGCAACACCCAGGAAGTGCTGGGTAACGCCATGGGTGTCACCGGCGCCCGGCTTCTGCGCAAGGACGGCACCGTTTTTGATATTGCCATCGACGGATTTTTCCTCGCCATCGGCCACTCGCCCGCTTCGGAGCTCTTTGCTCCCTGGCTGGAAAGGGATGCCGCCGGCTACCTGGTCACCAGGCCCGGCACCACGGAGACCTCGGTCCCGGGTGTGTTTGCCGCCGGTGACGTGCAGGACCCTCACTACCGCCAGGCCATTACGGCCGCCGGTTCGGGATGCATGGCCGCCCGTGACGCCGAAAAATTCCTCCTGGAACAAGCTAATTAACTCTTACGATGAGATATATTAAACTTTCTGCGCTTCTTGCCCTGTGTCTGATGACCGCCCTGTCCTGCAAATCCCAGTACGAGGTTTTGCTGTCGTCCGGCGACGTAGACGCCAAGTACGAAGCCGCCATGAATTACTTCAACCTGAAGAAGTATCAAAAGGCCGCCCAGCTGTTTGAATCCATGGCCGTGCTCACCAGCGGTACCGAAAGGGACGACACCGTCCAGTACTACTGGGGCCTGTCCAACTACCGCTACAAGGATTACTACACGGCCGAATCCAACTTCGCCCGCTTCGTGGAGAACTTCCCCCGCAGCCCCTTCGCTCCGGAGGCCGAGTTCTACCGCCTGGACTGCATGTACCGGGCCACCTACCGCTGGGAACTGGACCAGCTGCCCACCCGCAGCTGCATGGCCGCCATCGCAGAGTTTATCCGCGAACGCCCGGACGACGTCCACATCCCCGCCTGCAAGGACATGATCATCGACCTTCAGGACCGCCTGGACCGCAAGGACTTCGAAGCCGGCAAACTGTATTATAAGATGGAAGACTATCCGGCCGCCCGCATCAAGCTGCAGAATGTGCTCAAAACCAATGCGGACAACTTCTACCGCGAGGATGTGCTGTACTATACCGCCATGTCTTCCTATCACTACGCCCGCCTGAGTGTGGCCCGGAAACAGAAAGACCGTTACCTCACCTTCGTGGACGACTATCTGAACTTCGTGGGCGAATACCCCGAGTCCAAGCATCGCTCCGAACTGGACCGCCTGTACCGCCAGGTGCAGAAGATTACGGGACGCAGCGGGGAAACGGCCGAATCCGTGGATTAATTCAAAAAATATTTTTGAAACTCTCTTCGGATAGCCGCTGTACTTTAATATAGAATAAGGTAAAATTACATAATGGAAAACAAGAAAAAAGTACCTGTGAACACGGTGACGCGCGACATCAAGAACCTCGCCGCCCCCACCGGAAACATCTATGAATCCGTAGTGATTCTTTACAAGCGGGCCAACCAGATTGCCGTGGCCGAGAAAAAGGAACTCATGAAGAAACTGGACGAGTTCCGCGGAGACCGCGACACCATGGAAGAGGTCTTCGAGAACAAGGAGCAGATCGAGATCTCCAAGTACTACGAGCGCCAGCCCAAGCCGGACCTCACCGCCATCGCAGAATTCGAGAACGGCGAACTCTTCTACCGCAAGGCCCAAAACGAAAACCCGATAGACATCGAGAGCGGCAAATAAGCCATGCTGTACAGCCTCTCGGTCTCCAATTACATTTTGATAGGCTCTCTGGACACTACGTTTCCGGAGGGTCTCATCATTATATCCGGAGAGACCGGAGCCGGCAAATCCATTCTCCTGGGTGCGCTGTCGCTGGTTCTGGGCGCCAAGGCCGATGCCGCCATGGTGGGGCCCAATGGTGAGAACTGCATAGTGGAAGCCGAGTTCGGCATAACGCCCGCCGTGAGGAAAATCCTCCGGGAGGCCGACCTGCCCGACGAAGGAGACCGCCTCATTCTGCGCCGCACGGTGGCGCTGAGCGGCCGCTCCCGCAGTTTTGCCAACGACGAACCCGTGACCCTTCCCGTCCTGCAGGACCTGGCCCGGGAACTGGTGGACATCCACTCCCAGCACCAGACCCTGAAGCTGGGCGACGAGCGCTTCCGCATGGACGCCCTGGACCTCTGGGCCCATACCATGGACCTGAGGGAAGAATGCAGTACGGTCTGGAGCCGCGTACTGGAAGCCCGCCGGAACCTGGCGGCGCTTAAGGAGCGCGAGGCCAAGGCCGTGGCCGAGCAGGAGTATAACAGCGCCCGCTGGGAGCGCCTGCACCAGGCCAAACTGACCGGCGGAGAACTGGAAGCCCTGGAGGCCGAACAGAACGAACTGGCCCATGCCGAACAGATCAAGGAAACCCTCTGCGGTGTAGAGGAACTCCTCTCCCCCTCCTCGGAGGAAAGCGCCTCCCCGGCCCAGCTGCTTCGCGAAGCCTCACGCCTGCTTGAAAAGGCGGGGGCCTTCATTCCCTCTTTGAATGAACTGGCGCAGCGGGTAACATCGGCCCGGCTGGAGGTGGAAGACATCGCGGCCGAAGTAGCAACGGTGAACAGCCGCACCGAAGCCTCCCCCGAGCGTTTGCAGGTGGTGGAGGAAAGGCTTTCCCTCCTGTACGGCCTCCTGCAGAAGCACGGAGTGCAGACGGTGGAGGAGCTCATGGCCGAAAGGGACCGCCTGGAAGGGCTGGTGATGGACGCCACTTCGCTGGGCGAAGAATGCGCCCGCGTGCAAAAGGAACTGGAGGCCCTGGAAACACGGCATCTGGAACTTTGCGCATCTCTGGGTGCCAAGCGCGCAGCCGCAGCCGCTCCGTTTGCGCAAGCCGTAGAGAAGGTGCTGCACAGGCTGGAACTGGACCATGCGGTGTTCCAGGTGCAGGTGGCCGACGCCCCTGCCGGAGCGTTGGGAGCCAATTCCATCCAATTCCTCTTCTCCTCTACCGGCAAGGCGGCTACCGACATAGCCAAGGCGGCATCGGGCGGCGAACTGTCCCGCATCATGCTGAGCCTCAAGTCCGTCATGGCGCGCCTCACCCAGATGCCCACCCTCGTCTTCGACGAAATCGACACCGGCGTGTCGGGATCGGCCGCCGACAAAATGGGCTCCCTCGTATGTGAGATGGGAGCCGATATGCAGGTCTTTGCCATCACCCACCTTCCCCAGGTGGCCGCCAAGGGCCATGCCCACTACCTGGTCAGTAAAACGAACGACATAACTTCCATCAAGTGCCTGGACGGTGAAGGCCGCGTGCTGGAACTGGCCCGGATGCTCTCCGGCGCAACGGTTACGCCGGCTGCCATCGCCAACGCACAAGCCCTATTAAACGCCTGAGAACATGCCCCAACCCATCCTCCCCATCCCCACCATGGACGAGTTCCGCACCCAGTTGCGCCGTCACAACCTCAAAGCCACGCGGCAACGCCTGGCCGTTCACGAAGTCATGATGGGCCTCGGACACGCTTCGGCCGACATGGTCTGTGAAGAGCTGTCCAAGCAAGGCTCGCACGTGACGGTGGCCTCCGTGTACAACATCCTTTCCCAGCTGGCCGACAACCGTATCTACGGACGGCGCCTGTCGGCCACCAGCAAGATGTTTTTTGACGTGAACATGGTGCGTCACATTCATCTGTACGACCGCGAGAACCATACCTACCGCGACCTCATCGACGAGGAACTGAACATGCTGGTAGCCTCTCACCTGAGACGCCGCAAGTTCAAGGGTTATACGGTAGAAGACATAGATATTCAATTAATTGCACACCCCACCAAAAGCAAAACCAAGAACGCATGAAAAAGTTCATTCCCCTTATCATGATCGCCGGCCTGCTAGCCTGCTGGTCATGTGACCTGAAAGACACCTATACCGAGACCAATGTCAAGGATATGGTGAATGTCAAAGACGGTCAGTTATTCAATGATTATGGCTATATCCTGACCGTAAAGGAAGACGCCGTGGGTCGGGCCACCTGGAATGTCGAAGGAGCACGTTATCTGGCCATCTTCGATATCCTTAACCGCGACATGGACATCAGCCTCAAGAGCGTACTCAATGCGCAAATCATTGAAGCCGAACCTGTTGGAGACCCGGAAGAATTGGCTAAGGACCCTGTGGATCTCCTGATTCACGGATTCAGCGGCGGATACTTCAACGTGGGCTTCACCATCACGCGCGCCAAGAACTCCAACAACGCCCATGCTTTCCATTTCTACTACAAGATAGACAACAACTATCTGACCCTCTATGTGGAGCAGGAAGGAAACGGTGAGGATCCTGTGCACATGAGCACCGACGACCTCGTGTCCGAAGATCGCATGTTCAGCATTCCCATGGGAGACCTTCCTTACTTCAGCGGCCTGAACCTGGTGATCAACTATGTCACTACGGAAGGCGGCCAGACCGTAGTGAAAGAAGGCACCATCAATATCCGATAGGGATTTCCCCGGGCTCCTGCAAATTATTTTTGGTATTCCGAAAATAATCCGTACATTTGCAGTCCCAAAATATGGTGGATGTAGTTCAGCTGGTAGAGCATCGGATTGTGGTTCCGAGTGTCGTGGGTTCGAGCCCCATCATCCACCCAAAAGAAGCCTGGAAAAACCAGGCTTCTTTTGGGTAATACAGGGGGCGCTGCCCCCTCATACACCCCTGCGGCCTTTTCTCCCTCTATGATTTTGCCTGACGGCAAAATCCCGGGTACGGCCGGCGCTCTGCAGAGCGCATCGTCGCTTCGCTCCTCCAATACCCCACAACTC
>JAFZWC010000065.1 GCA_017617475.1 Bacteroidales bacterium
CGGCCAGACGCTGGATGCTCTCATCGGCAAAGATGGGAAGGGGACTGTGCTCCGTGAGCCAGGCGTTGTCCTCCACGCGCTCCTTGGCCATGGGCTGCTCCACCATCACTACGCCCTGATCCTTTAGCCAGAAAATCTCATCCAGGGCCTTGGAACGGTCTTTCCAGCCCTGGTTGGCGTCTACCGCCAGGGGGACGTTGGTGACCTCACGGATGGTGCGGATCATCTGCTCGTCGGTGTCCAGGCCCACTTTTACCTTGAGGATGTTGAACTTGCCCACGGCTTCCAGCGTCTTTTCCCGCACAACGTCGGGAGTATCAATGCCGATGGTAAAGGTGGTGGAAGGCGCCTTGGCGGGATCCAGGCCCCAGAGCTGATACCAGGGCCGGCCGATGAGTTTACCCACGAGGTCGTGCAGGGCGATGTCAATGGCGGCCTTGGCGGCGGAATCTCCGGTGGACAGGCTGTCCACGTAGGCCAGGATATCCTCCAGCTGGAACGGATCGCTGAACTGCGACAAGTCCACTTTCTCCAGGAAGGCCGTTACCGTGGCTACGCTCTGTCCCAGGTACGGCGGCATGGAGGCCTCTCCGTAACCCGTAACGCCCTCGTACTCAATCTCTACCTGGACGTCCGGCGTGGTGGTGCGGCTGTAGGAGGCTACCGTAAAGGTGTGCCTGAGCTGCAGCTCATAGGGGAAGAACTTCAGGTGCAGTTTGCCGTCCCCATGTACCAGATTAAAGCGTGCAGGACCGCTCTGGCAACCCACCAGCGCCATGCCGGCGGCAGCCAGGGCCGTGGTCTTGAGGAAGTCTCTTCTATTCTGCATTATAAGAAGCTTATTGTGCTAACTCATATACCCGCTCCCTCACGTAATCGGCCCACTGGGCATCGGTCTTGTCGGGCGTGAAGCTTTGCCAGGGGATGGGTTTGCCGATCACCATCTTGAAGCGCTTGCCCCGGCAGCGGATGAATTCGTCGGGCAGGGTGTACATGGCCAGGTTCTCCCATTTCCCCAGCTTCTTGCTAAGCCAGTCAAGGAAGTAGAAACGCCAGGAATTGCGTCCCGAGAACCATACCGGGATGATATCCCGCTGGGATTGCCGGCTCTTGGTGATGAAGGTTTTCATCCAGGGAAGGTCCGTGATGACGCCGTTGATCTTACGGGAGCAGGCTCCAGCGGGGAAGTACAGCATCTGCCTATCACTTTGGAAGGCATCGTTGAGCATCTGGGCCAGTTCCCGTCCCTGTGCCCCTATCTTGTTCACGGGGATGAGATATTCCGACAACTGTTTCAGGGACAGCAGGAAGTTGTTGGCCGGCACGCATACGTTGCCGTTGTATCTCTTGGCAAAGTAGGCTACCTCGAAACCGGCGTCGGCCCCGCCCAGCGGATGGTTGGAGGCGAAGGTAAACCTGCCTTCGGCCGGAATATTCTCCTCCCCGATGACATCCACCTTTACGTTGATGTAATCAAAGAAGTGCTCTACAAACTCCCAGCCCAGTTTTCCGTCCCGGAAATTCTGGTTGAATTCTTCCTCGTGGATGAATCTTTTGATGAGGCGCATGATCCATTTGGGCAAACCCTTGCCCTTGGTGGCCTTCTTTACAATCGCTTCCGTGTCGATGAGAACGACACTGTTCTTGGGCATTTCCATTAGCAATTATTCTGCGTAATAGGGATTGGTGAGGGTGGTGTTGAGGCCCTCTTCCTGATCAATATAGGGGAGTACGCGCCCGCCAAAGAGGTATCGGCCAGTATTGAAGGCGTCGTACTTGGAATCTTCGGGGTTGAAGCTGCCAATCTGCACCAGGCCCAGGGAATGGATGAAGCGGCCGCCACCCAGGTAAAAGCCCACGTGGCCTACGCTGGGCGTGCCGTCCTCATTCCATCGGCCGAAGAAGACCAGGTCTCCCGGCCGAAGCTGGGTAGAGTCGGCGATGCGTTCTCCCACCCGGCTCTGGGGACCGGCGTCGCGGGGAATGATGATATCGTGCAGGAACAGCACCGTGCGCACAAAGCCGCTGCAGTCCGTTCCCTTGGGGGACATTCCGGCCCAGATATAGGGCGTACCCAGCATGGAAAGGGCACTTTGCAGAATGGCTTCCGGGCTCTGGTCCAGCTGTCTGCGCCAGTCGGCTTCCGGCTTGGCCTCGCTCTTGTGCACATAGCCTTCCCGTCCGTCCGGGAAACCCACTTTGAGCCAGCAGCCCTTGCGGCCCAGGAACTTGAGCCGGTCTCCGCCCACGATGTCGGAGATGGCGGCACTGCGCCGGGAACTGTCCTGGTATACCGTTCCATATAAAGAGGTGACCACTACCTTAGGGGCAGCGTTCCAGGCATGATATTCCTCCCGGGTCATCCGTTTGACTGCCGCGTAATGTACCCATCCGGTGTATTCATCGGGAGTTTGTACCTCGGGCCAGGGATTGCCGTTGTCACTCATCTGCAGGATGTGCACGGGCGTTCCCAACAAAGCCTGGGACACCATCTCGGCGCTGAAATCGGCCGTGGCCCGCAAATTACACACGGAAATGTTCACCACCCCGTATTCCTGGGCGAAGGCCCGGGCCCCCAGCAGGCATAAAAAAAGGAGTATGAATTTTTTCATACTCCAAATATACTAAAAAGAATCAAAGTTTAGAACACATCGGGTTCTCCGCCTTTATTCTCTTCGTTCTCGAAGCGGGGCTTGCGGGGGCCTTCGTGACGGGGACGGTCGTTGTGACGGTCACCGCCTTCGCGACGCGGGCCGCGTCCTTCCTTGCGGTCACCATCCCGGCGGGGTCCACGGTCACCGTCGCGGCGAGGGCCACGGCCTTCGCGCTTGGGCTCCACATAGCCTTCGGGCTTCTCGGTGAGGGCGCGCATGGACAGGCGCATCTTGCCGGTCTTGGCATCGATCTCCAGGAGCTTCACATCTACCTCGTCACCCACTTTGAGCACGTCTTCCACTTTCTCGGTCTTGTTCCAGGCAATCTCGCTCACGTGGAGCAGGCCTTCCTTACCGGGCAGGATCTCGATGAAGGCGCCGAATTCCAGGATGCTCACCACCTTGCCGTGGTATACCTGACCGGCCTCGGGCACGGCGCAGATACCCTTGATCTTCTCCAGCGTGGCGTCCATGGCAGCTTTGTCGGTGCCGAAGATATCCACAACACCCTTGGTGGTGCCGTCTCCGTTGTCCACCTCGTCGATGGTGATGGTGGTACCGAATTCCTTCTGCATTCCCTGGATGGTTTCACCACCCTTGCCGATGACGGCGCCGATGAATTCGGCCGGGATCTCGATCTGGACCATACGGGGCACGAAGGGCTTGTAGTCCTCACGCGGCTC
>JAFZWC010000066.1 GCA_017617475.1 Bacteroidales bacterium
CATCATGCCGTCTATCTCGGAGCCTTTCGGCATCTCTCCGCTGGAGGCGATGCGCACCGGCGTTCCGTCCATCATTTCCAAGCAGTCCGGCGCCGCCGAAATCCTGAAGTATGCCTTCAAGGTGGACTTCTGGGATGTGGACGCCATGGCCGACGACATCTACGCCCTCCTCTCTTACCCGGCCCTCGCGGACTTCAGCGCCCGCATGGGATACGATGAGGTAAACGCCCTCAAATGGAACGGGGCGTGCGCCAAGCTCAAGCAAGTTTATGAATCAGTAGTAAAATAAGATATTATGGCATCTAAGAGTATCTGCCTGTATTTCCAGGTCCATCAGCCCACCCGGCTCCGCCTGTACAGATTCTTCGATATCGGCAAAGATTCCCATTACTATGACGATTTTGCCAACCGGACCATTCTGCGCCGCGTAGCCCAGAAGTGCTACCTCCCCATGAACCAGCTCATGCTGGAGCTCATCGGTCAGTACAAGGGTAAATTCAAGATTGCCTATTCCATCTCTGGCAGCGCCCTGGAGCAGTTCCAGCGCTTCGCTCCGGAGGTAATCGAGAGCTTCAAGGCCCTCGCCGCCACCGGCCGGGTGGAGTTCCTGGCAGAGACGTATTACCACTCCCTGGCCTCCCTGGCCTCCGAGTCTGAATTCCGTCACCAGGTGCAGAAGCACGCCGCCCTCATCGAGGAACTCTTCGGCGTGAAGCCCGTCACCTTCCGCAACACGGAGCTCATCTACTCCAACGGCATCGGTGAAATGGTGTACGACATGGGCTACAAGACCATGCTCACCGAGGGCGCCCGCCACATCATGGGTTGGCAGAGCCCCAACTACGTGTACACCGGCGAGACCCAGCCCAAGCTCAAGCTCCTCCTCCGCAACTACGCCCTCTCCGACGACATCGCCTTCCGTTTCTCCAACCGGGGATGGAACATGTGGCCCCTTACCGCCGAGAAGTACGTGAACTGGATGAAGGAAAGCGCCAAGGAAGGGGATATCGTGAACCTGTTCATGGACTACGAGACCTTCGGCGAGCACCAGAGCGCCGAAAGCGGAATCTTTGATTTCATGCGCGCCCTTCCGGGTGCCGTCCTGGCCGACGGAACCTTCGGATTCGCTACCCCCGCCGAGATTGTGAAGAAGTACAAACCCGTCTCCGACCTGGCCGTGGACGATCCTATCTCCTGGGCCGACGAGGAGCGCGACGTCACCGCCTGGCTGGGCAACGAGCTCCAGAGCGAAGCCTTCAAGAAGGTATACGCCATGACGGAGAAACTCTCCATCGTGAACGACCCTGAGCTTTGGAACGATTTCGGCCACCTGCAGGAAAGCGACCATTTCTATTATATGTGCACCAAGTTCTTCTCTGACGGAGAGGTGCATAAGTATTTTAATCCGTACGACACTCCGTACGAGGCCTTCATCAATTACATGAACGTGATTTCCGACTTCCAGATCCGTCTGGACGAGAAGCGTGCCGCCCTGGACGTGAAGGAAACCGCCGTCAAAGAGATTAAGAGGGCGAAGAAGAAATAAGCCCGATGGCAAAGAAGAAAGAGTTATTGCAGGCAGATTACCTGTTTGAAGTTAGTTGGGAAGTGTGTAACAAGGTGGGCGGTATTTATACCGTGATTGCCACCAAAGCGCTTCATTTGCAGTCCGAGCTGGGACGGCGCCACATATTCATCGGCCCCGATGTATGGATGCACCGCGCCGGCAACCCGGACTTCCTGGAAGACCCTATGCTGTACCGCTCCTGGAAGGCGCAGGCCCGTACCGAAGGCCTGGTCTTCCGGGTGGGACGGTGGAACATTCCGGGCAAGCCCGTGGCCATCCTGGTGGACTATAAGCAGCATCTCCCGGAGGCCGATACCATCCTGGGAGACCTCTGGAAAGATTTTGGCGTAGACTCCCTGTCCGGCAACTGGGACTATAAGGAATCGGCCGTGTTCGGCGTATTGGCCGGCCGGGTGATAGAGAGTTTCTACAATTACAACCTCAAGGGAGGGGAGAAGGTGGTGGCCCAGTTCCACGAGTGGCAGACGGGCGCCGGTGTGCTTCAGTTAAAGAAGTCTTCCGTGCCCGTGGCAACCGTGTTCACCACCCATGCCACCATGATGGGCCGTTGCCTGGCGGGCAACAACCTCCCCCTTTACGACAACATTGAGCAGTACAACGGGGACGAGATGGCCCGCCGTTTCAACGTGACGGCCATTTATTCCCTGGAGAAGAAATCGGCCCAGAATGCCGATGCCTTCACTACCGTGAGCGAGATTACCGCCCGGGAGTGCGCCCAGTTCCTGGAGCGCCCCGTGGACGTGGTGACGCCCAACGGTTTCGAGAACAGCTTTACGCCCGCATCCGATGAAGAATACGACCGGCTACACGACGCCGCCCGCGACCGTCTGGTGCAGGTGGCTACGGCCATGAGTGCCGAAGAAGTGCCGTCCAATGCCATTTTCATTGGCATCGGAGGCCGGTATGAATACCGCAACAAGGGTATCGACGTGTTCATCGACGCCCTGAGCAAGCTGAACCAGTCCGGATATGATGGCCGCAGCATCCAGGCCTTCATCATGATTCCTTCCGGCCATCACGGACCGGACAAGGAACTGGCGGCCAAACTTTCCGGCAACGGAAACGCCGCTTACCAGACCCAGACCTCGCATGTCCTCATGAATGCGGAGTATGACACCATCACCGGCCGGCTACGCGAAGTGGGCCTCACCAACTCCCTGGGAGACAAGGTGAAGGTTTACTTCATTCCTTCCTATTTGAACGGGGACGACGGCGTGTTCAACATGCCCTACTACAACCTCCTCTGCGGTCTTGACCTGGCCCTGTTCCCGTCTTATTATGAACCTTGGGGGTACACCCCGCTGGAGGCCCTGGCCTTCCGGGTACCTACCCTTACCACCACCCTGGCCGGATTCGGCATGTGGGTGCGTTCCCACTACAAGGGCAAACATCCCGGCATCACGGTCCTGGACCGCGACGACAGCAATTACGGGCAGGTAGTGGACGGTGTGATGGCCCGCATTCAAGAGATAGCCGCTCTTGAACTGGACCAGCGCAACATATACCGGGAGAATGCCCGGGAGGTGGCCCAGATTGCCCTCTGGACCAACCAGATTGTGTATTATCAGGAGGCCTATTCCATTGCCCTTGCCAAGGTGCAGAACCAGATAGACTCCTACAAATCCCAAAAGAAGACTATGCAATATTTCAAAGCCGACGTTACCAACCCCAGTTGGAGAAGCATCCTGGTAACCCGACACCTTCCCGAAAAACTCTCCCGCCTGGAGAAGCTTTCCAAGAACCTCTGGTGGTGCTGGAATGAGAGCGCGAAGGAACTGTTCAAATCCATTGATCCTGATGTGTGGCACAAGAGCGGACACAACCCGCTGGTGGTGCTGGATACCGTGAGCATCAAGCGTTTCCAGCAGCTGTCCGAGGACGAGGAATTCCTGGGCCGCATGAAGGCCGTGCTGGACGAGTTCGATACCTATATGGCCGCCAAGGCCCAGCGCAAAGACCCTTCCATCGCTTATTTCTGCATGGAATACGGTCTGGATACTTCCCTGAAGATCTATAGCGGCGGTCTGGGTATCCTGGCCGGCGACTACCTCAAGGAGACTTCCGACATGAACACCAATCTGGTGGCCGTGGGTCTGCTGTACCGTTTTGGCTATTTCACCCAGATCATCAGCGCCCAGGGTTATCAGGTGGCCAACTACGACGCCCAGGACTTCACCAAGATCCCTGCCGTGCCCGTGCTGGACAAGGACGGCAACTGGGTGACCACATCCGTGGCCTTCCCCGGCCGTAACCTCACCGCCCGCCTGTGGAAGGTGGAAGTGGGCCGCACCGACCTTTACCTGATGGATACGGACTATGAAGCCAACACGCCCGAAGACCGTGAGGTGACTTATCACCTCTACGGCGGAAGCTGGGAGAACCGCCTCAAGCAGGAACTCCTGCTGGGCGTGGGCGGTATCCGCGCCCTCCGCAAGCTGGGTCTGAATCCCCAGGTCTATCACTGCAACGAAGGCCATGCCGCCTTCATCGGCCTGGAACGCCTGCGCGAGTACATTGAAAAGGACAACCTGGACTTCACCGAGGCCCTGGAAGTGGTGAAAGCCAGTTCGCTGTTCACCACCCATACGCCGGTTCCCGCCGGTCACGATGCCTTCGAGGAGGCCATGCTGCGCCAGTATATCGGCCATTACCCCGGCCGTCTGAAGATTGACTGGGAGACCCTGATGTCTCTGGGTAAGGACAATCCGCTGGATCCCAACGAGAAGTTCTCCATGAGCAACCTGGCCGCCAATATCTCGCAGAATGTGAATGGCGTTTCCATGCTGCACGGCAAGGTTTCCCAGGATATTTTCTCCCACATGTATCCCGGATACCTGCCGGAGGAACTCTTTGTGAGCTATGTCACCAACGGTGTGCACTATCCTACCTGGTGCGCCCCCGAGTGGAAGCCCGTGCACGCCCGCGTGTTCGGCCCGGCCTTTGCCACCCACCACTATGACAAGTCCTGCTTCGAGGGTATCTACAGCGTGCCGGACAAGGAAGTGTGGGCCGTCAAGAAAGCGCTGAAAGCCAAACTCATTGCCTTCCTCCGCGAGCGTCTGCAGGATAAGACCCTGTCGGACCACTATAGCCCGTCCCAGATTGTGACCATCCTGGAGAACCTGCGCGACGACGTGCTCACCATCGGATTCGCCCGCCGTTTCGCCACCTACAAGCGCGCCACGCTGCTGTTCCGCGACCTGGACCGCCTGGACAAGATTGTGAACAATCCTGCACAGCCCGTGCAGTTCCTCTTTGCCGGTAAGGCCCATCCGGCCGACAAGGCAGGTCAGGACCTCATCAAGCAGATTGTGGACATCTCCAAGGATCCCCGCTTCATCGGCAAGATTGTGTTCGTGCCCGGTTACGACATTACCCTGGCGAAGCGCATGGTCCAGGGCGTGGATGTGTGGATGAACAACCCTACCCGTCCCCAGGAAGCTTCCGGTACTTCCGGCGAGAAGGCGGCCATGAACGGCACCATGCACTTCTCCGTGCTGGACGGCTGGTGGGTGGAAGGCTACAAGGAAGGCGCCGGCTGGGCTCTTCCCATCGAGCAGGCCTACGACGACAACAACTTCCAGAACGAACTGGACGCCGCCACCATCTACCAGATCCTGGAGAGCGACATCGCTCCTGCCTATTACAATGTAGACCGTACCACGGGCCGCAGTTCCGAATGGATCGGCTACATCAAGAATACCATTGCCCAGGTGGCCTGCAACTTCACCACCAACCGCATGCTCACGGACTACATCAACCAGTACTACGAGCCCCAGTCCAAGGCTGCCGCCGCCATGGTGGCCGACGACTTCCATAAGGCCCGCGAACTGGCTGCCTGGAAGACCCGCGTGCGCCGCGAGTGGGAGAACGTGATCCAGGTATCCCGTTCCGAACCCGCCACCACGTACGACATTTCCCAATCCCAGCCTTACCATGCAGAGGTTGAGCTCCAGCTGGGCTCCCTCTCGCCGGAAGAAGTGGGCGTGGAGGCCGTGTTCGCCCAGACCGACGCCCATGGCAAGTTGCACCTCGTGGACGTGCAGGAGTGCAAGGTGGAGACCTTCAAGGACGGCGTGGCCAAGTACAGCGTGGACGTGATTCCGGAGAAGACCGGTGCCTACCAGGTGGGTGCCCGCGTATTTGCCAAGAATCCGCTCCTGCCGCATCGTCAGGCTTTTGAGTGCGTGAAGTGGCTGTAGTAACCACCGGCTTTTTTGACGGTGTCCATCTGGGGCACCGTCATGTATTGGAGACCGTGGTCTCCTCTGCCCGCGAAAGGGGAGAGGAGGCCATTGTGGTCACGTTCTGGCCGCATCCCCGCACGGTGTTGCAGCAGGACGCCCGCGAGTTCCGGCTTCTGAGCACCCTCGAGGAAAAGAAGATGCTCCTGGAGGCCAACGGAATAGACCGGGTGGAGGTGCTCCCGTTCACCCGGGAGTTCGCCGCCATGAAGGCCGAAGAATACCTCCACTTCCTGCGCACGCGCTTTGGAACTACCCTAGTAGTCATGGGATACGACAACCGTATCGGATCGGACAAGAAGACAGCCTCGGAGATAATAAGCGAATCTTACCCGTCAGCTCCGCAGGAAATTATTTTTTGCGACGGTGCGCAAAAAACCAATTTCCCGCTTCGCTCTTCCTTCGCTATCTCTTCGACGCAGATCCGGAAGGCGCTGGAGGAGGGGAGGATTGAGGATGCCAACGGGATGCTGGGGTATAATTACGGGCTGTATGGCGTGGTGGTGGCGGGAGACCGGATGGGACGGACCATAGGGTTCCCCACGGCCAACATGCAGTTGTACGAGCCGCTGAAACTGGTGCCCATGAATGGTGTGTATGCCGTTGAGGTTGAGGTACTTGACAGACGGTTCAAGGGGATGTGCAATATCGGCCTGAGGCCTACGGTGGACGGAAAGGTGCGAACCATTGAGACGCACATCCTGGATTTTGACGAGGATATTTACGGCCTGCCGCTGCGCATCCGTTTTGTCCGCCGCATCCGCGACGAGCACAAGTTCCCCTCGCTGGAGGCCCTGAGGGAACAGTTGATACAGGATGCACAGATGACCCGGAACTCATTCACCCGATTATAAACAATGCCTATGGAGAAGTTTGTTTCCACCCTCAACGACATTGTCTGGAATCCCGGACTGGTAGGCCTGCTGCTTCTGGCGGGACTGTATTTTTCCTTCCGTACGCGGCTGGTCCAGGTTCGCCGTTTCGGCCTTATGCTGCGTTCGCTTCTGGGCAAGAAGCAGGGCAACAACGGCATCTCCTCCTTCGAGGCATTTTGCATTGCGCTTTCCAGCCGGGTAGGTACCGGTAATATAGTGGGTGTGGCCACGGCCATTGCTTTTGGCGGCCCCGGGGCCGTGTTCTGGATGTGGGTGGTGGCGTTTTTCGGCGCATCCACCGCGTTTGTAGAATCTACCCTTTCCCAACTTTACAAGTTCCCGCATGAATCGGGTTACCGGGGCGGCCCCTTCAGCTTTATTGAGAAGGGACTGGGAAAACGCTGGCTGGGCGTTGTGTTTGCCATTATTACCATCATCTGCTGCGGAGTCTTTCTGGTTACCGTACAGGCCAACGGGGCATCGGCCTCCCTTAAGAATGCCTTCCCCGTTCCGCCGCTGGCTACTGGAATAGGAATGGCCCTGCTTATGGCGCTGGTCATCATCGGCGGCGT
This sequence comes from Bacteroidales bacterium, assembly GCA_017617475.1. The sequence continues at coordinate 7,280 of JAFZWC010000066.1, forward strand.
GCAGCGTGTTGCCAAAGTGGCTTCGTGGATAACGCCGCTCATGGCACTGGGCTACATTATTATGTCCCTGGTGGTGGTGGGTTACCATATCCAGGATGTACCGGCCATTTTCGGCCTCATTTTCCGCAGCGCTTTCGGGATGGAGCCCGTTTGCGGCGGCATCATAGGCAGCACCATAGCCATGGGGGTGAAGCGGGGAATCTTTTCCAACGAGGCGGGGCAGGGTACCGGCGCCATTGCATCGGCGGCGGCCGATGTTCCGCATCCCGCCCAGCAGGGTCTGGCGCAGGCCTTCTCCGTGTATGTGGATACCCTGCTGGTGTGTACCGCCACGGCCCTGATGATCCTGACTTCCGGCACTTACAACATCCTGGACGGCCAAGGCGGCCTGCTGGTTCAGAACGCGCCGGAACTGGGGAATAACTATGCCGGCTTCACGCAAAGTGCTGTGGATACGGTGTTTGCGGGCTTCGGCAGTCAGTTTGTGTCCATAGCCATGATCTTCTTCACCTTCAGCACCATCATGGCGTATTACTTCTATGCCGAGTCCAGTATCATGTTCCTGTTCCGGGACCGCAAGACCGCCGGGGAAAAGGTGTGCATCCGCATCCTGCAGGTGCTTCTGATTTCGGCCATCGTCTTTGGCGCAGTGAAGGAGGCCGACCTGGTGTGGATGCTGGGCGACATTGGCGTGGGACTCATGGCCTGGGTGACGGTAATCACCATTCTGATTCTCTGTCCCAAGGCTTTGGATGCATTGAAAGACTTCGAACAAGGATTGAAAATCAAAAAATAATTTCTATCTTTGTGGTGACATAAAGCTCGACGGCCTTCACTGGTCGTCGGCTGTTTTTTTGACAAAGCTAAAACTTTATACAGATGGCAATAGAAATGATGACTCAGGCGGGTCTGGACAAGATCAAGAAGGAACTCGCCGATGCGCTGGCCCAGCGGCCGGTGATTGCTGCAGCCATTGCGGAAGCCCGCGAGAAGGGAGACCTCTCCGAGAACGCGGAATACGACGCTGCGCGGGATGCGCAGGGTCTGCTGGAAGTGAAGATTTCCCGCCTGAAGGAAAAGGTGGCCAACGCCCGTGTGATTGACGAGAGCAAACTCTCGGCCGACACCGTGCAGCTGCTTTCCAAGGTAAAGGTGAAGAACCAGGCCAACAAGATGACCATGAACTTCCAGATTGTCCCCGAAAGCGAGGCCGATTTCTCCAAGGGCCTCCTGGCGGCCACAACGCCCATCGGCAAGGCCCTCATGGGTCACGGCAAGGGTGAGGTGGTGGAAGCCAAAGTGCCCAGCGGCGTAATGAAGTTCGAAATTCTGGAAATTTCCCTGTAAATCATGGCAACTATTTTCACCAAGATCGCCCAAGGCGAAATCCCGTCCTACAAGTGTGCCGAAAGCGAAGATTTCTACGCTTTCCTGGACATTTCCCCGCTGGCCAAGGGCCACACCCTGGTTATCCCCAAGCACGTGGAAGACGACTATATTTTCCACCTGGATGCCAAGACGTATGAAGGCCTGTGGGCTTTTGCCCGCAAGGTGGCCGTGGCGCTTAAGAACGCCGTTCCCTGCCAGCGCGTAGGCGTGGCCGTACTGGGTATGGAAGTGCCCCACACGCACATTCACCTGGTACCCCTCCAGACCGAAGGAGACATGGATTTCCGCAAAGCCAAGCTCAAGCTGGAGGCCGATGAGATGAAGAGTATTGCCCAAAAAATCCTGGAAGAATATGAAAAGCTTTAAGCTTGTTGCCGGCGCAGCCCTCATGCTGCTGGCTGCCGCCTGCGGTAAGAATACCCAAATAGATGGAACCCTGTACGAGACCCCGGACAGCCAGGTAATCGTAAAACTCTTGGACGTGAACCGTTTCCAGGTTCTGGATACCGTGAAGACGGACGCCAAGGGCCATTTCTCCTATGCCCTGAACCTCAAGAAGGCTCAGCCGGAGTTCGTATATCTGTACTACGGAGACCATCAGATTGCCTCCCTGCTTCTCCAGAAGGGTGACAAGGTGAAGGTGCAGACCGACACCCTGGGCGCCTACACCGTGGAAGGCTCGGAAGAATCCCTGAAACTGCAGAAGGTGGAACAGGAGTACAACGCCTTTGTGAACGACATGAACCGTATCCTGGCCAAAGAGTACTCCCCGGAAGGCCCGCTTAGCCGTCGCTACGTTACCTATTACCGTGACCGCATGACGTATGTGATGGGCAACAGCAAGTCCCTCACCGTGGTTCCCGTCCTGTTCCAGCAGGTGAATCCCACCTTTATGGTGTTCAGCCAGCCCACCGACGGAATCATGATGCAGGCTATCTGCGATTCCCTCAAGACGGTGTATCCCGAGTCCCGTTACGTCCGCGCTTTGGAGAAGGAGGCCCAGCGCCGCATCTCCGCGATGGAGCTGAACAACAGGCTTCAGGGTGCAGAGGAAGTGGGTTACATAGACATCTCCCTCCCGGGCATTGACGGAAAGAACATCAAGCTGTCCGACAAACTGGGCAAGGTGACCATGGTCTATTTCTGGCAAGCTACGGCCGAACAGAAAATGTTCAATCTGGATGCCCTGGTGCCCATTTATGAGCAGTTCGGCAAGAAGGGATTCGAGGTGTATGCCGTTTCCCTGGACAGCGACAAGGCCGCCTGGGCCGCCGCCGTCCGCAACCAGCAGCTCCCCTGGGTGAACGTGTGCGACACCCGCGGCGCCCAGTCTCCCTATGTGACGGCTTACGGGATCGGCAGCCTGCCCATGGTCTGGTTCATCGTGAACGGCAATATTGACAGCGACGCCCAGGTGCGTAACGCCGCCGACATCAAGGATTACCTCCGCAGGAAGCTGTAATGGCCCGCATCCTCTTAATTGAAACTTCTACATCGGTCCTGTCCGTGGCATTAGCCCAGGATGGGACCGTTGTCAGTGAACGCGTGTGCACGGAACCCCGTATGCAGGCCTCCCTCACGGCCCCGCTGGTGAAGGAGGTTCTGGACGAGGCCGGCCTGGCGGCCAGGGACTGCGACGCGGTTTGCGTCAGTTCCGGCCCCGGCTCCTACACCGGTTTGCGGGTGGGCGTTTCCACGGCTAAGGGACTGGCCTTCGGCGCCGGCATCCCCCTCCTGGCCATGGGTACCTTGGACATTTTGGTGGCGGGATGCTGTTCAATGATTTGTCATTCTGAGCGTAGCGAAGAATCTGTTTCTTACATCGTTCCCATGATAGATGCTCGCCGCATGGAGGTATACACCGCCGTTTATTCGGCCGAAGGGCAGCGCCTTACCGAGGTGGAGTCCCGCATTGTGGGGCCGGATTCCTTTGCCGATTATCTGGAGCAGGGGGAGGTTCTCTTTGTGGGGGACGGCGCCCTCAAGTGCAAGGATGTCATCGGCCATCCCAACGCGCGTTTCCAGGAGGCTTATCCGCTGGCCCGGAATATGGCAAAAGGGGCCCAGAAGGCCTTTGAAGAGGGAAAATACGAGAATCTGGCGTACTTCGAACCCTTCTACCTGAAGGATTTTATAGCCACTATTTCCAAGAAGAATCTCTGGTAAAGAGATCCTTCGGCCCTTTGGGCCTCAGGATGACAAATGTGTTTTAGGAAGCAGTTGTAATCAATCCCTTAAGATAAGGGAAGACGAAATAACCAAAGTCTTTGAGGGCTCCGTAGAGCAGGGATTCCTGCAATACGGGGCTTTTTACAAGCCCGAACTTGAGGTTTACCGTGTCGAAGAGTATGATGAGAAGGCCGATGAGAAGGGCCGATACGGCAATACTGAACACCAACCCCAGCACTTTGTTGAGCCAGCCCATGGAGGCTTTTTCCACGGCGGCGGTGACCAGTTTGGCAATGAACAGGACTATGAGCAGAACCCCCACCAGCACCACGGCGAAGCCCAGCACGTTGAGAACCGTCTCCGACACGGTGATGTAATTCTTGAGCCAGGTGCAGGCAACCCCGGAGAACTTGAAGGCGAGGTATACGCTTAACACAATGCCTACCAATGAGATAGCTTGCTCGATAAAGCCTTTGGACATGCCGCGGACAATGCCGGGAATAAAGAGAACCAGGATAACGATATCCAGTGTGTTCATGGTTTGCTGAAGTCAGTATTAATTATTAACTTTGTGGACTATTTAGGATACAAAAATAATAAAAAAATGACATTCAAAGAATACAAGGGGCTGGATTTGACCGAGTGTGGCAATACTGTCCTGGAGCAGTGGAAACGGATGCATGCGTTTGAGCGTTCGCTTCAGCTGCGTGAGGGTGCCCCTGAGTTCATTTTCTTCGAAGGTCCGCCCAGTGCCAACGGCATGCCGGGCATCCACCATGTGATGGCCCGTTCCATCAAGGATGCCATCTGCCGTTACAAAACCCAGACCGGCTACAAGGTGAACCGCCGCGCCGGTTGGGATACCCACGGCCTGCCCGTGGAGCTGGGTGTAGAGAAGAAGCTGGGCATCACCAAGGCCGATATCGGCACCAAGGTGAGCGTGGAAGAATACAATGCCACCTGCCGCAAGGAGGTGATGAAATATACCAAGGAGTGGGTCAATATGACCGAGCGCGTGGGCTATTGGGTAGACATGGAAGACCCTTACATCACCTACGACAACCGCTATATCGAGACCCTCTGGTACCTCCTCAAGAAAATCTATCAGAAAGGACTGCTTTATAAGGGCTATACCATTCAGCCCTATTCTCCCACGGACGGTACGGGCCTGAGTTCGCACGAGCTCAACCAGCCCGGCTGCTACAAGGATGTGTCCGACACCACCGCCACCGTCCAGTTCGAGATTATCAAAGACGGCCTTTCCCAGCCGCTGTATGGCATCAAGACCGTTCCGGCCTATTTCCTGGCCTGGACCACCACGCCCTGGACGCTTCCGTCCAATACGGCCCTGTGCGTAGGCCCGGATATCGAGTACATCCGCGTGCTTTCGTTCAATCCCTATACCGGGGATCCGGCCATCTATGTCCTGGCCAAGGACCTTCTGGACACGTGGTTCAACCCCAAGGGCGCCGGCGTTCCGCTGGAGACTTACAAGCCCGGGGACAAAGTGATTCCTTATCAGCTGCTCAGCGGTTCCTTCAAGGGATCCGAACTGGTGGGCATCCGCTATCACCAGCTCATTCCCTGGTTCAAGCCGGACGGAGACGCCTTCCGCGTCATTGCCGGTGACTACGTGACCACTTCCGACGGTACGGGCATCGTGCACATCGCCCCCACCTTCGGCGCAGACGACAAGCGCGTGGCTGCGGCTGCCGGAATCGGCGCCATCATGCCCGTGGACAAGGACGGCAATCCCCAGGCCCAGGTGGACCGCCAGGGCCGCTTCATGCGCCTGGAAGACATGGATCCCGCCTTCGCCGCTACGGTAGATGCTTCTTATAAGGAGTATTCCGGCCGCTACGTCAAGGCCGGCTATAAGCAGTACTTCGAGCATGTGGAAGAGGAAGGCACGCTGGATATCGACCTTTGTGTGATGATGAAGGCCGACGGACGCGCCTTCAAGGTGCAGAAGCACGTGCACAGCTACCCGCACAGCTGGCGTACAGACCTTCCGGTGCTGTACTACCCGCTGGACAGCTGGTTCATCAAGGCATCGGCCGTGAAGGACCAGATGGTGGCCCTGAACCAGCAGATTACCTGGAAGCCCGCTTCCACCGGTACCGGGCGCTTCGGCCAGTGGCTGGAGAATATCCAGGACTGGAATCTGAGCCGTTCCCGCTACTGGGGTACTCCGCTGCCCATCTGGCGCACGGAAGACGGCAAGGAAGAGATTTGCATCGGCTCCGTCAAGGAACTGTACAACGAGATAGAGAAGGCGGTCGCCGCCGGCATCATGGCCTCCAATCCGCTCAAGGACAAAGGCTTTGATCCGGAGGATATGAGCCTGGAGAACTACAATAAGATAGATCTCCACCGTCCCTATGTGGACGATCTTTTCCTGGTGTCGGCCAGCGGCAAGAAGATGACGCGCGAGACGGACCTCATAGACGTGTGGTTCGATTCCGGCGCCATGCCCTACGCCCAGGAAGGCCTCCGCAATCTGGACAAGCCCGGCTTCGGCGCTACGGCCGATTTCATTGCCGAGGGCGTGGACCAGACCCGCGGCTGGTTCTATACGCTGCACGCCATCCACACCATGATTTCCGGAACGCCTGCCTTCAAGCGCGTGATTTCCAACGGTCTGGTGCTGGACAAGAACGGCAACAAGATGAGCAAGCGCCTGGGTAACGCCGTGGATCCGTTCTGGGCCCTGGACACCTACGGCGCCGACGCCCTGCGCTGGTACATGCTCACCAACGCCGAGCCCTGGGACAACCTCAAGTTCGACGAGAACGGAGTGGCCGACGTCCGCCGCAAGTTCTTCGGCACGCTGTACAACACTTACGCTTTCTTCGCCCGCTACGCCAATATTGACGGTTGGGAAGCCTCCGCCTCCGGAGATGCCTTTTCCTCCGCTAATAATAGGGCCGATGCTCCGGAAAAGGCATCCCCTGCGGCGTCCCTTACCGAACTTGATAAATGGATTATTTCCAAACTCAATACCGTTATCCGGGATGTGCGCGCCGCTTATGAGGACTACGATGTCAAATCGGCCGGCCGCATCTTGGAAAGTTTCGTCTGCGACGACGTTTCCAACTGGTACGTGCGTCTGAACCGCGCCCGCTTCTGGGCCGGGGACATGACGGCCGACAAGAAAGCCGCTTACTCCACCTTGTACACGGTGCTCAAGGACGTAGCCATCCTGGCCGCCCCCATCGCTCCGTTCTACATGGACCGGTTATATTGCGACTTGGTGGCCCCTGTCATTTCGAGCGAAGTCGAGAAATCTGTTTCCGTGCACTTTGTGCTCATGCCGGAGGCCGATGAAAGCGTCATCGACGCCGCCCTGGAAGAGCGCATGGCGCTGGCCCAGCTGGCTACGTCCCTCATCCTGGGTATCCGCAAGAAGGTGAACATTCCGGTGCGCCAGCCTCTCCAGAAGGTGATGATTCCCGTCATCTCGGAAAAGGTGCGTGCCGCCCTGGAGGCCGTGAAAGGCATTGTGCTGCCGGAGGTGAACGTGAAGGAAATGGAGTTTGTGGAAGACACCAGCGGCATTATGACGCTGCGCATCAAGCCCAACTTCAAGGTTCTGGGTAAGACGTACGGCGCCCGCATGAAAGAAATCGCCGCCGCATTCGGCACCCTGGACCAGCCGGTGATTGCCGCTATCCAGAAGGCCGAGACGGCCGGTGAAACCTATACTCTGAACCTTCCGGGCGGGGAAGTGCTCCTGAACCCCGGCGACTATGCCATCTCTTCGGAAGATGTGGAGGGCTGGCAGGTGGCTTCCGAAGGTTCGCTCACCGTTGCCCTGGACGTGGAAGTTACGCCGGAGCTGCGCCGCGAAGGCCTCTCCCGCGAGCTGGTGAACCGCATCCAGAACCTCCGCAAGAGCTCGGGCTTCGAGGTTACCGACCGCATCCATACCGTGGTATATTCCAACGACGAGGCCCTGGCCGACGCCCTGAAGGTGTTTGCCGACTATGTCAAGGCCCAGACCTTGTCCCTTTCCATCGGCCTGGAAGCTTTTAAAAATGCCCCGGCCGATGCCGCAGAGGTAGAATGGACAGAGAATACAATCAAGCTAACTATAAAACGCTAACTATATGGAAGAGAACAACAAGACCCGCTATTCTGACGAGGAGCTCGAGGAGTTCCGCGGCATAATCAACGAGATGTTGGAGAAGGCCCGTGCAGAGTATAACACCCTTCGCGAGGTGGTTACCCATGCCGGTGGGAATGATATCCTGGATACTGCCCCCACCTTCAAGACGGTAGAGGATGACGGTGCCTTCCAGCTCTCCAAGGAAGAAGCCGGTGCCCTGGCCCAGCGCCAGTACAAGTTCATCCAGAACCTGGAGGCCGCCCTGGTGCGCATCGAGAACAAGACCTACGGCATCTGCCGTGTGACGGGTAAGCTCATCCCCAAGGAGCGCCTGCGTCTTGTCCCGCACGCCACCACGACGGTAGAGGGTAAAGCCATCCTGGAAAAGAGCGGCAAGAAGTAGTATGGCGAGGCGTCTTTCCAAAGGCTCCTGGCTGCTGCTTCTGGGTATCCTGCTGGTTGTGATTGATCAGGTTATCAAAGTCCTGATCAAGACCAACATGACCCTGGGAGAGCATATTTCCGTGCTGGGAGACTGGTTCCAGCTCCTGTTCGTAGAGAACAAGGGGATGGCCTTTGGAATGGCTTTCGGAGGCGTTGTGGGCAAGTATCTGCTCACCGTCTTCCGCATTGTCCTTTTCGGCGCCCTATGCTGGTGGATATCCTCTCTTATCAAGCGCGGAAACGTTCCCACAGGGGTTCTCGTGGGCCTGACGCTCATCACGGCCGGTGCTTTCGGCAACATCATCGACTGCCTGTTCTACGGACTCCTCTTCAGTGAGTCCACCTACGATGCCGTGGCTACGCTGGGTTCATATGCCCCCTTCATGCAGGGAAAGGTGGTAGACATGTTCTACTTCCCCCTCTGGACCTGGCCGGACTGGGTTCCGGGCCTGGGAGGGCACATTTTCTTTGAACCGGTATTCAATTTTGCCGACAGCTGCGTCACCTGCGGCGCCATCTACCTGATTCTCTTTCATTGGAAGTTCTTCGCCAAGGAATCGTAGAATTCCTCGGCCTGGGCAAGGGAATCCATTTTGCCCACGTCTATCAGCTGCAAATCTTCTGCAACCACTCCGTAAATGGGGTGGTTGTTGCATTCCTGCAGGTAGAAGTCCATGATGGGGAACCGGCCGCTGAAGCCGGCCTGTTCAAAAGCCCCGAAGATGGCGGGGGAGATGTTATGGATGCCGGCGAAGGCCAGCTTGTGATAATGGTCGGGATTCAAGTCCGGATAAGGGGAGCGGACCTCGCCGGTGGTTACGTTGGTCCAGCCCACCAGGCGCATTTCTCCGTCGAAGAGCAGGTAGCGGCTGGTTTCGCGTTCGCTCACCAGCAGGGTGGAAAGGGCCTCGGGACGCGTCTGGGAACGGAACCAGGGAATGTCCAGGTTGGACAGGATATCCACGTTGTGAATGAGGAAAGGTTCTTCGGCGGGCAGAATCAAGTCCTTGGCATGGGCAATGGCGCCGCCGGTTTCCAGAAGCTGGTCGCTCTCGTCGGAAATGGAGATGGGCAGGCCGAAGTCATGGGTAGCCAGGTACTCGCGGATTTGTCCGGCGAAGTGGTGGACATTCACCACCAGTTCGTCGTAACCGGCTTCCCGCAACCTGGTAATAACGTGATACAGAAGCGGCTGCCCGCCCACAGGTACCAGGGCCTTGGGCAGGGTGTCGGTGATGGGCTTCAGGCGGGTTCCCAGGCCCGCCGCAAAGATCATCGCCTTCATGGCTACAGCATTTTTTCGATATTGAGTTCCCGGTGGGTGACGGTGACCTTCACGTCGAATTTGTCCATCAGGTGCCGGGCCAGATGTTCGGCGCTGTATACGGAACGGTGCTGGCCGCCGGTGCAGCCGAAGCATACCTGCAGGTTGGTGAACTTACGCTCTATGAAGCGTTTGACATGGGCATCCACCAATTTGTACACGCTGTCCAGGAAGGTGAAAATCTCTCCGTCGTCTTCCAGGAACTTGATGACTTCCGGATCCATGCCATTGAACTGGCGGTAGTATTCGTATTTGCCGGGGTTGTTCACGCTGCGGCAGTCGAAGACGTAGCCGCCGCCGTTGCCGGTGGGATCCGTAGGGACGCCTTTCTTATAGGCAAAACTGTAGATATGAACACTCAGACGGTGGTCCTGGGCAATCTCGTTGAGCTCCGGAAGGGACGCCATCTTGGTGAGGAGGTCGTTCATGTACGGATAATCCGTGAAGGGAGTCTGCAGCAGTTTGCGCAGGTTGCCCAGGGCGTAGGGAACGCTGGCCAGGAAGTGGGGCTTCTTTTCGAAGTAGCCGCGGAAACCGTAGGCTCCCAGCACCTGCATGGTGCGGAACAGGACAAACAGGCGCAGGCGGTTGCGGAAATGGGTTTCATCTACCTTCTTGAACTGCTGGAGAGCCTTTAGATAGGTGCCGATGAGTTCCTGCTTGAGGTCTTCCGGGAAGCGGGAGCGGGCCTGCCAGATGAAGGAAGCCACGTCGTAATAGATGGGGCCGCGGCGGCCGCCCTGGAAGTCGATGAACCAGGGCTCTTCCTCTTTGATCATTACGTTTCGGGCCTGGAAGTCCCTGTACATGAAGGTGTTGTCCTCTTCCAGGAGAAGATCGGCCTTGAACTTTTCGAAATCGTCCTGCAGCAGCACTTCATTGAATTCCAGGCCGGTGGCCTTGAGGAAACAGTATTTGAAGTAGTTGAGGTCGAAGTCCACCATGCGGGCGTCGAAGGCCTCCTGGGGATAGCAGTTTTTCCAGTCCAGCCCTTCGGCTCCGACGAACTGGATTCTGGGGAGTTCGGCGATGGCGCGTTTGAGAAGGTTGGTCTCCGAGGGGCTGTAAAAGCCGCTTTCACGTCCCTGGGCTACCATGCCGAAGAGCACCTGGTCTCCCAGGTCTTCCTGGATGTAGGCGCTTCCGTCTTCACTAACGGACAGTACGGCGGGTACCCGCAGGCCTTTTTTCTTGAAATGGTTGGCCAGGTATATGAAACTGTGGTTTTCTTCCAGGTTGCTGCCGATGGCGCCGATCAGGGACATGTCGCCTCCCTTGAGCCGGAAGTAGCGGCGATTGCTGCCCGAAGCGGGCAGTTCCATGATTTCCGCGAGCTTTTGCCCTGTATAGGACTCGAATAAGGGTCTGAGGATTTCTTCAGGCATGGATGTTCAGATTTGCGGAGGCGGAGGGATTCGAACCCCCGGTACCTTTCGGTACAACAGTTTTCAAGACTGCCGCCATCGACCACTCGGCCACACCTCCGTAAGGTATGCAAAGTTACGGAAAAAATTGGTTTTTTTCTCTATTCTTCCTATTTTTGCTTAGCTATGAGAAAGTTATTGACAATCATACTCTTTGCCCTCCTTTCGTTGGGAGCCTGGGCCCAGACGGATTCCCTCCGCCTCGGGTACATGGTAAGGGGAAAGGTCAGGGATGCCGAATCCGGCCGCGCGCTGGAGTCCGTTCACGTTTCGGTGCCGGGGCGCCACCACGCCACCGTAACCAATGCCGACGGCGAATTCGTCCTCAAGAGCGACCGCCGCATAGAGGCCGTCCAGTTCTCCTATCTGGGTTACAAGTCCCAGTGGGTTCCGGCCGGTGACAACCTCAAGATCAATCTGGTACGGGAGTCTCTGGTACTGCCGGAGGCCTCCATCGTATCCGGAGATCCGGAAGCTATTGTCCGCGCGGCCCTTGCGCGTGCGCGGGAAACCTATTGTCCGGAACCCGAGCTCCTGGAATGCTTCTACCGTGAAACCGTGCAGAAAAGGAGCCGGTACACGTACGTGGCCGAGGCCGTGGCCCGTCTCTACAGGGAAGAGTTCAACGGCCGCTTCTACAACAACGATGCATCGGCCCTGGAAAAGAGCCGCCTGCTGGTGAGCCAGCGCAAGCGGGATACACTGAGTGTGAAAACACAGGGCGGCCCCCAGATGGCCCTCAACTGCGATTTCCTCAAATCGCCCGCCCTTCTCTTTTCCGAGGAAGAAATGGCCCTCTACCATTTCGAGATGGATATGCCCACCTATATTGGAGACCGCCTGCAGTTTGTGATCAAGATGTCTCCGGCTCAAGTTGTGGACTATGCCCTGTACTATGCCGTGCTGTATATAGACCGCGACAACCTTACGTTCACCCGCATCGAGGCTTCGCTGGACATGCAGGACCAGGTCAAAGCCATCCGGGCCGTTCTGGTTTCCAAACCCATGAGCCTGCGTTTCTTCCCCGAAGAAGTATCCATCGTGCTCAATTACACGCCGGTAGGGGACGGTAAAATCCGTCTGGGATACTTCCGCTCCTCCATGCGTTTCTCCTGCGACTGGAGAAAGCGCCTGTTCAGGACGCGCTACACCGCCGTGAACGAGCTGGTGGTAACGGACGTATTCCCGGAAGCTGTTCCCATTCCCCGAAACGAGCGTTTCCGCTCTACGGAATCCCTCAATGACAAGGCCGAAGAGTTCCAGGATCCGGATTTCTGGGCCGATTACAACATCATCGAGCCGTCGGAAAGCCTGGAGCACGCCATTGGCCGCCTGCGCAAATAAAGGGCAAAAATTTTTGGCGAAGCAAAAATTTTTACTACCTTTGCAATCCCAAAGCAATAGGGGCGTAGCTCAGCTGGTTTAGAGCGCTTCAGTCACATTGAAGAGGTCATCGGTTCGAATCCGATCGTCCCTACAAAAAAAGATCAGACCCTCGTCTGATCTTTTTTTGTAGGAACAAAGAGTCTTTCGACTCATTGGGGAGAGGACTCCCCAAACCCCTCCCTCGGCGGCTAAGCCGCCGGAAATCTCTAAATGAAAACTGGTTTGTGCCGCGCAGCGGCTTAATCCGATCGTCCTTATATTACCTTTACCTCATGCCCACTGGCGGGAAGGTACTTGGTCAGGAGATCGGCGGTGCGGATCTTGACGAAGCAGGTGGGGGTACCGTCGGTGCAGGCGAACCAGGGGGCATCGGCCACAGCCTTGTCCATGATTAGGCGGACCGGCTGCGACTGGGGGAGGATGGCGCTGAGGATGGTGGTGGCGCCCACATGCACGCCGGTGAGCTTTTCCAGCCACTCCGGCGAAGCGAAGGACACGCGGGGGATTCCTCCCATGGCCGCGCAGAAATCCCGCGTGATAAAGGGCTTGTCATCCGTGGTTACATATAAGTAGAAATCCGTCTGCTGGCGGTTGCACAGGAAGATGGTCTTGACAATGTGTACCCCTATTTTGGCGTCTATGTGCTGGCAGTCTTCCATGGTGAGGCCGGGGTCGGTATCCACCCTCTGAAACTCGATTCCCAGTTCCCGGAATGTCCGGTATACCTTTTCCTGCAGTTCGCTTTCAAATGCCGCAGGCGGTGTGGTGATTATTTCGCTTACTTTGAACATACGGTGCAAAGATAGTGAATTAGTAAACAGAAAATGCTTATCTTTGTGAAAGAAAGAACACTAAAACACACTGTATTATGAAAGCCAATTCCTTTTTTGCCCTTGTGACCGGCCTGGCCGCCGGAGCCATTCTGGGAGTCCTCTTCGCTCCCCAAAAAGGTGAAAAAACCCGCAATCAAATTCGCAAGAGCGCCGAGGACGGTCTGGACAAACTCCGCGGCGCGCTGGAAAGGGCGGAAGAAGAAATAGATGAAAGACTGGAAGAACTGGCCGGAGAGCCGATAACGGAAGATGAATAGGTTCACTGCGCCGGTAGAGAAACTGGGGCAGGATGCTTTGGGTTACGTAGATACCCGCGTCGATGACTTAAAGCTTCAGGTAGCCAAGGGACTGTCCCAAGGGACAGGCTCAATGGCGGGTTTTGTGCTCATCCTGGTGGTCGTGGGGAATCTGCTCCTGGTTCTGTCCCTGGCCGGAGTCCTGCTATTGGGAGAAGTCCTGGGCAGCTATGCCAAGGCCGCCTTCATTGTGGCCGGGGCTCTGCTCCTGATACTGGTTATCCTTCTCCTTTGCAGGAACAAACTGTTCAAGAACAGCTTCGTAGGGCTGTTCACCGGCATTCTCGATCCCGAGGACGCCCAGGCCGGACCCATCAGGACGCAAAAGCAACTGGATGCTGCCCTGGCACGAAGCCGGAACCGCATCCAGAAAAAGGAGGACGGGATCCAGGCTCGCCTGGGGGCTATACGCAGTTTTTACTCGCCCAAGAACCTCGTCACCACAAGCGTCCGGAAAGACATCCTTCCCCTGCTTATCCGTTTACTCGGTGGCAGCAGAAAGAGAAGGAAGTAGTTTTCACATTAATAATAATGATTACCCCTTTCTGTATTCGGAAGGGGTCATGCCCGTATGGGCTTTGAAGAACTTGTAGAACACGCTCTGATTGGGGAAATTCAGGGCGTATACAATCTCCTTGATGGTTTTGTCGGAGTACTTGAGCATGTTCTTCGCCTCCAGAATCACAAAGGAATCTATCCAGGCGGGTCCGCTTTGCCCGCTTGCCTCTTTTACCAGCTTGGAAAGATACTTGGGCGTAAGGCACAGCTTCTCGGCGTAGAAGGCCATCCCACGCTCTGTGTTGTGGTACTCCGTAACCAGGGCAAGGAAACGCTCGAAGAGCTGGTTCACCCGGGCCGATGAAGGACTTTCCTGCTTGCGGGCCTCGTTAATGGCACGGGTCCACACATCCAGCGTAACATAAGTGAAGGAAGTGAGGAGCGAGCCCAGAATTTCCCGCTTGTTCTGCTGGCCGCCCTGGACAATGCTGCGGGCCAGGGTAAAGTATTCTTCGGCCAGGGTCAGGTTCTGCTCGTTCAAAGTGATGCAGGGATTCTTGAGCAGGCTCAGGCCTTCCTGAAAAATCTTGTTGAAATCGAAGCGGATGCCACTCATGAATTCGCGCGAAGCCAGCACGAAGTAGAGTTCCGCATCGCCTATGTGATCTTCGGCATAGGAAGAAAGCTTGATGATATTGCCCGGCACGTTCACCAGCAGGGAATGCGGTTTTACCTCGTAGGTGTTCAGGTTAAGGTCTATGGAAAAATGTCCCTTCTTGAGGAAGAAGATAATGTATCCGTCAAAGCGGACGGGGTACTTGAGCATGGACAGGACGGCCTGGCTCTTTTCCACTCTTTTTCCACTGACTTCTCCCATGATGAAGTCTGTCCCCAGGGAATACTCGTCAATGATGGGGGCCAGCGCAAGGATGCGCCGGATGTCTATGGTTTGCAAGGCTTCGTTTTCCATAAATGCGAATTTTGGACAAAGGTAGTCAATTTTTCTTAAAATTTGCAAAATTTCGCAATTTTCGACCAAAAGAATAATTTGAAGGCAAAAAGGCCTCATTTTTAGGTAAATTTCGGTAAAGAATTTGCAGAAAGAACAATCCGAACTGACAACAAGAAAAACTGACAATATGACAAAAATGAAAAAAACTGTTCTTTTGAGCGTCATGCTGCTCACCGGCATTTCTGCCAGCGCCCAGCAGACCCTGACCCTGGCCGACTGCCAGCAGATGGCCGTCCAGCAAAGCAAAGACCTGGAGCAGGCCCGGACCCAGATTCAGATGGCTTCTTACGATCGCAAGATTGCCCTGGCCAACTATTTCCCCAATGTAAGCGCCACGGGAGCCTACCTATATAATAGCCGCGACATCGCTCTCATCGGCGACACCCAGAGTGCCATGTTGCAGAATGCCGGGACCCTGATCCAGGGCCAGTTGGATGCGGCCATGGCGGGTGCTGCGCAGCAGCTTAGCGCCGGGATGACCCAGAGCATGACTCAGCTCATGACAGCCATTCAGACCAATCCCGCCCTGGCAGCCGAATACATGGGCAGCCCCATGTGGCAGACCGTCCTCAAGATGCTGCAGGGTGTAGATCCCTCCTCTCTGGCGGGAATGGTGCCCAACATCGCCGAACCGGTGAATGCCATCGGGGCCGATATTGACAAGGCCCTTCACCCCGACCTCCGCAACATCTGGGTGGGCGCCGTCACCGTCCAGCAGCCGGTGTTCGTAGGCGGAAAAATCATCTATTCCAACCAGATGGCGGCCCTGGCCGAGGAATTGGCGCAGAGCAAGTATGACATGAAATACGCCGATGTGGTGATGGACGTGGATCAGGCCTATTGGCAGATTATCTCCATTGCCAACAAGAAGAAACTGGCACAGAGTTATCTGGACCTCCTGGAACAGATGCAGGACGACGTGAACAAAGCCATCGCCGCTGGCGTGGCCACCGAATCTGACGCCCTGCAGGTTAAGGTGAAGGTGAACGAGGCCCAGATGCTTCTCACCAAGGCCGACAACGGTCTCACCCTCTCCAAAATGCTGCTGTGCAAACGCATCGGCCTGCCTCTGGAAAGCGAGATTGTGCTGGCCGACGAAGCCATAGAGGTGATTCCCGAGCCGCTGGAACCGGCGCAGAAGTCCCTGGAAGACATTTACGCCGCCCGTCCGGAGACGCGCAGCCTCCAGCTGGCCGAGAAGATTTACGACAAGAAAGCCAAGGTGGTGAGGGCCGACATGATGCCCAAAGTAGCCCTCACGGCCAATTACCTCATCTCCAATCCCAACGCCTTCAACGGCATCCAGAACACCTGGAACGGAGGTACGTTCGTGGCCGGTGTCATGGTGAACGTCCCCATCTTCCACGGACTGGAGAATGTGAACCGCTATAAGAAAGCCAAGGCCGAAGCCACGCTGTATCAGACTCAGTACGACGATGCCTGCGAGCTCATCGGCCTGCAGGTTGCCCAGCAGCGGAAACTTCTGGGCGAAGCCCGCGAGAAGGTGGAGATGACCCTCTCCAACCTGGATAATGCCGAGGAAAACCTCCGCAAGGCCACCATCGGCTTCGAAGCCGGCGTGCTTCCCACCAATACTGTTCTGGGAGCCCAGACCGCCTGGCTCAGCGCCCACAGCGATTATATCGATGCCGGTATAGAGCTGCAAATGGCAGCCGTATCGCTGGAAAAAGCTGAAGGCGAGCTTTGTAAAGCTCGCCAATAGAGTTTCACTCACTGGGGGACTAATCCCCCAGACCCCCTGGGTCGCTTCGCTCCGGAGGACCTTCGAGGAAAACTTGATAATTATAAAAAACAAAAAATATCATGAAAAAGAATTACAATCTGATTGCAGGTGTGGCCGGCCTCATTGGCCTGGTCCTGGTAGTGGCCGTCATCGGCTATATGGTTTCCCGTCCCAAGGAAAAAGTGATTCAGGGCGAAGCCGAAG
Source organism: Bacteroidales bacterium (assembly GCA_017617475.1). Next base: position 24,111 of record JAFZWC010000066.1, read on the forward strand.
CCACCGAGTATCGCGTTTCCGGCAAGGTTCCCGGCCGTATCGAGGCCTTCCGGGCCGAAGAGGGACAGATGGTGCATAAGGGCGATACCCTCGTAATCATTGACTCTCCCGAGATCCGTTCCAAGATTGCCGAGGCCAATGCCGCCAAGGCTGCCGCCGTAGCCCAGCGCAACAAGGCTTACAACGGTGCCCAGCAGGAACAGATTACCGGTGCATACGAAATCTGGCAGAAAGCCCTTGTGGGCGAGGATGTCATGCGCAAGTCCTATGAGCGTATAAAGGCCCTGCACGACGAGAGAGTGGTTTCCGACCAGAAGTATGACGAGGTGGAGGCCCAGTACCGTGCCGCCGTGGCTACGGCCAATGCCGCCAAGAGCCAGTACGACATGGCCGTAAAGGGTGCCCGTCAGGAAGATAAGGACGCTGCCGTGGCCCTGGTGGAGCGTGCCAACGCCGCCGTGGAACTGGTGAACGCCTATTTGGACGAGATTAACCTCACTTCTCCTTCCGACGGTGTCATCGCTGCCCGTTACCCCAAGGTGGGTGAGCTGGTGGGCCAGGGTTCTCCCATCATGACCATCCAGGATCTGGACGACATGTGGTTTACCTTCAACATCCGCGAAGACCGTCTGCACAGCCTGGAGTCCGGCCAGCACGTGACCCTGAAGATCCCTGCCCTGGACAACCGCGAAGTGGAAGCCGTGGTTTACTACCTCGCCGTCCGTGAATCCTACGCCACCTGGCGTGCCACCAAGGAAATCGGTGAATTCGACACCCGTACCTTCGAAGTACGCTGCCGTCCCGTGGCCCCCGTCTCCGGTCTTCGTCCGGGCATGAGTGCCATTATGATTGCAAAAGAAAAATAATGTTACAGAAATTATATACTGTTATCCGGCGTGAGATCCGCATCATGCGCAACCGGCCCATCTATTTCCTGGGCTCCGTGGGCGTGATGCTGGCCGCCACGCTGTTCTTCACCACCTTCATGAAGGAGGGCATCCCCGAGAAGCTCCGCATAGGTGTGGTAGATCTGGACAACTCGTCCACTTCCCGCAACTTCCGCCAGCAGCTGGATGCCACCCAGATGGGTAAGGTGATAGAGTTCGGCTCCGTATCGGCCGCACAGCGGGAACTGGAAACCGGCCGCATCAACGGTTATGTGGTGGTGCCCGAGCACTTCGACCAGGAAGTTCAGGCTTTCCACTGCCCCAAGATGCAGGTTCAGGTGAATCTGATGTATCCCGTCATCGGCGGAGCTCTGGCCTATAAGGATATCCTGTACATGGTGAACCTTACCAACGGTGCCGTTCAGCGGCAGGTGCTCCGGGCCAAGGGAGTCCCCGAAAGCGAGATTATGGGACGTCTGCAGCCCGTGGCCCTGGATGCCCACAATATCGGCAACGCCCCCACCAATTACGCCTATTATCTGGTGAATATGATCCTGATGGGCATTCTGGGAATGTGCGTTACCCTGGTGGTGGCCTATGCCGTGGGTTCCGAGCTCAAGTACGGCACCTCCAAGCACCTGCTCGAGTGCACCGGAGACGACATCTGGACGGCTGTTGTGGGAAAACTGGTGCCTTACACCGTGCTTTTCACCGTGCTGGGAACCTGCCTGCAGCTGCTGCTTTACGGACCGCTTCATTATCCCATTGCCGGATCTGTGGGCTGGCTCATCCTGTCCACGTTTGCCATGATCCTGGCCTACGAAGCCGTTGCGGTGTTCATTGTGTCCACGGTGCCCACCCTTCGACTGGGTGTTTGCCTGAGCGCCCTGTACAGCGTGCTGGGTTTCTCCTTTGCCGGATTCACCCTGCCCATATCGGCCCTGCCGGCCGGTGTCCAGGGACTGAGCGTGCTGTTCCCGCTGCGCTTCTACTACCAGATTTACACGCAGGTGGTTTATTTCGGAAACGGATTCGCCGCCTGGTGGCCGCTTCTGCTTGCCCTCATGGCTTTCCAGCTGCTGCCCTTCATCCTTTACAAGCGTTTGTACAACGCCTATAAGTATCAGAATTATCCCAGGAATTAATATGAGTTACATTAGCAATTGGTTCAGTGAAACCTGGAAAATATTAACCCACGAGCTGCGCGAGGTCTTTCACGACAGTGGCGTGATGATCATCTTCTGCTTCGCCGGTCTGGTGTATCCACCCCTTTACAACTGGATCTATTCCATTGGATCGGTGGACGAAATGCCCGTGGCCGTGGTGGACCTTTCTCAGGGAAGCTACAGCCGGCGCTATGTGCAGAAGCTGGATGCCACTCGGGAGTGCGAGCTGGCCTATAACTGCATCTCCCTGGAGGAGGCGCAGGAGCTGATGGCCGCCGGAAAGGTGCATGGAATCGTGCTGGTTCCCGAAGATTTTGATACGCGTATTGTGCACGGAGAGCAGGCTACGGTAAGCACCTATGCCGATATGTCCACTTTCCTGTATTACAAGGCCCTCACCATCGGCACCAACCTGGTGATGCTGGACGAAGTGCACACCATCCAGACCGAACGCTATGCGGCTTCCGGCTTTACCGGACAGGACGCCCTGCAGCTGGTGGAACCCATCCAATATGACGACACGCGCCTGTACAACCCCAACATCTCCTTCACCATGTTCTTCGTGTACATGTGCCTGTTCATGATTCTGCAGCAGGTGATGTTCTACGGGTCCACCACCCTGGCCGGAACCCTGCGGGAAGAAGGACGCAGTTTTGCCAAGCTCGTTGGCGGCAACGGCGTGGGACGCATTGTGCTGGGCCGCGGTGCAGCCTACTTCCTCATCTTCATGTTCCTGGGGGTGTACGGGGCCATCCTGGTTCCCTGGCTGTTCCATATGCCCATTCAGGCCTCCTGGTGGGATACGCTTATCCTGCTGGCCTTCTTCGTGGCCGATATCATCCTGTTCAGTTTCACCTGGTCTTCGGCCATTACCAAGCGTGAGACCGTGCTGGTGCTGCTGCTGTTCATCAGCCCCATCGCCGTGTTCCTGACCGGGTTCACCTGGCCTTCTTCCAACTTCTCTCCCTTCTGGAAGATCATTTCCTATGTATTCCCCACCACCTTCGGGTGCCGGGCCTATATGACGCTTAGCAACACGGGTTCGCTCAGTGCCATTGCACCGGAACTCTGGGCCATGACCATCCAGACCGTAGTCTATTACGTCTTGGCCAGTATAGCCATCTATGTGGAGAACGACATCCTGAAGCACGAGGAGCAGCTCAAGGCCCTGAAGGGCCAGCTGCACCTGCGCCGTGGAATGGACGACGAAGAAACCCGCCGGATTATTGCAGGTTAAGCTGTGAAATGTAACCGGCTAATTCATAAACAGATAAACAAATCCTCCTCCGCAAATCGCGGAGGAGGATTTTTGTTAAGTGCTGATTGTTAATCACTTACATTTCACGGCTACAATTGGCTATCCGAGACATTGAACGTGTTGCCCTGGCGGATATCTCCGGTGGTGAAGCCCTTCTTGAGCCAGCGCATTCGCTGGGCGGCCGTTCCGTGGGTGAAGGAATCCTCCACGGCGTAGCCCTGGGACTTTTTCTGGAGATAATCGTCTCCGATGACGGAGGCGCAGCGGATGGCTTCTTCCAGGTCTCCGTTTTCCAACGAGCCGAAGAGAGCGTTCTCATAGTGGCCCCATAAGCCGGCATAGAAATCGGCCTGGAGCTCTATGCGGACGCTCATCTTGTTGGAATCCGCCTTGCTCATGCGGGCCATTTGCTGGTGGGCCTGCTCCAGGGTGCCCAGCAGGTGCTGGACGTGGTGGCCCACCTCATGGGCAATCACGTAGGCGTAGGCGAAGTCTCCGTCGGCCCCCAGCTGCTGCTTCATGCTGGAGAAGAAGGAGAGGTCCAGGTATACTTTTTCGTCGGCGCTGCAGTAGAAGGGACCCATGGCGGCCTGGCCCTGTCCGCAGGCCGATGAGGTGCTGCCGGTGTAGAGCACCAGGGTAGGGGCTCTGTAGCTGCCTAAGTTGTTTTCTGCGAAATACTTGGTCCACACGTCTTCGGTGGAGGCCAGAATCTGGCGGGAGAACTTGGCCAGGGCTTCGTTCTCGGCCGTGGGTTCGTAATTGGTCACCGTCTGGCTGCTCAGGCCGCCCGATTGTACTACGCTCTGGAAAACGTCTCCCAGATTGCCTCCCATCAGCAGGGTAATGATAGCTACGATGGCAATGCCGCCGATTCCCAGGCCCGCGGCCTTGCCGCCGGCACCTCTGCGGTCTTCTACATTGGTGCTTTCGCGCCTTCCGTCCAGTTTCATAATGTTATCAGTTTAAGGTATCAATACTCTTGAGTAGAATTCAAAGTTACAGATAATTTTGGAGAAATACCAAATTACAAAGCGTCTATAACCTGGAGGTTGACTTCGCGGATACGGGGGATGAGGACCTTGTCCACGCGACGGTCGTAGGTCATGAGGCCGTTCACTTCAATCTCCACGTCGGTAGTCTGCGTGTAGACGGCGGCAGAGAAGCCCCGGGCGACCAGCTCCTTCAGATGTCTGGCATATTTCACATATTCATCCGTGACTTCTGCCGGGCTGGCGAACTTGACATAGCCCCAGTTGCGGTCGGGCGTCCAGAGGTGGCCCTCAAGCGGCATTCCGATGCCGCCGTACTCGCCCAGGACATTGACCCGCCGGGAATCGAAGAGGTACATGTCCGGCTGCGGATAATTATGGAGGTCAAGAATGTCGCCGGCTGCCAGGAAATGGTTGCCGCCACTGGCCGAATTGACCAGGCGTGACGGATCGTACTGTTTGGTCCAGGTGGCAATCTCTACGGTCTTGAACTGCCCCCATCCCTCGTTGAAGGGGACCCAGGCAACAATGCAGGGATTGCTGTAAAGATAATCCATAATTTCCCGCCACTCCTTGCGGTAGCAGGCTTCCGAGGAGGCGCTGCGGACAAATTCGGTTCCCTGGTACCAGCGGGTATTCTGCCAGTCTCCGTGAAGGTCGCCGCTGGGCATGTCCTGCCAGACCAGGATTCCCAGGCGGTCGCAATGGTAATACCAGCGGGCCGGCTCCACCTTCACATGCTTGCGAATCATATTGAATCCCCAGTCCTTGGTCTTCTGGACGTCAAAGGCCAGAGCCTCGTCGGTGGGGGCGGTGTAAAGGCCGTCGGGCCACCAGCCCTGGTCCAGCGGACCGTACATGAAGACGGGCTTGTCGTTGAGGGTCATGCGAAGGATGCCGTCCTTGTCGGCCGCTACGCCAATCTTTCGCATGGCGCAGTAACTCTTTACGCGGTCCACAACTTTGCCGTTAACCACCAGGCTCACTTCCAGATCGTACAGGAACGGGTCGTCGGGTGTCCAGAGGCGGGCATCCGGGACGGAAATCTCCGCCTCCTCTCCGGCAAGGGCGCGGGCGCGGGAAACGGGCTTTCCGTCTGCCAGCAGCGACATTTCCACCACACCGTGCCGAACGCCTTCGGCCTTAACGCGGATGCAGGCGGCGTCCAGGTCGGGCGTAGTGCGGAGTCCTGCAATATGCTGTTCGGGCACCGGTTCCATCCAGACCGTCTGCCAGATGCCGGTAACGGAAGTGTACCAGATGCCGCTGGGCTTGCTAACTTGTTTGCCGCGGGGTTGGAACCCTGAGTCAGTGCCGTCCCAAACCTTGACGGAGAGGGTGTTTTCACCGGGCTTCAGCGCGTCGGTGATGTCCAGACTGAACGGGGTGTAGCCGCCTGTATGCGAGCCCGCCTTGATGTCGTTCACCCAGATGTCGGCCTGCCAGTCAACTGCACCGAAATGCAACAGCACGCGGCGTCCTTTCCACGTTTTTGGGATGGTGAAGGTACGGCGGTACCACAGGTTGTTGTCCTTGCCCACCGTCCGCCCCACGCCGGAGAGGCTTGATTCAATGCAGAAGGGGACCAGGATCTCTCCCTGTTTTTGGATGGACAGGGTGCCTGTGGGTACTACGGCATAGTCCCAAAGGCCGTTGAGGTTCATCCACTCGTCGCGCTGCATCAGCGGACGCGGGTATTCAGGCAGGGGAGCCTGGGGATTGACCTGTTCGGCCCAGGGGGTACGGATGCGGTCGCCCGCGGGCTGCCAATTCTGGGCCTGGCTATTGACAAAGGCCATGCACAGGAGGGTGAAGGAAAGGAATATATTTCTCATAATCAATTAATTTGTTCAATAGACCAGTGAGCGGAAGTTGCGGACGCGGTGGAAGGTGACCATGTTGCCGTCGTGGGCCGTTCGGGCGTGCTTGTCTCCGGAGCGGCTAACTATGCAGAGGTCGTCCCCGTCTATGAGCATGGTGGCGTAATGCCGCGCCGAGTGATCCGTAGGGCCGATGGCCACCAGACCGGCGAAAGTCCAGTGAAGCAGGTCGGGGGAGAAGGAAAGCGCCAGGCGCCGGCGGCCGTTCATGCGCCCGTCAATCTGGGAATGCAGCAGCCAGAAGAGTTGGCTCTGCGCGTCGTAGCGGATATGGAATTTGAGGTCCCCGCCCGGGATGTGGACAAAATAGACTTCGCCCTGGTTCTTGGGCCATCGGCCGATGGCCAGCGAGCCGTCTTCCCGCTCATAGCCTCTGAGCATAACGCCCATGTCGGGGAAGCCCGTCGCGCTGCGGGAAAGCAGCACCACACTGCGGCCGGTGGAATCGTAAAACGGCCGCTGAGGGTCATGTACGCGCACCACGTTGGTTTCCAGCAGGCCGGCCGATTCGGGCGCGACCACCGGGATGCCGGAGGGACGCGCCGCCAGCATATCGGCGTCCGGGTTATAGAGTTCCGAGAAGGACCAGGCTTCCGGGCGTGTGAGGTCGGCATCTGAAGGTGCCTGCATGAGCACAGGCCCCACACCGGGCCATTTGTGGCCTTCTGCCACCCATTTCTCATAGACCAGGGTCACTTTTCCGCCGCAGGTGTCCACTGCCGTGCAGCTCTGGTGCCAGCGCGGCTCCGGGCAAAGGACAGAAGGCGTGCTCCAGGTTTCGCCGTTATCGTCGCTCCGTGTCACCAGCAGGCGCCCGGAATGGCCCACCATGTAAAGGGACCGGCCGGCCTTGAAGAGAATCTCGTGCATCATGGGAATACGGGCCGATGTCTCGCGCCAGGTACGTCCCTTGTCGTCGGAGAGCAGGACGCGGATCTGGTTACCGGCCTTGTAGTCGCCGAAGTCGGACTTGGGCCCGTCCAGCGCATAGGTTCCGGGGCCGCCGTAATCCACGGCTACCACGAACCGGCCGTCAAAGCCCTCGACAATTCCCGGAGTATACAGGTATATGCTGTCCGGCATGGGCGAGACGGCTATCACCTGCTCGCTGCCCACCAGCCGCCCGCAGTTGGACGGGCCCTGGCAAGCCAGGGTCAGAGCGGCGCAAAAGCCTAGAGAAAGGAGGACGCGCTTCATAGATTTCCGTACGTTACCCCCGGCCAGTCGTCTGTACGGAAGGGCCAGGCGGGAAGGCCTTCGGAGTTGTAAAGGTTGCAGACCGGGTTGATGGACCAGGCGTAGCGAACGGCCAGCGGCTGGGGAACGTCAGGCGACGAAACCACCACCGTGTTGCCCTCTATACGGGCATCGGCCCAATGCCAGATTCTGTCGGCCCCGGCAATCTGGAATCCCGTCAAGGTGCCGGCCTCGGCCTTTTGCACCCTTTCATTCAGGGTCCCGTAGCGTTCTTTGGCGAAATCGCCGGAAGGGAGGACCCGGAGCCCGTCGGCCACATCGCTGAAAGTGATGGTGACGGACCCTTCGTGGATCTTGTATGATTCGAAGCGCGGTCCGTTGGCAATGACCTTCTTGCCGTAATCGGCGGACAGCGACAGACGGGCCAGGCGTTCGCCCACTTCCCGTTTGCGCACAGGATGGATGTCTTCCGCTTCGCCCAGGTCAATGATGCAGGCCATGCCGCATTTGTCAAGGGTTCTGGCGGCCATGTCCTGAGCTTCGCGGAGTTCGGCCCAGCCGTCGTCGCCGGGACGCTCGTTCACGGCTTGATAGCCGGCAATCTGGGTAATATAGAAGGGGAAGTCATAGCCCCAGAGCGTGCGCCAATCCAGGATCATGGATTTCATGAGGTCGCGGTAGCGGTACGATCTGCCGGCATTGGATTCGCCCTGGTACCAGATGGCGCCCTTGATGGCAAACGGAGCCAGCGGCTTTATCATGGCATTGTAAAGGACCATGGGCAGATTGGGCTCCCGGGCCGTTGATTTGGGCGCTCCAGCGAAGGAAACGGAAAGTGTGACTTTCCACTCGTTGTCCAGACGGATTTTCTGGCCGTCCGGGGCCTGGACAAACAGAAGCTCGGGAGAGCCGTAAAGACCGCCGTCCCCATGGTCGTCGGTGCAACGAATGGTGATGACAGCCTTGCCGCCCTTGACCAGCCGGGCGGGAATGGTGTATTCCCTGGCCTTGTTCCACAGGCGGCCGGAGCCCACCAGTTCACCGTTCCAGTACGTCTCGTCAAAATCGTCCACCGGGCCCAGGCTCAAGGTAAGGTCTTTTCCGGCCCAGGCAGCGGGGACATCTACGGTCTTGCGGAACCAATAGATACCGTTGGTTTCATGCCACAGTTCCTGCACCTTGCAGGGAAGCTGGATGGATTTCCAGGCCGAGTCGTCAAAGTCGGGATGGGCCCAGACGGCAACGCCTCCCACCTTTCCATGATCCTGGAGACCGGCTTTTCTGGTGAAAGCATCAATCTCTTCCTCATAGGTCTTTTCGCGTTCCTCTTCGCTGTCGGACTGGGATTTGACCAGGGCCAGTGAGGCAGCCAGTTCGGGATACTGGCTCACAGCCCCTTCGCTCATCCAGGCTTCTATGATGGTGCCGCCCCAACTGCTGTGGATGATTCCCACAGGCACCTTAAGCTCTTCCATCAGCTTCCGGCCGAAGTACCAGGCTGCGGCGGAGAAGTTGCGGACACTCTCGGGGGAGGACTCTTTCCACTTGTCAAAGTCGGCACTGAAGTAGTCGTGCTCTTTCATTCCGGTGGCTCTGGAGACCTGCAGCAGGCGCAGTCCGGAGAATTGGGCGGCGTTATTGATGTCTTCCTGATTGATGCGCACCGCCCGCCAGCTTTCTACCGGCATCTGCATGTTGGACTGTCCGGAGGCAAGCCAGACCTCTCCCACCAGCACATTCTGCAGCTCTACGGGCTTTCCGTCGGAGATGGTGACGCTATACTTTTTGAAACCGCCCTTAGGGGTGTCCACCTTAACCGACCATTTTCCGTCGGCCCCCGCCGTGGCCCTATAGGTTTTCCCGTTCCAGGACGGGGTAACGCTGACCTTGGCTCCCGGCGCCGCCTTGCCCCATACCGGGGCCTGACAGTTTTGCTGGAAGACCATATTGTCCGTAAACAGGGGTGTGAGTTCCACCTGGGCGTTCAGGGAAACGGATACCAGGACGGCAAATGCCGCGGATAAGATTCTTTTCATAATAGTGTATGTGGCTATTCCAATGCACTAAGTTACGAATTTTTCTTCTTTTTCGTATCTTAGCGAAAAAATCGGATCTTTATGAATCTGCGTTTTCCGATAATAGTGCTCTGCGCGTTTCTTGCGGCGGCCTGTGAGGTTCCCGAGAAGGAGGACGGCTGGTGGCAGATGCGTGGAATTGTACTGTCCACCAAGGAGTTGGCCGAGGTCGACTGGCCCACGCTGGCAGCCCGTAGCGGCATCAATACCATCGGCACCCACATCACGCCTTCGGAGGTCCTGGCATTCCTTGACACCGACAAGGGCCGGTCCTTCACCGAAGCCTGCCGCAAGCACGGAATCACGGTGGAGCATCAGCTTCATGCCATGGGCGAGTTGCTCCCGCGAGAGCTGTTCGCAGAGGATCCCACAATGTTCCGGATGGACACTTCCGGAGTGCGTACGGCCGATTTTAACTGTTGTGTGCATTCGCAGAAGGCGCTCGATATTATTGCCGCCAATGCTGCCAAACTGGCCGATGCCCTTCGGCCCGACAACCACCGCTACTACTTCTGGCTGGACGACAACGCGCCCGTCTGCCACTGCCCGCTTTGCCGGGAGTTTTCCCCCAGCGAACAGGCCCTGATTGTGGAGAATTGCATGCTGCGGGCCATCCGTGAGGTGGATCCCGAGGCGCGCCTGGCCCATCTGGCCTACTCCCACTTCATGGATCCGCCCGTAAAAGTGCGCCCGGACGAAGGCATCTTTCTGGAGTTTGCGCCCATCTACCGTTCCTGGGATGTGCCGCTGGAGGTGGAAGATGCGTTGTGCCCACGGGGATATCCGGTTACGAACGGGGACAATATTCGCTGGCTGGAGGCCAATCTGCAGGTGTTTGATGCGGAAGATGCAGTGGTGCTGGAATACTGGCTGGATGTATCTTTGTTCAGCCGCTGGAAGCGGCCCGCCGTGGAACTGCCCTGGCACCCCGAGGTCTGCCGCAGCGACCTGGCCACCTACGCACGCTATGGAATCCGCAACGTGACTTCTTTCGCCGTTTACATGGATGCCGACTATTTCGAACGCTTTCCTTCCCAGGCCCCGGTAGAAGAATACGGTGCCATGTTGCATATATATTAAACATTTCATATCTTTGCAAAAAGAGTTGAAAAATGTATTCAATTGATATCAAAGCCGCAAGAAAAGCCAGGAGGATGACCCAGGAACAGGTAGGCATTCTAGCTGGAATGAGCAAATCACAAGTGTCCAGGATGGAAAAAGGGATCTTGGGAAGTCCAGAAACCTACGAGAGAGTCCTTTCCGCTATGGGTTACCGCATGGTTGTTACATTGGAGAGTGTCCGTTCTTCTGAGGTTTCGGATCGGGATAGTATTCTTTCCATGCTAAAAGTTTACTTTTCCTGCAACAAAGAGAAGTATGGTATTGAAAGAATTGGCCTGTTTGGCAGTTTTGCCCGCAACGAAGCCCGTCCCGGCAGCGATATAGATATTCTTATCTCCCTCAAAAAACCCAACCTCTTCACCTATGCGCTTATCTCCCAACAACTGGAAACCGTTTTTGGAAGGGCTGTAGATCTAGTTTCGGAAAAATCTATCCTGAAAGAGAGCTTCCGGACTCAAGTAGAAAAGGAGGTAATCTATGCCTGAGAAAGAGCGACTCATCTCCCTTCTCCAAGATGCCGTGAACGAGATGAACCTTCTTGGAGCTATGTCGGCCAATATCAATACGCCAGATGATTTCGTCACAAGTCTGTCCGGAATGACCGCTTTCCGTGCATGCGGAATGAGTTTACAGTATATAACCGAGATTTTTGTAAAGATCCGAAATCTCTGCGGAAAAGATTTCTTTTCACCTTACTCTGCCATTCCTTGGAATGCGGTCTTTGGAATGCGAAATTTTCTTTCGCACGAATATGGCAATGTTGACAATGAAGCTTTCTTTGATACCATAAAGAACAACATCCCGGAGTTGTTATCGGTTACAAAGCAAATCCAGGCCGATGTTGAACAGAGTTAATTTTGGAATCGGAGGATTCGAATTCTTTTCGTAACTTCGCAATAGAGAAAAAAGTTATTAACAAACCATGACACAAAGACTATACATTTTAGCCATTACTATCGTTGCCTTCTTGGGGATTGCGGCTAATGCTTCCGCCCAGACTGTTAAGAATTCCTCTTACCAGACAATCGCCTATATCAAGTCTGACGGAACCATGCAGGATGGTTCCTACCGGACCATTGGCTATATCAAGAGTGACGGCACCGTACAGGACGGTTCCTACAGGACTATCGGTTATCTGAAGGATAACGGGACGGTCCAGGATGGCAGCTACCTCACTCTCGGGTATATCAAGAGTGACGGTACCATACAGGACTCTTCCTACAGGACCATTGGCTACGTGAAGTCCAACGGCACCGTCCAGGATTCCAGTTACAGAACCATCGGCTATGCCAGCGGAATCCCCATAAAATGGGTGGCATTCTATTTCTTCTTCCGCAAATAAGCCTCTTGTTTCAGGCCAGGTTATCAGAACCCGTTAAACTATAGGAGGCTGAGCAGGAAGACCTCCACCATGGCGGCCAAGCCGATGACCAGCGTCATCAGGGTCTGGGTGCGGTAGCCGTCTTGGGCCGAGATGCCTCCGAAGCTGGTGACCACCCAGAAATAGGAGTCGTTGGCATGCGACACCGTCATGGCTCCGGAGCCTATGGCCACGACCACCAGGGCAGCGTCAAAGGGCGTGGTAAATCCCAGTGCAGCCATCAGGGGTGCTACGATGCCGGCAGTTGTAGTGATAGCCACCGTAGAGGAACCCTGCGCACTTTTGAGTAGCGAAGCCAGCAGGAAGGGGAAGAAGATTCCCACGTGACGGAGCGTATCGGCATGCGAAGTAATATAGCCGACCAAATCCGAAGATGCAATGACCTTCCCCAGAACCCCGCCGGCCGCTGTTACGAAAAGGATGGGGCCCACCGTCTTGAGGGTGTCGTTGGTGAGGGTGTAGAAATCCTGGCCCTTGCCGGATTGAAAGAGCTGGATGATGGCCAGCACGACGCCTGCCGACAATGCCATGACAGGGGTTCCCAGGAAAAGGCACAAGTCGGCCCAGCAGCCCGTCCAGCCCGCCATGGAGGCAACTGAGGACAGGGCCATCAGAAGGATAGGAATCAGGATGGGGGCAAGAGAGTTGACCGGCCCCGGAAGACGGCCGTAAGCGGCTTTCAGTTCTTCATACGTCTGTACAGTGTCTTTGTCCATAGACTGAACATCCTTAATCTTTCGGCCCATGTAGCGGGCGAAGAACCAGCCGGCAATAAGCGGGAAGACAGAACACAAAACGCCTACTCCTATGACCAGCAACAGATGGTTCTCCATCCCCAGCGCCTGAGCGGCGGCGATGGGGCCCGGCGTTGGCGGAATGAACACGTGAGCTATGTACAGACCGCAGGACAGGCACAGGGTCATAGCCACGCTGGAGGCTCCGGTCTGCCTTACCAGCGCCTTGCGGATGGGGTTGAGGACGACGAATCCGCTGTCGCAGAAGACGGGAATGGATACCACCCAGCCCATGAGCTCGATGGCCAGTTCCGGACGCTTGCGTCCCAGAAGCCTTATCACCAGATCGGCCAAGGTGAAGGCGGCGCCTGTCTTTTCCAGCACAGCTCCGATGAAGGCACCCAGAATAATGACAATGCCGATAGACGTGAATGTTCCCGCAAAGCCGGATCCAATGATCCCGGGAATCTTCCCCATAGGAATCCCGGCCACAAACGCCAGCAGCAGGGATACGGCCAGAATGGCCAAGAACGGATGCACTCTAAGCTTGGAGATGAGCAGAATCATGACCGCAATGGCCACGATGAAAGCCAGAAGCAGAAAAGGTCCGGACATAGCAACGAATTATAGGAAAATAACTTCCCGGCCATGGAAGAGGAAACCGCCGGCCGTGACATACTGGCGGCAGGTAGGTGAAAACTGGTCCTCCACGGAGATGTGCAGGTGTCCGGCGAGGATGCATTTCAGAAGCGGTTCCTGCTTGAGCCAGGCAATGAAATCCCGCGTAACGGAGTCTTCCAGCTGCACCTTGTAGTCCCCTGACGGCTCGGGAAGGGCGCCGTTTCCGTTCATCTTGCCCGTATTTAACCAGAAGCGCTTGTCGGCCCTCCAGATGTTGTCCGTGAAGAAAGGAACGTGCATGCAAAGGACGATGGGCAGGCCTTTCTTGACTTCCTCCTTAAACTGGTCCACCTGCTCCTGGGTTACATAGCCGTAGACATCGTCCAGGGTGACGAAGTTCACCCCGTTCGCCACCTGGGAGGCAAAACGTACGTCAAAGGGATAGACTTCCTGGATGCGGGCACGGGTCAGGTCCTTGAAAGCCTCCGTATGTTCCTCCGCAGGTTCGCTGAGCCACATGTCGGGATTGAATTCGTGATTGCCCACGCTGCCGATGAGCCCTTCGCCGAAGTACTTCCGAACAAGGTCAAAATTCTCCTCGCTCTGCCAGTCAATGAGGTCGCCGGTGTGGACGATGTAGTCAACGCGCTCCTTCGCCCAGTCCAGAGCGTCCCGCAGGGCCTCTTCCTGATGCCCGCCGAAGGTCTGGGTTCGGCGGATATGAAGCCGCTGCTTCTTTTCATTTTCTTCGGGATAGGCCGCCGCCAAGTGCGAATCGGTGAGGTGAAGGACGGAGAAGGGCCGTTCCAGGCCTATGTTAACAACCGCATAACTCAGTGACAGGCGCTCCCAGGTGCCCCTTTCGGGGAATACTTCGGGCCGGTCCTTGCCCCACGACGGAAGCTGGGAAGTGGCGATGAGCGCCCCGGTCCCGGCCAGACTCTTCAGAAAAGATCTTCTTTGCATAGGCTTATCAGTAATTATTTCTCACCACCCAGCGGAGGGCATTGACAAAAAGGAGGTTTTGTGTGGCATCCGAGAAGCATTCATCTCCGTGCCCCATGTTGATGTAGACCATCCGGTAGCGGGTGTTTATCCAGACTACGGGGAAGTCTCCGCCGAAGACAACATCCTTCAACCCCATGGGGAAGTTTTTAGGTGAGAGGGATACCAGGACTTCGATATCGGGGTTGAGTCTCGGGTCGGGCTGCCACTGGTAGTATTCGCTGGAGGGGCAGACGAACTCATCGGGCAGGTTCCTCGTAATATCATGCTCATGGGTCTCAATTTCCAGCAATGCGGGTTGCGGAGGCCAGGTATTGCAAAGGAAGCGGACGCCTCCCAGAAAGCCCCGAAACCAGTCCCATCCGGTGGAAAGATCGTTGTAACCTGCGCCATGGAAACCAAGCCATCCGCCTCCATGCTCCATGTAATGCTTAAAACAGGCCTGTTCTTCCGGCGTTCCGGGATGCACATCCGGCATGATGATGACATCGTATTGCGAGAGGTCTCCTTTACCGAGGAGGCTAGTATCAGTCTCCAGAATCCAGCCGTTCCCGACGGTGAGTTTGTCAAAGAATGCGACGGCTTGGTGGGCAAACTGGCGGTGCGCTTCCTCAACGGCGTCCGAATAGTACAGCAATGCTCTGAAACGGGTCGTCTGCCCAGCATAGCTGGCGGGGCGGACGGCTGTGGCAGACACAAAGGAGTCCTTGTTCTTGTTGCCCTGGTTGCCGCAGGAGGAAAGGATCACCAGGGACAATGCGGCCAGGAGCCCGAAGAAACGTTTCATGTTCGAGATTGTTTTCCCAAATTTACGTAAAAACTAGCAAACTCGGCCGAATTATTCCGCCGGCGCCCACTTGCAGCGGACAGGAGATACGATGGCGCCGTCCTTCTTCAACTCGGCGAAGGCCTTGTCGACCTCCTTTCGGTCGGCATTCAACATCTTGGTGACATCACCGGCAGAAACGGGCTTCCCGGCTTCTTTCATTGCTTTGAGTACTTGTTCTTTCATGGTATTGTGGTGTTAAGGTTGTTTCCAAGTCATTCTGATAGTGGGATTCCAGGAATTCACGTTGAGGAGCCTTATTTGATAATCCGGTAGTAGTTCTCTTTACGGGGTTTGGGGGTCTTCGGCTCAGAGGCCGGGTAGCCGAGGGCCAGCGCGCCTACGCCCATGACGTCTTCGGGGAGGCCCCATTGCCTGATGAGAGCCTTGCCTTCCTCCGTGTCGAACATCTCACGCTCACGGTTGATCCAGCAGGAGCCCAGCCCTATGGAGTGGGCGGCGTTCATCATGTTGCCGAGCACGAGGGAAGCGTCCTGAACTGCGTTGCGCCATTTTTCGGGACGGGAGGCGAACACCAGAACATAGGTAGGAGCGCCGTAGTAAGGGTCGGATTCAGTCCCCATAATCTCCCCGTTCATTTTGGAAAGCTGCTTTCTGAGAACCGGGTCCTGGACTGCCACAATCCAAGGGTCCTGGAATCCCATTCCTGTAGGGGCCCAGGTGCCGGCCTCCAGCACGGCCTGCAGTTCTTCGTCGGTTATCTGTTCGGGCTTGTAGCTTCGGATGCTTCTACGCGTCTTGAGCGCGGTTAAAACGGTGTTATCCATATTGCTATTTCTTGATTAGTATGGGAGCTTCTCCATGTGCTTACGCACTACATTCAGGATGCGTTTGCAGCTATCTTCCGTATTGGCTGCAATGACCATGGACGGGGCATAGGAAGACGGCGCCTCCCCATCGAACCCGCAGATGGCTCCGCCTGCTTCTGTGAGGACGAGGCTGGCGGCGGCGTAGTCCCATGGCATAAGCCGAAGTTCGAAATAGAGTTCCGCGAAGCCGGCGGCCATCAGGCACAGTTCAACGGCGGCCGATCCCGTACGGCGTACATCGTTGCAGTCCTGGTAGACGTCATAGATGATGTCACTGCAGTAGCGGGACCATTCTTTGTGGTAGGTGCTCATTGCCGTGAAAAGGATACCCTGTTCAAAAGGCCTGTCGGAGACATGGATGGGCTTTCCGTTGCAGAAAGCACCCTTTCCCCGTTCGGCCGTATAAATCTCTCCCCGCCAGGGGCTGTAGACGACGCCCAGAATCGGCTTTCCCTGCTGCACCAGGGCAACGCTTATGCAACAATTCTCGTTTCCGCGGGCGTAATTCGCTGTGCCGTCGATGGGGTCGATGACCCATACTGCATCGTGGCCGGCGACGTCTGTCAGATCCTCTTCCTCACAGAGGAAGCCGATTTCAGGATATAGGGCGTGCAGCTGCCGGGTAAGATAATGCTGGACGGCCAGGTCGGACGAGGTAACTATGTTCTCCCGGACACCTTTGTCGTGAATCTCGAAGCCGCCTTCCCGGTCCATGAGGGAGGCTGCGTCGCGGACGATACTGACGATGTTCTTTATCATGAGTTATGATTAGTTCTGCTAATTTACGGAAAATGCAGAAAAAACAGTATCTTTATATCATGAAAAGAATGATCCTTTGTGTGGCCACGGTTCTGTTGATGCTTTCTTGCAGCAGCAGGAAGGGATGCCCGGAACTGGAGGCAGGTTTCAAGAACCCGCCTCACGAAAGCCGGCCTATGGCTCTCTGGCATTGGATGAACGGCAACGTGACAAAGGACGGCATCAGGAAGGATCTTCTATGGATGCATGACATGGGGCTTTCAGGCTTCTTCCTTTTTGACGCGGCCTATTCAACCCCTCAGGTAGTTGACACCCTTCTGCCTTATATGAGCGAAGGCTGGAAGGATGCCTTCCGCTACGCCGTAGCCCTTGCGGATTCCCTCGGCCTTGAAGTCGGCATTGCCAGTTCTCCTGGCTGGAGCCTTACCGGAGGCCCTTGGGTGAGCGAGGATGATGCCCAGAAGAAGTTGGTCTGGAGCACGACACCTGTATGCGGCCGCTACCGTGGGGCTCTTCCGTTGCCGTCGAGTACGGTCTCGTCCGGGCTTTTCCACGCTGTTCCGCAGCAGGAAGGAATAGTACGGGACTACCTTAAGGAAATACGGGTTCTGGCAGTCAGGCAGGACCCTGAACCGGTGGTCAGGGATATTTCTTCATCCTATAGCGACGGAATACTTGATTGGAATGCACCGGAAGGAAACTGGATGGTCTATAGGTTCGCCTATACTTTAATAGGAACCACGAATGGGCCTGCTCCACCTGAGGCTACCGGTCTTGAGGTGGATAAGCTGGACGCGGGAGCGGTGAGAAGGTATTGGGACAACTATCTGGGCTTGTACAAGGAAACCCTTGGCCGCGACCTTGGCCCGGGTGCAATAAGTAACATTGACATTGACAGTTACGAGTCAGGAAAGGGGACCTGGACCCTGCGGATGGAGGAAGAGTTCGAAAAGAGGAGGGGGTATTCAATGGCGCTGTGGCTTCCTGCACTTGCCGGTGAGAAGATCGGCACCGACGAGGAGCGCGAGCGATTCCTCTTCGACTGGCGTCAGACTCTTGGAGAACTTCTTGCCGAAAACCATTACGACCTGGCCACCGAGATATTCCATTCTCAGGGCATCAAGCGCTACAGCGAATCCCACGAGGAAAGGCGTTCCTTCACTGGTGATGGAATGATGGTCAAAAGGACTGCCGATGTGCCCCAGGGCGCATTCTGGGTGCGTTTCCGGGCCGGGGTCTATGCCACTATGCCGCACATGGAGGCAGACCTTCGGGAATCTTCGTCAGTAGCCCATATCTATGGCCAGAACATCTGTGCCGCCGAAGCTTTCACCACCAATGGCCGTCCTGGCAAATGGGATGGATGGTGGGCCTATCAGTGTCATCCCGGCAAGCTCAAGCCGGTTGCCGACGCGGCGATGGCAGAAGGACTTAACAGGTTTGTGATCCACACTTCCGTCCATCAGCCATCGGAAGAGTTCAAACCAGGCCTTGGCCTGGGTCCATACGGCCAGTGGTTCAACAGGCACGACACCTGGGCTTTAGAGGCCCGTCCCTGGATAGACTACATCGGCAGGAGCTGCTTCATGCTCAGCCAGGGCCGATTTGTCGCCGACATTGCCTATTTGTATGGGGAAGACACCAATCTTACGCAAAGGTTCGGCCAGGAGAGGCCCGGTATTCCCGCCGGATGGAACTATGACTTCGTGAACGGGGACGCTCTTGTGAACGCTCTCGAGATAAAGGAGGGAAGGATTGTTTCCAAGTCCGGAGCGAGTTATCGTATGCTGGTGATTGACAGCCAGATAGAGAGAATGTCTGATGCGCTTGCCGCTCGCATCGAGGCAATACGGGAGGCGGGAATACCTGTATGCGACCTCCGGGAAGGCGGGAAGATGATATCCGTTCTTGAGAAGGAAGGAATCAGTGCCGATGTGTCAGATGTCCCCGATAGCGTGGCCTTTGTTCACCGCAAGCTTTCTGGCGGTGAAATCTATTGGATAGCGAATATATGCTCAAGGCCGAGGAAGATAACTTTGGGCCTCCGGGATTATATGTCTGACGGACCGGTGCGGAGAGCTTTGGAGCCCAAGCTGTGGAGAGCCGACCGTGGCACTGTTGAGGATGTTTCCTATCGGATTGAGGAGGGACGCTTATTTGTTGACCTCAATCTGGAAAGGGATGATGCCGTATTCGTCGTGCTGCAAGGAAAGGCAAAACACAAGTCCTTTGTGGCTTCCGCGAAAACGCCTGCAACCGAAGAGCTTCTGCCCTCATCAAACTGGACAGTCCACTTTGTTCCGGCCATCAGTCCGGAGCAGGCTGCAGACTATACATTTGACAGTTTGTGCGCCTGGAATGAATCCCAGGACCCCTTTATCCGCTTCTTCTCCGGTACTGCCACTTACAGCACATCCTTCCGGTGGAGTCCGGACCGCAGTTCTTCGGAAGCCGTGCTGGATCTTGGACAGGTTTTCAATATGGCTCACGTGTTTGTCAATGGCAAGGACCTTGGTCTCCTGTGGAAGGAACCCTACAAGATTGACATCTCCGAGGCTCTTGTGGAAGGGGATAACACTTTAGAAATCAAGGTTACCAACTCCTGGGCCAACAGACTCATAGGAGATTCCGCCCTTCCAAAGGAGGAGCGCGCCGTCAGAACTTCCTGGGAGTTCTATTCTCCGGACGATCCGCTGCCCACCTCCGGTCTCCTCGGCCCGGTAAGGATTCTGAGATAGAGCCAACAACATTAGTTACACCTCTGGTATGAAAAAGGCATCGGCACTCTTCACTACTCTCCTCATGGCCGCAATCCTGGTCCTGACGACCACCTCTGCTCGCAGGTCATCGAACTTCCGTCTTCTCTACTGGAACATCCAGAACGGGATGTGGAACGGCCAGTCGGACCACTACGACCGCTTCGTGAACTGGGTTAAGGCCCAGCGGCCCGACGTCTGCGTCTGGTGCGAGGCTTCCACCATCTATTACGAAGGGACTGACAAGGTGATGCCCAAGGAAGAAAGGTATCTTCCGGAACACTGGGCCGAGCTGGCGAGACGCTACGGTCATAAGTACGTCTTCCTGGGAGGCTGGCGGGACGATTATCCGCAGGTGGTCACTTCGCGCTATCCCATCGAGGAGGTCTCGCGCATCACCGGCAATGCCGACACTCTTGTCTCGCACGGTGCGGGCTGGGCAAGGCTCAAGGTCCACGGCAAGACCCTCAATATCGTAACGCTGCACACCTGGCCGCAGGCCTATGGTTTCAACGTACCCCCGGAGGACCGGGAGCGGAGCAGGGCCGCCCGCGAGGGCGACACCTACAGAAGAACGGAGATGGAGTATATCTGCAGGCATACCATCGGGACCGTGCCCGATGCCCGGGACCAGTACTGGATGATGATGGGCGATTTCAACTCCCGCTCCCGGGTGGACAACTGGGTCTACCACTATCCCGAGGACGACTCGCGGCTGCTGGTGCACGATTACATCCGGTCGGAGTTGCCGTACCTGGACCTTGTGCACGAGCGCCATCCCAATGACTTCTACACCACCACCGGAGGGCGCGCCCGCATCGACTACGTCTACTGCACGAGGCCCCTGCTATACTGCGTCGTCGAGGACCGGATTGTCTCCGACGAGTACACCACTCCCGTCCGTAACCCGCAGAATATCTCCAACTTCTGGCACCCTTCGGACCACCGGCCCATCATCGTGGACTTTTCTCTTTGACCGGAGGGGGGTGGGGAGAGGGTAACGTGACCCTCGGCCCATCTCCGAATGTATCGGCTTCCTTCAGGTTTGATACCGTAATAATTTTTATTACCTTTGCGAAAATGAAGAAACGATATGGCAACCATCTATTTTGAAGAAAAGGGTCCGGCGCTTCTGGAGAGAATTGGAATGAGAAAATCCGAGTTTGCCAGAAGGATGGGAATAAAGAAGCAGAACGTCAACGTCATATTCAAGACAAAGAACTTGGAGACGATTTATAGGGCTTCTGTGGTTTTGAACGTTCCCTTCGAACTCTTGATAGGATACACCTCAGAACCGGATTCTATCCCTTTGGAGGCGTTGTCCTATGAAGAGGATATCCCATTTGCTTTCGGCCCTTTTGGAAATGTGTATACGTCTTTCAAAGGAAAGCCCAAAGAAGCCTTTTGGTTTTTGATTAATCGTCAGGAAGGAGATGCTAGAGCTGTGTTTACTAGAAATGATATCGGGGATATAGACCTTGTATGGGGAGATGAGAACTGCGGAGTACGTCACATACTGGTTAAGCATATTAATGAAAGGGATTTCCCGACTGTTAACCAAATGATTGAAGAAGTATCCAATATCATTCTCTATGGGCATATTTCTTACGATAATCCAGATAAGGCCATCCTTCAAAATGACGGATATATTGTAGCCATCCGAAAGAACTACCGTATAGACGGGAAAAAGCTGGAGACCCAGAACTGGGTTCTCACAGCTTATTCCAAAAAATCATCCGGTACCACTCGGGCTCCCCTTGATACCGATTAAGAAGGCAGGGCTGTCACCTTCGATGATTTGTGCAAAGGTACACAAGATTATTGACATTAGCAACTGCCCTCACTCACCTATGGGATTCCGCTGCGCGGCATCCCTGACCGCTCGCCGCGGGGCATTATGGAGCGAAGCGACAGGGCCTGCAGGCCCGCACCGCCTCTTCTGAGGCGGAGCCCCTCTCCCGAGGAGAGGGGTTTGGGGAGAGGGTAACGTGGGCGAAGGTTCGAATCCCAAACCAACGCGAAAAGCGCCTGCGAAGCAGACGCTTTGATGCGGTGGGGAAGGGATTCGAACCCCCGATACGGTCTCCCGCACACCTGTTTTCGAGGCAGGCTCCTTCAACCACTCGGACACCCCACCGGTTAGGGATGCAAAGTTACGAAAAAAAACGAACTCTACAAGTTCATCACTTTGCCGAAGAGGTAGAATTTCTGGTCTCCGAACCAGAGGACGCTCTGCCCGTTCAGGGAGGTGAAGCTGGTGTAGAAGGAGTTGCCGGTTTCGCGGGGGGAGAAGAGGGTGCCTTCTTCAAACCAGACGGGCTGGTGGGCGCCGGGCACGAAAACGCCGTTCCGCTTATAGAGGGGACCACGGTTCTGGTAGGAAGTGGGGGAGTTGAAGTCGAAGGCGTCGTGCACCCAAAGGGCGTAGTGGCCGCTGCGGGCTTCGGGGCCCTGAACGTCGTAGATAGGGCAAGGGGAGCAGGGCTGGAGGATGGCTGCGCCGCCGTCTTTCTCACGAAGGACTTCCGGGCGGCTCCAGGTGCGGCCGTTGTCGGCACTCACAGACCATACGGGATGGCCGATGGAGGTGCGCATTACCGCGAAAAGTCTCCCGTCCGGCAGGCTGATGATGCAAGCCTCTTCCGTTATCTTCCCTTCCCGGGGGAGATAGTCCTCGTCGCTTTCCACCTTTGAGGAGTCGAAGGCTTGGTCCTCTGTGTTGAAGAAGGAAATGCGGATGTCGCGGATTTCGGGATTGTCATCTATGTTTTCATACTGCCAGAACTCCACCCGCGCTATGCCGTTGCGGTCGTAGCGTGAGCAGCCCGCCAGATAGCGGCCGTCCTGGCCGAAGCGCAGCGGCCTCTGCCACATGCACCAGATGGGGGGAAGGGACGGGTCCTCGGGGTCGCTTGTGAAGCGGATGGGGAAGGGAACTGTTTCCGGCTCGCTCCAGGTGGCGCCGGCATCGTCGGAATATCGGCCGCACATGATTCCCTGGAGGTGTTTCTTGACCGTGGTTTCCTGGTTCCACAACAGGTAGATGCGCCCGCTGCGACTGATCATGGGCTGCTGCCAGGCCGCCACGGGCTTAGGGTCGGCCAGGGTAGGGGAACCGGCCAGGATGACCGGGGTGCTCCAGGTGCGTCCTCCGTCGGCACTCTTTGAAAACACTACGTGTTCATCGTTCGCTGTTTCGAAGGAACCCTGTGTCCAGAAAGCGTAGAGGAGATTGCGGGAGGGGTCTTCCAATACATGGAAATGGTCGTTGAACGTGTCCCCGGGCTGGCTTATGTCGCGTTCCGACTCGGTACGGGGCTGGCGGGGTACATACACCGTAAAGTCGTGCGGGACCACGTCTATATCCGTCTCCGGATACAGATAATGCCAATAGAAGTGGTTGGGCCAGCGCTCCCGGTAGTTGCCCGTGTCGGTAAAATGCTTCTCAATAGCCTCATCGGCCGTGGCGTAGCGGTGGCAGGATTCCGGTACCCTCATGAATACCGTCCATTGGCTCTGGCTGGCGGCGTCCTGTCCGGGAAAGCCCACCCACACCACCGTTCCCTTCTGGGGCGGGAAGGCGGGATTCATGGTGAAGATGGTGGTGAGGACCGTGGTCTTCTGGCGGATGGGAGCTTCGGTCAGGAGCTGCGACAGATGCCTGCGATGGAATTTCTGCAGGGGTTTGCGGGAGAAGGTCTCCGGATCAAAATCGCCGAAGAAGGTATCCTGAGCCAGCTTGTGCCGCCTGAGGTTGCCGTTACTGGTAAGGGTCCGGGGGGCGGCATAAGCGTGGCGGAAATTAAAAGCCCCATCCGTTTTGGGATTGTACCATCCGCGCTTGCGGGCGTATTTTATGATATCTTTGCTGCCCAAAAAGTTAACTGTGTCTTTGAGATTGATTTCCCCAATGGTGTAGTAGTTGGGGATGGTGGCAATCTCGTCGTCCGGCACCCTTTGCGCCACCCAGTGATGGCCTTTCACAACGGCCACCATCCAGCCCTCCTTCTGGTCTGCCACCAAGTACGTGCGTCCGGAATCGGCATATCCGTATTGACTGACGAGAGAGCCAATAATGTGCACTGCTTCGCGCGCACTCCGTGCTTTTTGGATGACGGTTGTGCGGATTTCATAAAGCAGGAGTCCTTCCGCCTTGTCCTCGCGGGAGGGGCACTGGTCGGAGGTAATGCACACCCCGTATTCATTGGCAAAACTGTCGCCGGCAGGCTCGCCTGGGAACTCGAACCACAGGTATGCGCATCGGCTTTCGCCTGCCGGCACATGGTAAATGTTCAGCATCTTCTCTCCGGGCTGGTCTTCGTTATGGCCCAGGTAGACGTATCCGTCCGTGGAGGCGTTACGTCCGACAATGATGCCGAAGCAAAGCAGGGGAAGAAGAAGTGGACTCATATTCTGTATGGCTTATTATCGGCCTCCACCGCCACGGCCTCCGCTGCTGTGACCGCCGCCGCCATGGTGGGAGGAACGCCCGCCGTAGCCGCTGCGGGAAGAGGATGAGCTGTAACTGTGGCTGCTGCGCCCGCTGCTGTAAGAGGAATAGGAACGGGATTCTGCCGCTTTGATGGTGCGCATATGCTGGACCCATCCAGCACTCACGGCCGAGTAGAAATTGTTGGAAAGGGAAACGGTAGCTACGGCAGTAGGGGCAATTTCCTTGAGCTGCTGGGCCACAATCCTGGCTATGCCCATGATGGAGCCGTAAACCAGGTACTCCTTCCACAGATGGGCCTCGATGGCTTCCCGCTGGCTGGTCAGGGTAAATTCCATCAGGAACTTCTGCAGCCCCACGAGCTTGATGCCTTCGGCCTTTCCGGTTTTGGACAGGACATCAAACGTATCCCCAACCCAGCCGTTGTCTTTCACAGCCATCCGTCCGGCGTCAAATGCCTTGTTGTGCCATTCGTAGCACTGCTGGGCGTGGGCTTTGGACCAGGTGGTGAATTCGTTCTTTTCCAGGACATTGTTCTCTCCGGCGGCCTCCTTCATCATCTTGTACAGCCCCAGGGAAAGGCTGTCCAGGTCGGAAGGATCCTTGTCGGTGAAACGGATTTCGGTGTCCTTCTTTTCCAGAATGCGGCTCACATCCAGATAGCCGTTATAAATCATCCGGAGAATAAGGGCCGATGTAAGGGGACCCGTTCCGGAAGCGCCTTCACCGAGCTTCCGCAATACAAACTGGGAGGCGGGTATATTCCCATTGAAAGGGATGTCCCGATACCAGGAGATGTCCTTGCGCTTGATGCCCAGATACTTTTTATAAAGATAATTGGGCGATTCTTTTCGCTTCTTGTCCACATGATAGCCCAGGATGCCACCGCCGACAAGTGCCGAAAGGATACCGAAGACCCATAGTCCGGCCGTGTCGTCTTCCTCGTCCGTGCCGAAATCGGCATCTATCATGGCGCGGTCCAGTACCTCCTGGAAGTCCTGGTCGCGGACGCTGGTGGGCTCCAGGATGCCTTTTTTCAGGCGCAGGAGCACAATCACGGAGTCATTGGTGCCAAAGGGGTAGTCGTTCTCCACCACCACGCGGCCATCTTCGAAGATGCAGATTCCATCGTAGCCGAAGCCCCAGACGCGGGCCACAGTGGTGTCCAGCTGCGTCTCGTGTGAGCCCACGAACACCCGCACCTGCTCCGGGGGAGAAGACAGGCCGGGAGAAATGAGCTGCAGGTGCATGTAGTCATAGTCATGGGCCGATTTCACGGCGCCATGCATCTTGTATAGGGTCTCGAACACGTGGTCTCCGTGGGAACCGACGCCCCAGCAGATTTCCACACCGTCCGTTTTATGGACTATGCCGCATTTGCCCGCTTTCTGCTCCAGCGTACGGTGCACGTCCCACTCGCCTTCATTGACGGAAGGTTTGTCGTCCACGGCCACTTCCAGGCTGTCGATGACTATGTCTCCCAAGTTTTCCCGCACCAGGTACCATTCGGTGATGTCGTCACCGGTGGCCACGTCCCACCGCTCGTAAACGGTGGCCGTGCCGTCTTTCTCCAGGTTTACATATAACTTAAGGCTGCGTACACGCTGCCCGTCTGCCGATGCGGTAACGGCAGGCACCAGAAGGATAATAGAGCAGAGAAGGGCTCTAAATTTTATTTGAACCACTCGGTAAGGTGATCTTTTGCGTAGAGATAATAAACGGCCAGGCCGATCCAGCTGGTCAGCAGGACCAGGATGGCGGTGATAATTTTTCCTCCGGCGGAGATGGGTTTCTTAAGAATGTCCAGTACGGCCAGAACGGAAAGGACGATACCGGCAATGTAAATGATGGTTCCCATAGTATTTGAGTTAGCTTTAGGATTCCAGCGGAATGACGCCGATACCCGGACGGTCCGGCAGGGTGAGCTTGCCGTTCACCACCTTTACGCCGTCAAAGCGGTCGTTGGCGATGAGCAGGTTGCCATCCAGATCGGCAAAATCTACGTAAGGGGAGAACTGGGCGGCGGCACTTACGGCGCAGGAAGTCTCCGTCATGCAGCCCACCATTACCTTCATGCCCAGGGCGCGGGCCATGTTGGCCATCTTCCAGCCTTCGCGCATGCCGGTACATTTCATGAGCTTGATATTGATGCCGGTGTAGGCGCCCATCAGCGACGGGATGTCCTTCATGCGCTGGATGCTCTCATCGGCAAAGATGGGCAGCGGGCTGCGCTCCGTGAGCCAGGCAATGTCGTCCAGCCGCTCCTTGGGCATGGGCTGCTCCACCATCACAATGCCGTGTTCCTTGAGCCAGAAAATCTCGTCCAGGGCCTTGGAACGGTCTTTCCAACCCTGGTTGGCGTCTACGGCCAGCGGCACGTCCGTCACAGTGCGGATGGTCTCGATCATCTCGACATCCGTGTCCAGGCCCACCTTGACTTTCAGGATATTGAACTTGCCCACGGCTTCCAGGGTCTTTTCCTTCACCACTTCGGGAGTATCAATGCCGATAGTGAAAGTGGTGGAAGGAGCCTTTTCGGGATCCAGGCCCCAGATCTTGTACCAGGGCTGGCCCATGAGCTTGCCCACGAGGTCGTGCAGGGCTATGTCAATGGCGCACTTGGCGGCACCGTCCCCCTCCGAGAGGCTGTCCACATAGGTGAGGATGTCCTCCATCTTGAAGGGATCGTTGAACTGGGACAGGTCTACCTTGTTCAGGAAGTTGGTTACCGTTTCCACGCTCTGGCCCAGGTACGGGGGCATGGAGGCCTCGCCGTAACCGGTAACGCCCTCCCATTCAATCTCTACTTGAACGTCCGGCGTGGTGGTGCGGCTATAGCTGGCCACGGTGAACACATGGGCCAGTTTGAGCTCATAGGGGAAGAACTTCATGTGAAGTTTGCCGTCGCCCTTGACGATGTTAAACTTCTGCGGGCCGTTGTTGCAGCCCACCAGGGCAACGCCTGCCGCCGCCAGGGCGGAGGTTTTCAGAAAGTCGCGTCTATTCTGCATAGTATGGATTGGTTATTGTCGTGTTAAGGCCCTCCATCTGGTTGATGTAAGGGAGGACGCGGTCGCCAAAGAGGAAGCGGCCGGTGTTATAGGCGTCATAAAGCGGGTCGGCAGGGTCGAAACTGCCAATCTGCACCAGGCCCATCGAATGGATGAAGCGGCCGCCACCCAGATAGAAGCCCACGTGGGAAGGACGCGGAGAACCGTCTTCCCGGATGCGGCCGAACATGACCAGGTCTCCGGGAACCAGCTGGGAGCGGTCTGTGATGCGCTCGCCGGTGAGGTAAATCTGGCTGCAGTCCCTGGGGATGATGATGTCGTGCATGTACAGCGTGGTGCGTACGAAGCCGCTGCAGTCCATGCCCTTGGGCGACATGCCGGCCCAAAGGTAGGGGAATCCCAGCATGCCCTGCGCGGTCTTGAGAATGGCTTCGGCACTCTGGTCCAGGCCTTTGCGCCAATCGGCCTCCGTCTTTGCAATCTTCTTGCTCACATAGCCCTCGCGGCCATCCGGGAAGCCCACCTTGAACCAGCTTCCTTTCTTGCCCAGGTACTTGAGACGGTCGCCGGCCACCACGTCCGAAACCACGGCGCTTTTGGCCGATGCTTCCTTGTACACGATGCCGGTAAGTTCCGTGACGATGACCTTCGGGGCTACGTTCCAGGCATGATACTGCTCAAAGGTCATCTTGGTGATGCCCGCATAGTGCACCCAGCCGGTGTAAGTGTCCGGCGTCTGCACCTGCGGCCAGGGGTTGCCGTTGTCACTGATCTGGAGAATATGCACCGGCGTGCCCAGCAGAGCCTGGGAGGTCATTTCGGCATCAAAATCGGCCGTACGCCTTAAATTGCAAACGGAAATATTAACCACGCCATATCCTTGACAGAAGGCGTTGAGGCAGCATAATAAAGCCACCAGGGAAGTGGTCAGTTTATTCATACCTCAAATATAATAAAAAAAGCCAGCCTTTTTTCAAGGCTGGCTAAATTTTTAAAAAAGTTGACTTAGAAAACGTCGGGCTCGTTGGTCTTGGGCTCTTCGTTGTTTTCGAAGCGGGGCTTGCGGGGACGGTTGTCGTCGCGGCGGGGGCCACGGTCGCCGTCACGGCGGGGCTTGCGGTCGCCTTCGCGGCGGTCACCACCCTCGCGGCGGGGTCCGCGGTCGCCATCGCGCCTCGGGCCACGGCCTTCGCGCTTGGGCTCCACATAGCCTTCTGGCTTCTCGGTGAGGGCGCGCATGGAAAGGCGCA
>JAFZWC010000067.1 GCA_017617475.1 Bacteroidales bacterium
AGCAGGTGGGCACCGTGAGCGCCAACAACGACGCCCAGATCGGCAAGCTCATCGCCGACGCCATGGCCAAGGTCAAGAAGGACGGCGTCATCACCGTGGAAGAGGCCAAGGGCACTGAGACCGAAGTGAAGGTGGTGGAAGGCATGCAGTTCGACCGCGGCTACATCTCCCCGTACTTCATGACCAACGGCGACAAGATGGAAGCCGTCCTGGACGACGCCTACATCCTCCTCACAGACAAGAAGATAGCCAACATGGAAGACCTCATGCCCGTGCTGGAGCCCGTGGCCCGCGAAGGCAAGAGCCTCCTCATTATTGCCGAAGACGTGGAAGGCCAGGCCCTTACCACCCTGGTAGTTAACCGCCTGCGCGGCACCCTGAAGGTGGCCGCCGTCAAGGCCCCCGGCTTCGGTGACCGCCGCAAGGAAATGCTGCAGGACATCGCCGTCCTCACCGGCGCCGTAGTCATCTCCGAGGAGCGCGGCTTCACCCTCCAGAACGCCAACGTCCAGATGCTGGGCAAGGCCGAGAAGGTCACCATCACCAAGGAAAACACCACCATCGTCGGCGGTGCCGGCATCCAGGCCGACATCAAGGACAGGGCCGACCAGATCCGCGCCCAGATTGAGACCACCAAGAGCGACTACGACCGCGAGAAGCTCCAGGAGCGCCTGGGCAAGCTGGCCGGCGGCGTGGCAGTGATCTACGTAGGCGCCACCACCGAGGTGGAGATGAAGGAAAAGAAGGACCGCGTGGACGACGCCCTCAACGCCACCCGTGCCGCCGTGGAAGAAGGTTACCTGCCGGGCGGCGGCGTAGCTTACATCCGCGCCACCGAGGCCCTGAAGGACCTCAAGGGTGAGAACGAAGACGAAACCACCGGCATCCGCATCATCGAGCGCGCCATCGAGGAGCCGCTCCGTCAGATTGCCGCCAACGCCGGCGTGGAAGCCTCTGTGATTATCAACAAGATCCGCGAAGGCAAGGCCGACTTCGGCTACAACGCCCGCACCGACGAGTACGTGAACATGTACGAAGCCGGCGTCATCGACCCCACCAAGGTAGCCCGCGTGGCTCTGGAGAACGCCGCTTCCGTAGCCGGCATGTTCCTCACCACCGAATGCGGCATTGTGGACATCCCGGAGCCCGCTCCGGCCGCCCCCGCCATGCCCGCCGGCGGAATGATGTAATTCCGGCGTGGACGCAAACGTTTGTAAATTAAACACATAAGTGAATACCCCTGGGCAAAATAACCCGGGGGTATTTGTTTATTTCATTAAATATCAGAAACATCCGTCCACGGCTACCATATTTTTTGTATCTTTGTTTGTTTATGGAACTTATCAAAGACCAATACTTCGAGGGAGAGCGTCCCCTGTATGCCCGGCGGCAAGGACTGAGGCTGGAAAACGTGGTCATCGGCCCCGGGGAATCGGCCCTGAAAGAGGGGGCCGACATTGAAGCCGTGCGCTGCGAGTTCAAGGGCAAATACCCCTTCTGGGAGTGTGACGGATTCATCATCCGGGACTGCATTTTCCGGGAAGGCGCCCGCGCCGCCCTTTGGTACACGCGCCACTGCAAAATGTACGACACGCTGGTAGAGGCCCCCAAGATGTTCCGCCGCATCACGGACACCCGCCTGGAGAACGTCCGCCTTACCAACGCCCTGGAAACCTTCTGGGACTGCGACGGCGTGGTAATGCGGAATGTAGAGGCCCAGAAGGCCGATTACATCTTCATGCACACGGACAACATTGACATAGACAACTTCCGGCTGCAGGGCAACTACTCCTTCCAGTACTCCAGGAACGTGGTTATCCGCAACTCGGACCTGGACACCAAGGACGCCTTCTGGGAGAGCGAGAACATAACCGTGTACGACTCCCGCATCCAGGGCGAATTCCTGGGGTGGTATGCCAAGAACCTGCGCCTGGTGAACTGCCACATTGGCGGCACGCAGCCCCTGTGCTACTGCGAAAACCTTGTACTGGAGAACTGCACCTTCGAGCCCGACGCCGACCTCGCCTTCGAGTACAGCAGCGTCCAGGCCACCGTCAGGGGCAACATCCATTCCGTGAAGAACCCACGCAGCGGCCACATCAAGGCCGACAGCATAGGACAGATAATTCTGGACCAGAATATAAAGAAACCGGCAAACTGCATAATTGAATGAGCAGATGGACTTACAGTCCGGGGGGCTTGTCCACCCCCGGACAAGTATAGGGGGAGGGGCCCGCAGATTTTTGGATATTATCGGAGGAAGCTTGCTTCCGGAGAAAATGTCCAAAAAGCGGTGGGAGGGGCCGGAGTGAGCGAAGCGAACGGAGTCCCCCCGGACTGTAAGTCCATCTGTTCAAAAGACATAGACTATGAAATACAACTTTGACCAATGCCCCGACAGAAGGGGAACCGAGAGCGTGAAATGGGACCTGTATCCCGGTACGCTGCCCATGTGGGTGGCCGATATGGACTTCCGCATAGCCCCCGAAATCCAGGAGGCCCTGCAGAAGAGGCTGGACCACGGCGTCTTCGGCTATGAGCTCATTCCCGACAACTACTTCCAGGTCATGAGCCAATGGTTTGCCTCCCGCCACGGCTGGGAAGGCATCGGCAGAGAAAACATCGTTCCCACCACCGGGGTTATTGCCGCGTACAGCGCCGCCATCAAGGCCATGACCGTTCCCGGCGACAACGTGCTGGTGATGACGCCCTGCTACAACGCCTTCTTCCCCGCCATCCGCAACAACAAATGCGGCCAGCTGGTGAGCCCCCTGAAGTTTGACGGCAAGCATTTCATAGTGGACTGGGACGACTTCGAGGCCAAATGCGCACAGGCCAAGGTATTCCTCCTTTGCAACCCCCACAACCCCGTGGGCCGCGTATGGACGCGCGAAGAGCTGCTGCTGATGGCCGAAATCTGCCGCCGCAACAACGTATTCGTAGTCTCCGACGAGATTCACTGCGAACTCACCTACCCCGGCCACGACTACACCCCCTGGGCCACCCTGCCGGAGCAGTACGTGAAGAACTCCGTCTCCTGCATCTCGCCCACCAAGGCCTTCAACATTGCCGGCATCCAGATAGCCAATCTCTTTGCGGCCGATGCAGACATCCTGGCCAAGATGGACCGCGCCATCAACGACAACGAATGCTGCGACGTGAACGTATTCGGCGTCACGGCCCTGCAAGCCGCCTACGAAAAGGGCGGTCCCTGGCTGGACCAGCTGCGCAACTACCTGTACCACAACGCCCGCACGGTGTGCTGCTTCCTGGAAGACGAGATGCCGGAAGTCATTTGCCCGCCGCTGGAAGGCACCTACCTCATGTGGCTGGACTGCCGCTGCGCCCTCAAGGCCGGCGAGCCCCTGGAAGGCTTCTCGGAGCGCCTGGCCAATCATCTTAGAGAAAAACACGGGCTGGTGCTCAGCACCGGCACCATCTACGGCGCCGCCGGCGAAGGTTTCGAGCGCCTGAACATAGCCTGCCCCCGCACCCGTCTGCTGGACGGCCTCACCCGACTCAAAGAAGGACTAAAATCATACTAAATACTAAAACCATGCGTAAGTTCTTTATGCTCCTGGCCGCAGCGGCGGCCATGGTGGCCTGCGGGCCCAAGAAAACAGCCGTGGTAACCACGCCATCGGCCCAGGATTTTGCCCAGTATGTGAAGGCATACACCGGCGGCATTGTGGGAGAGGACGCCGTCCTCAGGATTGAACTCACCCAGGATGCCACGGCGCAGCCCACCGAGGGTCTGTTCAACATCAAACCCAAGGTGGAAGGCACCACGCAGTGGATCAACGCATCCACCGTTTCCTTCACCCCCGCCGCCTGGAAGGCAGGGCAAACATACAGCGTGAGCTTCGCGCTGGACAAGGTTTGCGACAGCGCCCCGGAGGACCCGTTTACCTTCGGCCTGGCCGTACGCGGCAAAGGAGAAGAGGCCCAGGAGGCCGATGAGCCCGACAACGGCCGTCCCTTCCGCGTGGTGAAAGCCGTCCTGCGGGAGAACGTGGTGGAAGTGAACCTCTCCAAGGAACCCGCCAACGCCAACGTTAAGGGCCTGGTGGAACTGGAAGGCGCCGCCCGCAGCTATGTGCAGGTAGAGGAAAAGCTCCTGAAAGTGCATTTCGAGGGCATGAAAGGCGACCTGGTGCTCACCCTGGACAAGAACCTGAAGGATGCCGACGGCAATACCCTGGGCGACAGCTTCGTGCGCAACTTCACGGCCAACGAGCCCAAGCCGGCCGTGGAACTGCTGGTTGACGGCAACATCCTGCCCGACAAAGACCAGCTCATCCTCCCCTTCCGCGCCGTTAACCTGAGCGCCGTGGAAGTACGCGTAATCAAGATTTACGAAAAGAATGTCCTGAGCTTCCTGCAGGAGAACGAACTGGGCGAGAGCGGAAGCCTGCGCCGCTGCGGCCGCCTGGTATGGCGCGGCGACGTTCCGCTGGACGCTTCCAAGAACCTGCACCAGTGGAACACCCATTCCATCGACCTGAGCGGTCTGGTGAAGCAGGAGCCCGGTGCCATTTACCGCATTCGTCTGAGCTTCCGCCTGGACCAGAGTCTCTACGGCGGCAAGCAGCCCATCCTGAGCACGCAGGCCCCTACCGGCAAGCCCACTGTGGAAGACGAAGAAACCTGGGACACCCCCAATCCCTACTACTGGGACAACGACTACGACTGGTCCACCTACAACTGGGACGAGAGTGACGACCCCTCCAAGCCGTCCTTCTACATGGAAAGCGGCCGCTTCCCGTATGCCCAGATCCTGGCCAGCGACCTGGGCCTTCTGGCCGAGTATGCCGGCGGTAACACCCTCTGGGTGGCCGCCACCGACCTCCTGAGCGCTAAGCCGGTTTCCGGCGTGAGCCTGGAAGTATTTGACTATCAGCTGCAGAGCATTGCCACCGGCAAGACGGACGGCAAGGGTCTGGCCAGCCTGACCGTGGCCCGCAAGCCTTTCGCCGTGGTGGCCAAGGCCGGCGGCAGTACCTCCTATCTGAAGGTTAACAGCGGTAACGAGCGTTCCCTGAGCCGCTTTGACGTGGGCGGAGAAACCGTTCAGCAGGGCATCAAGGGCTTCGTGTACGGCGAGCGCGGCGTATGGAGACCCGGCGACACCATGCACCTGACCCTCATCCTCCAGGACAAGGGCAAGAACCTGCCCGAGGGCCATCCCGCCACCCTGGAAGTGTACACCCCGGAAGGTCAGTTCTACACCCGTCAGGTGCACAAGGGCACCGACGGCTTCTACAGCTACGACGTAACCACCAAGGCCGATGACCCCACCGGCTACTGGAACGCCTACTTCAAGGTGGGCGGCAGCACCTTCCACAAGACGCTGCACGTAGAGACCGTGAAGCCCAACCGCCTCAAGGTAACCACCGCCTATCCCGAAATGCTGCAGGCCGGGCAGGTGATCCCCGTGCGGGTAGCCGCCTCCTGGCTGGCCGGCGGCAGCGCTGCCGACTGCGCCGTCCGCGCCGAGATGACCCTCCGCAAGGCCAACATCCCCTTCAAGGGCTTCGAGAAATACAGCTTCTACGACCCCGCATCGCAGTTCTCATCGGCCGAGCATATTCTTTATAAGTCCCGCACCGACGGTACGGGCAACGCCTCCGTTCAGGTGAAATTCCCCGTTACCGAAGGCGCTCCCGGCCTGTTGCAGGCCTTTGTGGTGACCAGCGTGGAAGAACCCGGCGGTGACGAGAGCTTCACCACCGAAACCCTTCCCTACTCCCCTTACAGCGCCTACGTGGGCATCAAGGTTCCGGACGGAGACTTCCTGGAGACCGACAAGGACCAGCCCATCAAGCTGGCCGTGGTGGATGCCCTGGGCAACCGTGTCAAGGGCCATAAGGTAGAATATGCCGTGTTCAAGACCGGCTGGAACTGGTGGTGGGACAATCCGGGCGGCGACCTGGATGCCTATGTGAACGGCAGCTCCGTGGAGAAGATTGCCTCCGGCACCCTTACCTCCGGCGCCAACGACGACACCGGCTTCCGCATCCGTGTGGACTATCCCGATTGGGGCCGTTACCTCATCCTGGCCCGGGACAAGACCTCCGGCCACACCAGCGGCCGCTTTGTGACCATTGACTGGCCCGACTTCCGCGGCCGTGCCAACCGCCGTGATCCGGAATCCCTGACCATGATCACCTTCTCTACCGACAAGCCTTCCTACCAGGCCGGAGAGAAAGCCACCGTGTATCTTCCTGCCGCCAAGGGCGGTCAGGCCCTGGTTTCCCTGGAGAATGCCGGTACCGTGCTCAAGCGCGAATGGGTGTCCCTCTCCGACAAGGATACTCCTTATAACTTTACCGTAGAGCCCGAGATGGCTCCCAACATTTACGTACACGTGACGCTGGTTCAGCCTTACGG
Organism: Bacteroidales bacterium; assembly: GCA_017617475.1. The sequence goes on from JAFZWC010000067.1 coordinate 6,391, forward strand.
CAGCACGCAGAATGACCTCCCGCTTCGCCTGTACGGCGTACAGCGCGTGAAGGTGGAGAATCCGGCCTCCCATCTGGAGCCCGTGGTAACCCTGCCGCAGGTGCTGCATCCCGACGAGGAATTCACCGTGAAGGTGAGCGAGAAGGGCGGCAAGCCCATGACCTACACCCTGGCCATTGTGGATGAGGGTCTGCTGGATCTGACCGCCTTCAAGACCCCGGATCCCTGGAACCACATGTACAAACCCGAAGCCCTGGGCGTAAGCACCTGGGACCTGTACGACCAGGTGATCGGCGCATTCAGCGGCAAATTCTCCCCGCTGGCTTCCATCGGCGGTGACCAGGAGAACGTTGTAAGCGCCCGCAAGGACAACCGCTTCAACCCCGTGGTGCTGTTCCAGCAGCCGCGCACCGTCACCAAGGGAACTGACGAGGTCAAACTTACCATCCCCGCCTACGTGGGCAGTGTCCGCGTAATGGTGGTGGCCGGCCACGACGGTGCCTTCGGCAGTGCCGACAAGACCGTCCCCGTGCAGAATCCGCTCATGCTGGTGACCACCCTGCCGCGCGTGCTGGGCATCAATGAAGAGACCGCCATCCCCGTGAACGTGTTCGCCATGGAGGACGGCGTGAAGGAAGCCAACGTTTCCGTAAAGGTGGACGGCCCCGTGAGCCTTACCGGCGACGCTTCCAAGAAGCTCACCTTCGCCGCCAAGGGCGACCAGCTGGTGACCTTCGGCCTCAAGGCCACCGACAAGGAAGGCGTGGCCCACATTACCGTAGAGGCATCCGGAAGCGGCCACAAGGCCTCCGAGACCATTGCCCTCACCGTGCGCAATCCCCAGCCGGAGATTGTGACCATCGAGCGCTTCATCCTGCAGCCCGGCGAGTCCCGTCAGGCCGGCGCAGGCACCCTTCAGCTGGCCGGCTATCCGGCTCCCGACGCCCGTGCATGGTTCCTGAACATGAAGAACTATGCCTACGAATGCGGCGAGCAGCTGAGCTCCCGCGGCCTTACCCTGGTGAGCCTGCTGCCGCTTCTGAATGAAGAAGACGCTGCAGCCGCCAAGGAACTCATTCCTACGCTCATTTCCAAGCTCTATGGCCGGCAGAATGCCGACGGCGGTTTCGCCTACTGGAGCGGCGGCAAGAGCGACACCTGGGTGAGCTCCATGGCCGGTCACTTCCTCACCGAGGCCTCCAAGGCCGGCTTCGAGGTGAACGGCGGCGTGCTCAAGAACTGGAAGGCCTATCAGCAGAAGATGAGCCAGGTGTTCCGCGTGGCGGGCAGCAGCGTCTTCAGCACCCTGGACGAGGCCTACAGACTCTACTCCCTGGCCGATGCCGGCGCTTCCCAGCTCTCTTCCATGAACCGCCTCAAGGAGGCGGCCGATATGGGCGACCGCGCCCGCTGGATGCTGGCCGCAGCCTATGCCCTGAGCGGCAAGACCAACCTGGGCGAGGGACTCATCGAGAGCATCGGCAAGGACTTCCCGGAATACGATCCTTACAACATTACCTATGGCACCGGCTTCCGTGACAAGATGGTAGCCCTGGACGCCCTGGCCCTGTGCGGACGCATCAACGAGGCGCTGGAAGTGGCCGCCGAACCCGCCGACCGCTGGCTCAGCACCCAGGAGACCGCCTTCGCCGCCGTGGCCTACAAGCACCTGCTGGACAAGGTGCCCACCACCTCCATCAAGGCCACCGTGGGCGGCCAGGAAGTGAAGGCCGACAAGGGTCTGGCCAGCTGCGTGGTGGCTGAGACCGCCGCCGTGAAGAACCTCTCTGAAGGCCCGCTGCACGGCACCCTGGTGAAGACCGCCCGTACCGGCGTGCGCACCGCCACCTCCAACGGCCTCAAGCTGGAAATCAAGTACGTGTCGGCCGAGACCGGCGCCACCGTGAACCCCGCCTCCCTGCCTCAGGGAACCCGTTTCCAGGCCATCATCAGGGTAAGTAACATTTCTACGCTGAAGGGTTACGAGAACCTGGCCCTGAACTTCCCCGTGGCCTCCGGCTGGGAAATCCAGAACGAGCGCCTCACCGGCGGAGCCTCCGACGACGGATACGACTTCAAGGACATCCGCGACGACCGCGTGAACTGGTTCTTCGGCCTGCCCGCCGGCCGCAGCAAGACCTTCACCGTGCAGCTGCGTGCTGCCTATGAGGGCCGCTACATGCTGCCGTCCACCGTGGCCGAGGCCATGTACGAGCCCGCCGTCCAGGCCGCCAGCGCCTCCGGCATTGCGGTGGTGACCAAGTAAGATTTTGTCATTCTGAGGAGCGTATGCGACGAAGAATCTGTATATATAGCCTGGCAGGAATCCTCCTGCTGGGCTATTTATTCTGTCTTCCCCGCAACCTCTTCAAGGGCACGGAGTACTCCACGGTGGTGGAGAGCGCGGAGGGCGAGCTGCTGGGGGCGCGCATTGCGGCCGACGGGCAGTGGCGCTTTCCGCCGTGCGACACGGTGCCGGAACGCTTTGCCACAGCGCTGGTGCAGTTTGAGGACCGGCAGTTCTGGTGGCACCCGGGCGTGAACCCGGTGGCCATGGGCCGGGCGCTGATTCAGAATGCGCGCTCCGGCCACGTGGTGAGCGGCGGCAGCACCCTCACCATGCAGGTGATTCGCCTGAGCCGCCAGCGGGAACGCACCGTATGGCAAAAAATCATTGAATCCGTGCTGGCCGCGCGGCTGGAGCTGAGGTGCTCCAAGCCTCAGATTCTGGCGCTGTATGCATCGCACGCGCCCTTCGGGGGGAACGTGGTGGGGCTGGAGGCCGCGGCCTGGCGGTACTTCGGCCGGCCGGCTTCCGAGCTGTCCTGGGCCGAGGCCGCCACGCTGGCCGTGCTGCCCAACGCCCCTTCCACCATGCATCTGAGCAAGGGGCGGGAAGACCTCCAGGCCAAACGCAACCGCTTGCTGCTAAGGCTGATGGAACACGGAGACCTATCGGCCGAAACCTACGAGGCGGCGCTGGAAGAACCGTTGCCCGACGCTCCCCTGCCGCTACCGTCCTACGCCTCGCACTTTGTGGAGCGCTGCCCCAAGGGGGTGCGTACCCGCACCAGCATACGCCTGCCCCTGCAGAAAGCCGTGTCGGCCGTGACGGACCGGCAGTCCGACGACCTGGCCAAGGAAGGAGTGGCCGACCTGGCCGCCGTGGTCATGGACAACGCCACCGGAGAGATTGTGGCCTATGTGGGCAACGCCTCGCCGGACCGCGAACGCCCGGGCGTGCAGGTGGACATTGCAGCTTCTCCGCGCTCCACGGGCAGTATTCTGAAGCCGTTCCTGTATGCCGCCGCGCTGCAGGAAGGCGAGATTCTGCCGAATACCCTGCTGCCGGACATTCCCGTGAACCTGGGCGGCTTTGCCCCGCAGAATTTTGACCGGCAGTTCTACGGCGCGGTGCCCGCCTCCCAGGCCCTGGCCCGCTCCCTCAACGTCCCGTCCGTGTTCCTGCTGCGCCAGTACGGCGTGCCCAAGTTCCACGCGCTGCTGCTCAAGGCCGGGCTCACCACCCTCACCCAGGACCCCGAGCACTACGGCCTCTCCCTGATTCTCGGCGGAGGCGAAGGCCGATTGGACGAAATCACCAGGGCCTATAGTGCCCTGGCATATTCATATCAAGGAGATTCTCTCGGCCCTGACGGGCCTCGGAATGACAAAAGGGGCGACACTCCTCAGGATGACAATTGTCATTCTGAGCGAAGCGAAGAATCTCCAATTACGGACGCCTTAGCCGTGTGGTACACCCTGCAGGCGCTACAGGAGGTGAACCGGCCCGACGAGCTGGACTGGCGGCTCATCCGGTCTGTGCGTAAGGCGGCGTGGAAGACCGGCACCAGCTACGGCTTCCGCGACGCGTGGGCCGTGGGCATGACGCCGGCGTACACCATTGGTGTCTGGGCCGGCAATGCCGACGGTCACGGCGTGCCCGGCCTCACCGGAGCCCGCACCGCCGGCCCGGTAATGTTCGCCATCCTCAACCTCCTCCCTGCCAGTGACGAATGGTTCCAGATGCCCGACGTGATCGGGCATGACAAGGCTGCCTCGAAGATCCTCCGGAGCGAAGCGACCCAGGGGGTCTGGGGGATTAGGCCCCCAGCAAGTGAAACGATTGATGCAGACGTTGGCGTTTACGCCAACGTCTGCTCCGAATCCGGCATGTTGGCTTCGCCAGAGTGCCCGGCGGTGCAGATGCTTATTCCGGCGGCGGGGCTGCAGAGCGAGCCCTGCCCCTATCACCGTACGGGCGAGTTCGTGCTTACGCCGGCCATGGAATGGTTCTACAAGCCGCATCACCCGGAATATACCGGGGCCAGGAAAACGGTTACCAGCAAGGAGATTGAATTCATCTATCCCCAGTCCGGCACCACGCTGTACCTTCCCCGGCAGTTGAGCGGCCAGGTGGAAGGCGCCGTTTTCCGCGTGGCGCACCACCGCTCCGACGCCACCCTCTGGTGGCACCTGGACCAGACCTATGTGGGCGAAACCCGTTTCATCCACGAGCTGCGCCTGGCCCCGGATCCCGGCCGCCACACCCTTACCGTAGTGGACGGCGACGGCAATTCTTCCACCGTATCCTTCACCGTTGCCGAATAGCCCCTTTATTGGGCCGTGCGCACCAGCCTGAGGCTGAGGTTGTCCGGGTTATTCGTCTTCTTGTGCTCCAGATTCAGCAGGAAATTGGCATTCCAGGCCTGTACGGCGTAGGAATAGGAGTCGTTCTTGCTGGTGGCCGTCAGGTAATAGCCGTACGTCCCTATGCCGAACCAGCCGCTGTACCGCCACTCCCCCGACGCGGGGAGGAAGACGCAGCCCTGACTGAGGTAGGCGTTCAGCTGGTCGTTGGTGAAGGTGGTGAGGGTGGTGCCGTTGAAGTCCGAGAGCGCCTGTCCCGTCATGGACCGGTTGTCCGGGAACAGCAGCAGGCCTTTCACGCCGGTATTGCCGCCGTGGACCACACCCGGAAGGTCGATGAAGGCGAACTTGACCCCCGCATCGCCGTTGACCCTGGAGCCGGGGCGCTCCGTTCCGGGAGACGTCCCCCAGGTAAGGGTGTACCATTCGGCCTGGGTGGGTACGCGCCAGTCGTCGTAACCGCCGTAATTCACCTTGCGGGAGGGCAGGGTGATGTCGTTACGGATGTTGCCGGACGAGGTATTGAACGAGCTCATGCGGGAGTCGAACTTGGAGCCCGTCTGGATGAAGCCGAAGTAGTAGCTGCCGTTATTGAGGCCGTAGGTGCTCCCGTAGGAGCAGTGGTTCCAGTCGTCGAACGGAATGACCATGTTGGAGCCGTTGTACATGGTGTTGCAGGGGGCTATCATGAGGCCGCCGAAGGTGACGGGAAGCTGCGAAAGGTCGCTCATGGCCAGGGCCGTGGGGGCCTCGTCGGTGAAGGGACTCACCGACATCCCGAACTTAACGCCGGGGCCGCTGTCACCCCCCAGCGTGATGGAGAGGTTGTTCACCGCGCCCGCCCGCACCTGGATATCGGCCGCGTAGTACTCGAACCGTTTAGAGTAATCGTCCCAGGAGGCCGTCCAGTTGGCTATTATTCTGTAGGTCCCAGGCACCAGCCACAGGTTGTTCGCCAGGGTTCCGGGGGTGGCCGGGGCTATGTTCACCTCCTCGCCGGCCACCAGCGACGACCACCCCGTGCCGTCGTTGTGGCCGTTGCCGGCGTACAGGTCATAGGTTCCGCTCACTTGGGGCTTGATGAGGATGCTCACGTCCGAGAGGGTGTAATTGGCCGCGGCGCTCACGGTCACGTTCCCCAGCCTGGCGAAGATGTGCTGGAAGGAGAGCACGTTGGTGGTGCAGTAATCCGGATCGGCCAGTACCGCGCATACCACGTCCGTGGCGTTGGAGGCCGATACCGTGTACCCCGTTGCCGAGGCCGTCATGGGGATGTTGCTCGCGTAGAATTTATAGGACGCGTCGCTCACCGGCCAGTATTTGTCGCCGGCGTAGGTGGGGGTCTCTTCCCCGTCGCTGGTGAAGGTTGCGTTCCATTCTTCTTCCTCGGCCGTGCCCAGCGTGCCGGTGACGCACCCCACGTGGAACTGGTCCAGCACCGTAACCTCATCGGCCTTGGTCTTCACCCTTGCGTGGAACACCCCGGGAACAATGAACTGAATGGTCCGGTCCCCCGCCCCCGTTTCGGATTTCTGGTATGGGATCTTCTGCCGGCTGCAGCCCGCCAGCGCCAGCATCAACGCTGCCAATAGAAATGCTTTGCTCTTCATAACTCTTTTTTCCGCAAACTTACGGAAAGGGGATGCCCTTTTCAAATTATGAAGCCTTCATTTTTCTGGCCGATAATGCGCTGATATAAAGGCCGATACAAAGAATCGACCTCCTTGAGGGAGGCCGATAAAAGGCTGGTTTTCAACCGGGAAGGGTCAAGAAAAATCGGCCTGGGGAAAAGGGCGCCAATTAGCGCCAGCAGTGGCCGATGTCCCAGTGGATGGCGTATTCGAAGGTGGTTTTATCGGCCGGAAGGTCAAATTCTTCCAGGATGAGTTCACGAGCTTCGGGGTGCTCCTCCAGCCACTTGCCCACAGCCACAATGAATCGGCCCTCTTCCATCTGATAAAACACCCGCCCGCGCGGCTTATTCTCATACGCGCCTATGAAAGGTCCCTTCCCGTCCCCATGGTGTTTCTGCCGATTGTACTCCTTACGCCAGACGTCCTCGTGCAACTCTGAACAGGTGATGCGCCCGTCAGACGCATTGGCCTGGGTATAATCACGGACCGGGTGGGACACCACGCCAAACAGCTCCTTCCATGCCTCATTATACCAGAAGATGCCCACCTTAGGGTCGTCTCCATGGCCCCGGTTGGCTTCCATCTGCCTGATTACCTGGGCATAATCCTGCTTGGACATCTCCTGCAGTTTCTTCGGCAACTCTTCATGGGAAGGCAGGAGTTCATTGCCGATGCTGATAATGACCACATAGTCACCTTCACTATAATAGGTAACCATGCCACTTCCGTTGAAACGGCGTTCCCAGTACCCGGAAAGGAAGGGGGCCACGGCCTCGGGTGTGCCCAAACCCTCCGAAGGATGTTCCTTGATATCCTGGAGAATGGCTTTTACCTGCTCGGCATACTGGACACTCCGGCCCTTCAGGCACTGGTACTGGTATTGGGCCTTGGGACTCAGGTACAGTTTCATAGGGCGTCAATGTCCGTTACTTCTATGAGCTGGCCCGCCGCCATCTGCAGCGTAGCCTCGCGTATATCCTTCAGCACCTGCTGGTTACTGAGTATCTCCAGCCTGCGTTGCATGGCATTATATTCCTTGAGCGGAATGAGCACGGCGCCCGTATCCCCTTTGGTAATGATGAGCGGCTCCTCTGTGAGGAGCACGTTGTCGTAGTACTGCTTGATGTTGGCCCGGAATCCCGAGATGGTGGTCACTTGCATAGTCCATAATTTTGTACAAAGTTATGTACAATCTGTTGAATTTCCAATAGGATGATTAGGAAAAACGAAAAGGATTCTATACATTTGCGCTTGTAACATTATAATGTCAGTCGCATGCTGGATAATGCCTTATTCCACGGTTCAGATCATATAGTGGAAACTCCCTGGCCGGGCGGGGGGAAAATCCATAATGACTATGGCCCTGGTTTCTATTGTACGGAGAATCTGGAATTGGCTCGGGAGTGGTCCTGCTCAGATGCCCCTTCGGCCTTTGTGAATCACTATGCCTTTGAACCGGCGGCAACGCTCAAGATTGCCCATCTTGACGGTCCTGAGTACCATGTCCTCAACTGGCTGGCTCTCCTGCTAAAGAACCGTCAGTTCAGTATCAAACATACGCTCCCGCAACTCGCCCGTGATTATGTGCTTCAGGAATTCTACCCCTCGCTGGACGGGTATGACATTATCTGCGGCTACAGGGCCGACGATTCCTATTTCAGTATTGCCGCAGACTTCCTGGAGGGTAGCCTGTCGCTCACGCAATTGAAACTAGCCCTTCAACTGGGTCATTTAGGGCATCAGGTTTTTCTCCAAAGTCCGCGTGCTTTTGATGCGCTGGTATTTCTTTCGGCAGAGATAGTAGACCGTGACATCTATCTGTTGCGCCGGCAGCAAAGGGATATCCGTGCACGCGAGGCATTTCGCCACATGAAAGCCGACCAGGAAGGAGTCTTGATGATAGACATTCTAAGAAACAAATGGAGGAATGATGATGAACGCCTACGATAAAGACTATCTCCCTTATGCGAAGGACTGTCTGGGCACCATGCTGGACTATGCTGTGAATACTTGTAACATGGCCCCTAGAGCTTTCTATATACGTTTCCTGGCCAGCGAAGCAGCCCGGTTATTTGCCATGGGCCATCCCTTGTTTTTGGTAGGGATGAGCGGATGCGACCTCGCTCTCAGATTGTTGGAGAAAACCGGCTGGAAGGGTGAAACGCCACCATACCGTTTTAACGGCTACACCCCGGAATACTGGGCCGGATGGGCACTGGCGCATTTTCAGTGGTACAGCGGCTACAGTTTTCAGACTATCGATCAGAACGGCCTGCCCATTGAAGACATCATCCAACTATATCATCCCTTGCATGAGGCCGATATCAGTAAGTTTCTGGACATCGCCTCCCGGCGCATCCGGCTCCCTGAATGTCCCTTGCGGGAACTCCGGAAAGCCGCCAGCCTTACACAGGCCCAATTGGCAGCAAAAAGCGGTATCTCCCTGCGCCTGATCCGGGCCTATGAACAAGGAACCGTTTCCCTTTCGCATGCCGAATCTGCCACAGTCTTTCTTCTGGCCAAAGCACTGAGTTGCGTGCCAGAAAGGTTGGTGGTGGGATAAATCCGGGACAGCAAGCTGACTACTTGTCCCCTTACTTGTCCCCTCCGAGGCAAAGCATGAAGAAAAACCGGATCAAGAAATAGCTTCCAGTTGCTGGCCGATGGCATGAATGCCTTCAATAATTCTTGCCCTCATGGCTGGGCGGGGCACGCGGTATCCGGAAGCATAGTGCGTCAGCTGCTGCTGATTAATCCCGGTCACTTTTGCAATGGCCGATTTAGGAACCAACCGCTCCGTATAGTGCAAGAGTGCCCTGACGGAAAAGCTCCATTCAAAAACCCACTCTCCATCAAACTCCGCCGGAACAGATTCTCCGTCTTCCCTCATTGAGTCGATATGCCAGCGCAGTCCCTCTTCCATATTCTTTTTAAGTTCTTCAAAGGTTCTGCCTGTAGAAATACATGCAATATCTTCATTTGCCGGAGCAGCGGCAAAGTTATCCGTATAGTCAACGTTGATTACAATTTTGCCCATATTACACCGATAATTATCTCCAACCTGCCTGTTTCCAGATACTGTTCAAAATCTCTTGTTCAAGAGTAACCGACGGTTTCTCATTAACTGTGACCCTCCCCTTTTTGGTTGGGTGCTTAAACTGCCGATGGCTTCCCTTCTGCCCCGCCAAATACCAGCCATCTGCAAGTAAGAGTTCTATCACTTCATGTACCTTATAGCGTCTCATATCGCTACCACATTGCAAAGATATAACATTTTATAACAAATTCAACTATTATCACCAATATTTGGCATAGTTCTACACGCAAACATACGTAAAGGGCTGGCCGAGGGCAAATAATTCGGGCACTATTTTTCCGGAAGGTAAGTGCATGGATTTGAGGGCATACAAAGAACCTAAGCCACCATGATTGAATCAGTAAATTACTGAACACCTGTCTGTTACGCAAATGAAATTATCCCTCCTATCTAATTTGCCATCACTTCGTTTTCTTTTACATTTGCAGCCAAGGACAATTGTTCACCGCAGCTCTTGCGGGTATCGTTTTTAATACCTAACTTTGTAAAAGGTATCATTTTCTTCTTTTACTCTCTAGAACACGCTCCCCTTCACGTACACGTACGGGGAAACGACCTTAAACGCATAGAACAAACAATTGAAGAAAACGCAGATATCATAGCCAAAAGATGGAATGAGTTATTTGATATAAACAATGCTAAGGATCAATAAGATATGGTTCGAAGGTGAGTACTTGTGCGGACAGGGAGACAATGGAAAAACCTACCGCCAATCTCTCCTATGGTACAAGGATTTAATGAACGCCACAGAAGAAGATCGAGACAGGTACGAGTTCAGCTATGACGGCATTCACTGGCGCCATCTGGACGTGGACGTAAGTTTCGAGAGCTTCGAATACGAAGAAGCTATCCCAAGCCCATTGCAAAGGTTCTTCCTTACCCATCCGGAGATTAACATAGCCGGCTTCGCCAAAAAGTACGGCCTCAACGCCACTCTCCTGCGAAACTACACCAACGGCTTCAAAACACCCTCTGCCGAAAAAGAACGCGAGATCTTCTCATACATCCACGAACTAGGAAAAGAATACGAGGCTGCCGGCCGATGAAAGGTGACGGCGCAGGTCGGATTTTGGGCCGAGGCCACTGAAAAAGTCCCCTTGTATTAACTGATGATTGGAATGTAGGGCTTAGAGTCCTGTAGGCAATGAAAATGGTCGATGCCTACAGGACTCTAAG
>JAFZWC010000068.1 GCA_017617475.1 Bacteroidales bacterium
AATCAGTATCCCCGGCCGGCAGCCACAAGCTGAATTCCGCCATTGCCCAGGCCTACTACGCCAAGGAGCAGGGAGTCACCAACCTGACCACCGAGACAGGCGCAGGCCAGTGGGGAGGCGCCCTCAGCTATGCCACCAAGAAGTTCGGTATCGACTGCGCCGTCTATATGGTCAAGGTCAGCTATGAGCAGAAGCCCTACCGCCGCAGCATAATGCAGGCCTTCGGGGCGGCGATAACCCCTTCTCCGTCCATGTCCACCCGTGCCGGCAAGGACATCCTTACCAAGAATCCCAACGACCGCGGCTCCCTCGGCTGCGCCATCTCGGAGGCCATCGAGCTTGCCGTCACCACCCCCAACTGCAAATATGCGCTGGGCTCCGTGCTGAACCACGTCTGCCTGCACCAGACTGTCATCGGCCTGGAAGCGGAGAAGCAGATGGCCCTCACCGGTGAATACCCGGACATCGTGATCGCCTGCTTCGGCGGCGGCTCCAACTTCTGCGGTATCGCCCTCCCGTTCATGCGCCACAACATCCAGGAAGGCAAGAAGACCCGCTTTATTGCGGCCGAGCCTTACTCCTGCCCCAAGCTCACCAGAGGTAAGTTCGAATACGACTTCGGTGACGAGTCCGGCATGACCCCGCTCCTCCCGATGTTCACCCTGGGCCACACCTTCAAGCCCGCCGCTATCCACGCCGGAGGTCTGCGTTACCATGGCGCCGGCGTTATCCTGAGCCAGCTCATGAAGGACGGCTACATGGAGGCCGTGGATATTGAGCAGAAGGATTCCTTCGCCGCCGGCGTGCTGTTTGCCCGCACCGAGGGCATCATCCCCGCCCCGGAAAGCTGCCACGCCATTGCCGCCACCATCAACGAGGCCCTCAAGTGCAAGGAAACCGGCGAGCAGAAGACCATCCTGTTCAACCTCTCCGGCCACGGCTTCGTGGACATGAGCGCCTACGACCAGTACTTCTCCGGCGAAATGCAGAACTACCACGTGTCCGAAGAAGACCTGGCCAAGTTCATCAAGAGCGCCGATGCGCTGAACCAGTAATCGGTCAGTCCACCATTACCAGTACGGCGGAGGGATGGTTGAAATGAAGGGATACGATGGGGGCCGAAGTGCGGTTGAGGGTGGCTTTCCACCAGGCATCGAACACCACCTGGTTCAGAGGCCATTCCAGGCCTTCGGAGGTGATTTTCAGAGAATTATCGGCACTGAATAAGGATATGCGGCGGCCTTCCCCCAAATGGAGGTCGCCGCTGTCTGTAACCACGAAGGCGGTGCCGAAATCCGACACCATGGAGAGTTTGCGGTCGCTCAGGTCGAACTGCCGGGGATAGTCCATCAGCAGGCCCAGGTTGCCGATGGTGTGGTCTTCCCTGAGGCCGGTAGCTCCCAGAAAGACTATCTCGGAAACTTCCGGATGGTTCTGCAGCACCCAGCGCAGGGCCTTGGTCTGGTCGTTGTCGTCCTGTTCGGCAACGGGGAAGAGGATGTGGGAGTAGCGGCTCCTCAGTTCCTCCGGAAGCGAATCCAGGTCACCGACCACGGCTAGAGGCATACGTTCGGGAGCGTGCTCCAGAAACTTCACCAGTGCACCGTCACAGCACACCACGCCTTCGGCCGAATCCAGCAGATATAGAGGATACGGTTCAGAAGGAAATAGGCCATTACAAAGAATTACGATACTATTCATAGAGATTCTTCGCTTCGCTCAGAATGACAAAAGGCTCGCTTGGGATGACAAGAGAGCCGCTAGTCTTCCTCTTTAGGTTTGGCCTTCTCCATTTCGGCCTTGGAAGTGCCCTGGGTGGTGGTGTAGGCCGTGGGATTGCGGAAGCCCAGCAGGAAGGACTTGACGTCCATGCGCTTTTTGCCGGCCAGCTGCAGGTCTGTGATGGCTATGGCGCCGTCCTGAGTGGCGATGGCCAGGTACGTCTTGCCGTCGCTGAGCACCGTGCCGGGAGCGGCGTGCAGATCCGTCCGCATTTCGCCGAAGTAGATCTTCAGCTGAACAGGTTGCATACCGGAAGGTGATGCACTTCCCGTAGCATCGGCCCCATTATTAGCGGAGGGAAGTGCATTACCTTCCGAAAGGGCCATGGGCACAAGTTCCGTAAAAGCACACGGGAACGGGGACAGGCCGCGGATAAGGTTGTAGATGTGGCGGGTGGTGTCGTTCCAGTCGATGTGCTGGAGCTCGCGGGTAAGCTTGGGGGCGGGCTTCAGGAGCTCGGAACCCTGGATGAAGCTGCGCTGCACGCGCAATTCCACGTTCTTCTGGATAAGGCCTTCCACGGTTTCCACCACCAGCGTGGAGCCCAGTTCCATGAGCTTGTCGTGGAGGTCTCCGGCCGTGTCGGTGGGTTCTATGTGGCACTCGGAACGGAGGATAATGCCGCCCGTGTCAATCTTGTGGTCAATCATGAAGGTGGTGACGCCGGAGATGTTCTCCCCGTTGATCACCGCCCAGTTGATGGGGGCGGCGCCACGGTACTGCGGCAGCAGGGCGGCGTGAAGGTTGAAGGTGCCCAGCTTGGGCATGCTCCAGACCACCTCCGGCAGCATGCGGAAGCCCACTACCACAAACAGATCGGCCTTCCAGGCGGCGAGGGACTTGAGGAAATCCTCGTCCTTGAGTTTTTCCGGCTGGAGCAGGGGCAGGCCCTTCTCCACGGCGTATTTCTTGACGGCGCTCTCGTTCATCTTGAGACCCCGGCCGCTGGGTTTGTCGGGCACGGTGACCACGCCCACCACCTTATATCCGGCCTTCAGCAGGGCATCCAGCGGGCCCACCGAGAACTCCGGGGTACCCATATATACAATGCGGGTTTTTCTGAACATACGAATGAATTGGCTCTTGATTTTGCGGAACCAGGATTTGAACAGGTCTAAATTGAGCAGGCTGGCGTCCTGGACGGCTTTTACCGTCAGGAAGCCCCCTATGGGAGCCAGGATAAAGGCCGATATGAACTTGCCGATAAAGGCGGTGGTGGTGCCGTTGTTGGCCAGGCGCTCACCGGTGATGTCAATGACCCAGTACAGCACGAAGAACAGCAGGGAAACGATGGCCGGTGTGCCCAGGCCGCCCTTTTTAAGCAGGGCGCCGATGGGGGCTCCGATGAAAAACAGCAGCAGGCAGGCCAGCGCCTGGGCGTACTTCTTCCATATCTCCACGTTGGTGCGGTAGATCAGGCGGGTATAATCGGCCGATTCCATAATCTGGTTGCGGGCGGTGCTGGCGTATTGGCGGGCGCCTCCGGCGGCGTTGTCATAGGCCCTCTTCTTTTCGGTGGCATCTTTCCAGGGACCGTCCGGGTGGGGCTTCATCACTGAAGAACGTTCGCGCCAGTTGGTATCCAGCTGTTTCCGGTAATCAATCACGCTCTGCCGGAGGAATTCCTCCACGTGTTTGCGTGTTCCGTTGTTCACCAAGGTCATCAGGGAATCGTGCCCGTTGTGCAGGGCTTTCAGGTTCATGGATCGCACCTGCTCTCCGTAACGGGCGCTGTCGGACTGCTGGTAGGTGTAATTCTGCAGGGAAATCACCATCTCTTCCCGGGAGAAGGCCACCCTTTGCAGGGCCAGGGTGGTGTCGCGGAATTTGCGCTTGTTGTCTTCCTGGTAACTCACACCGTCGTACAGCGTGAAGGTGAGGTAATCCTTCACCTTGGACATCTTGATGATGCCGCTGTCGGCCACCGTGATGCGGGTGTTTCCCTTGGTGGCGGTGTGGTCGTACACCTGGATGTTGTACATCATGCCGGTTTCCTTGTCCCGGTCTTCAATGCGCAGGATGTACCCGTCTATGCCATCGTAGAACGTTCCCGTAGGGATTTTGATCTCGCTCTTGGTGCGGCGGATGTCGTCACGCATGGTGTAGATCTGGTTGATGGAGTAGGGAACCAGCCTGTCGCCGATGTAAAAAGCGCCGATACTGATGAGCACACTTACCAGCATCATGGGTACAAGCACCCGGGTAAGGGAAATGCCGGAAGCCTTGATGGCCGTGAGCTCGAACTTCTCGCCCATGTCGCCCAGCGTCATCATGGAGCTCAGGAGCGTGGCCAGCGGAATGGCCAGCGGGAGTACCTGACAGCTGCCCCACATGAGGAATTCCAGAATCACCTTGAATTCCAAGCCCTTACCCACCAGCTCGTCAATGTACAGCCACAAAAACTGCATGACCAGTATAAACACTACAATCCCCAGGACCGCCAAAAACGGCCCTACAAAGGACTTTAGTATAAACTGGTCGAGTTTTTTCATAATACAGATTCTTCGCTGCGCTCAGAATGACAATTGACAACCGTTTGTCATCCTGAGGCTGTCAGGCCGAAGGATCTCCGTTAAGCAGTTGCTATTTCCACGAGTTTGTTCAAGGCATCGGAGAGGCCTTCGACGTTGCGGCCGCCGGCTGTGGCCAGGCCGGGCTGTCCGCCGCCGCCGCCCTGGATGAACTTGGCGGCCTCGCGGATGTCCTTACCGGCATTCTTGCCCTTGGCCACCAGGTCGTTGGAGTACAGGAGCACCAGGTTGGGCTTGTCGTCCCATGCATAGGCACCGGCCAGCACAAAGTTCTGGACTTTCTTCTGCAAAAGCAGAGCCACGTTGCGCACGATGGCCGGGTCCATGGAACTGTCGAAGCGTACCAGCTTGACGCCGTTCACTTCTTCGGCCCGGGCTTCCAGCTTCTCTGCCAGGGCGGCGGCCTTTTCGTTGGCCACGGCCTCCAGCTGCTTGCGGGCCTCGGCGCTTTCCTGCACCAGCTTTTCGATGGCGGCAGTGAGGTCCGGGGCGTTGTTGAACAGGCTCCGGATGCCCTTCATGATATCCTCCTGGTGGTGGATGTTCTCCACGGCACGGGCTCCCGTAACGGCCTCGATGCGGCGTACGCCGGCGGCCACGGCACTTTCAGAGACAATCTTGAACAGGCCTATGGTGCCGGTATAGGGAGTGTGCGTGCCGCCGCAAAGCTCAACGGAGTCGCCGAAGCGTACCACGCGCACCACGTCGCCGTACTTTTCGCCGAACAGGGCCATGGCGCCCATCTTGCGGGCTTCTTCCATGGTGGCGTCACGCTTTTCGCACAGCGGGAAGTTGGAGCGGATGAGCTCGTTCACACGGGTTTCCACAAAACGCAGCTCTTCGTCGGTCATCTTCTGGAAGTGGGAGAAGTCAAAGCGGAAGTAGTCCGGTCCCACGAAGGAACCCTTCTGCTCCACGTGCGTACCCAGCACCACGCGCAGGGCCTGGTGCAGCAGGTGGGTGCAGGTATGGTTGTTCTGGATGTGGCGGCGCCGGCTGTTGTCCACCACCAGGGTGAATTCCTGAGTACTGGTGGAAGGCAGCCTTTCTGCCAGATGGATGGTAAGGTTATTTTCCTTGACCGTGTTCAGAATCTGGATGCGCTCGCCGTTTTCACCTTGAATATAGCCGGTGTCGCCCACCTGACCGCCCATTTCGGCGTAGAAGGGAGTGCGGTCAAATACCAGCTGGAAATATTCCTTGTTCTTCTGCTTTACGGTGCGCTGCTTCAGGAGGTGGGCTCCTTCCACGTGCAGGGTGTCATAGCCTTCAAAGACAACATCGGCCTCTCCGAAGATCATCCAGTCGCCGAATTCGTTGGCGGTGGCGTTGCGGGCGCGCTCCTTTTGCTTCTGGAGTTCTACGCTAAAGCCTTCCAGGTCCACGGTGTAACCTTTTTCCGCAGCGATAAGCTGGGTGAGGTCGATGGGGAAGCCGTAGGTGTCGTACAGCTCGAAGGCGTCGGGGCCGGCCACCACCTTGGTGGCGGCGTTGCGGGCCATATTGTCTTCCAGCATCCGGATACCGCGGTCCAGGGTGCGCAGGAAGGCATTTTCCTCTTCCTTGATGACGTTGGTGATGAGCTTCTGCTGGGCCGGGAGCTCCGGATAGGCCTCGCCCATATCGGCCACCAGCTGGGGGATGAGGCGGCAGAGGAAGGGCTCGGTGAAGCCCAGGAAGGTGTAGCCGTAGCGCACGGCACGGCGAAGGATGCGGCGGATCACATAGCCGGCCTTCACGTTGGAGGGCAGCTGGCCGTCGGCGATGGAGAAGGCGATGGCGCGCAAGTGGTCGGCAATCACGCGCATGGCCACCTCTACGTTGCCGCCTTCGGCGTATTGGTGTCCGGAGAGGGCTTCCACCTGGCCGATGAGGCCGGAGAAGACGTCCGTTTCGTAGTTGCTCTTCTTGTTCTGGAGAATCATGCACAGGCGCTCGAAGCCCATGCCGGTGTCTATGTTCTTGGCGGGGAGGGACTCCAGGTGACCGTCGGCCTTGCGCTCGTACTGC
>JAFZWC010000069.1 GCA_017617475.1 Bacteroidales bacterium
CAGTTCAACGGAGTCGATTTCCTCTGGGATGAAATCGTTGAGGAGCATCAGGAGAATCTCCTTATTCTGAAGAATGTGTTTGAAGGCCCAGTCGGAAAGGAGATCCATGTAGGGCTTTTCAAGGATACGGGTCACGATGTTGATCTTTTCTTGTTCGGAAAGGACGCGCAGCCGTTCAACCTCGTTGACCACGGCGATGTACTGTTGCATTTGTTGCTCGCTTAATTGTGTGCTCATAGGAGATGTTTTTTATGCCGTCCCGAGTTGAACGGCACCAGCAAACATAGGCTACAGGTCCTTCAAACGCAAGAATCGTAAAAAAGAAAGTGTTGTTTCACATGCTTTTTGTCGTTTCTGATGAGAATTCGGTGAAAAAGAGAATCTTTTTCTTATCTTTGTGATTGTCAAGGGCTACTTGCCGTTGTTGCATGCCCCTTGGCAGACATATTTGATGAAAGTGTATTAGCTTTTCCCTATCGGAAATCTCGCAAATTTCAATGAATCAGGGATAGGCAATTCATTCATCACCTGGATTGGTGTACCGTGCTGTCAGGCGCAGTCTCCATACGGGTGTGGAGTATTGTTTATTTGATTCAGGGCTTTGCGAGAGCCTCCGATAGATAGACATGTTGCTCCACACTTTTTTCGTATGTCGGACTCGAGTAACACAAGCAGTAACCATATGAGAAAGCACCTATTCCTTTTCCTGCCACTCCTCTTAATGGTCTTTTCCTGCGGCAAGACGCAGGAAGAAGTCAAGCCAGAGATTAAAGTCCCGGCAGCGAGTCAGGCTGTATTCTCTTCGGGTATTTCTTTTCCGGAGAATCAAGGGACATCGGCCCAAACGTCCACAGTGAGCTTTACGGCCACGGAAGCCTGGAGCACCGCCATTACAGAAACCAAGGCTTCCAGTTGGCTTTCTGTCCAGCCTTCGAGTGGCGCCGCGGGAACCGTAAACATGACGGTGACGGCGCAGCCCAACACAGGAGAAGCCGCCAGAAGCGCCGTGGTAACCGTCAAGTGCGGCACGGTAACAAAGACATTCTCGGTAACTCAGGCCGGGAATCCGCCCAAAGTGATAGCCGTGGAGTCTATCACGCTGGATAAGGCGGAACTGACTCTGGTGGAAGGAGAAGATGCCACTCTCACCACCACCGTGACGCCGGATAACGCAACGGACAAAACCATCACTTGGAGCACCTCAAATGCCGAGGTTGCCACGGTAGTGGACGGCAAGGTGACGGCCATCAAGGAAGGAACAGCTACAATTACTGCCAAGGCTGGAGAGAAAGAAGCCGCATGCAAGGTGACAGTGACCCTGCCTAAATACAATTCGGGAGATGGTGGGGCGGAAGATTTTGGTAATGAAAATGGTAACTGGTAATCGAATTGAGTATGAAAACTAGATACGGTATTATTATTCTTGCTTTGGCTACTTTGCTATATTCATGTTCTCAAGAACTGGACATGATACAGAATGGCAAAATTCGTACACTGAGAACCGTGGAGGCCGAGGTGTCTGAAGTGCCTGAGACCAAGGCTCATTTGGAGGATGGTTCGAAGATAATCTGGGATTTGAGTGATAAGATAGGTGTCTTCAGTGAAACGGGTGATGCCGTCCCGTTTGCGAAGACCAATGAGGGGAACAAGTTTTCGAGTGATACGCCGGTTAACGGACACGAGTTTTATGCCTTCTATCCTTATACTGAGACGGTTTTCAATTCTGAGAATCGAAAACAACTAAGTTTCAGTATTGGTAATACGACTATCGCCAGCGGTCCCAATCCGGTCCTTGTTGTGCCGATGGTTGCAAGGGCAGAAGGAACTTCATTCTCATTTACCCAAACATGTGGTATCCTTCATTTCTCCATTACAGGAACAGGGTCATTGCATTCGCTGACGCTTTCCGGCAATAAGAATGAGAAGATTGCGGGAACCTTTACTGTCAACTTGGAAGAAACCACACCTGTACTTACTGGAGACGGTTCGGAAGAATTTCAAGTGTTTGCTCCAGATTCACCAGTAGCACTTTCTTCTGAAACAGCCTACGATGTTTATTTCATTCTGCCCCCCATGACTCTTGAGGACGGTTTCAGTATAAGCATCAACTATGGTACGGGAACAATAGTTAAGAAAACCGAAAAGAGTGTAACTTTTGCAAGATCCATTATTCGCAACTACGATGTTGTGAATCTTGACCAGTTAATTGAGGAGGACACTAGTTGGATGGAGAATGCAGTTCCTCCGGATAATGAGATTTGGTATACTTCCAGTTCTGGTAGACCTGTTCAACCAGGAAATGTAAATTTTGGTGCTGCTCTTGTATCCAATACGTATGAAAACGGTAAGGGAGTTATGCGGTTCAGCGGAGCGGTTACTTCAATTCCTAGAGGAGCATTTATGAATTTTGATACCTATGGAAGTATGGCACTCTCTGGAATAGCATTGCCGTTATCTGTAACAAGAATAGAAACTGGGGCCTTTTTCAATTTGGAGAATCTCCGTTTTATAATATTACAACAAACTATTGAACGAATTGAATATCAGGCATTTATGCATACTGGATTAGAAGTATTGGACTTGCCTGATAATGTGGAATTGGGGGGTAATATTTCTGTAAACAATCCCAACCTTAGGGCTATTTATTCTTCGTATTCTAGCGCAGATAATCGTTGTCTCATTAAAGATGGTGTTTTGTTATCATTTGCGCCTTCTGGAATTACAGATTACATAATTCCAGAGGGGATTGAAGAAGTTGATACACAGTGTTTCTTGGATTGTCGAGAACTTCAAAGAATTGTGCTACCTAGTTCTCTTAAGAGAATCGGTATGAGTGCGTTTGAGAATACGGGTCTTATCCATATGACTGTACCTGAAGGGGTTGAATCAATCGACAAATGGGCTTTCCGACTGAATTCTCATTTAGAATCGATATCATTTCCGTCCACGTTGAACATTATTGGGAGCAACATTATTGGAGGCTGTGATAACCTTGTTCAAATTTGTGGGAAATACGCATCTTCCGACTCAAAGTGTCTAATTGTCGATGGAGAATTGATTTCGTTTGCCAGAAAAGGTGTGACAAGTTATACTATTCCTGAGGAGGTATCGATTATTGGCGAGGATGTGTTCTGGGACGATGATTTATTGACAGACGTAACCATCTCTGAAGGGGTAAAAGAAATAAAACGAGGGGCATTCTATGGTTGCGACAATATATCATCAATTTACTTCCCTGGAAGTCTTGAGGTGTTAGGATCAAGAATCCTCTCATCTGCGAGTCTTCAGAACATAAGAGGTCCGTTTGCGTCAATCGATGGGAGGTGCTTTATTTTTAATTCCAAACTAATCACTGTTGCGTGCTCTGGACTAACTTCTTATGTGTTGCCGGAAGGAATCAAAGAAATCGGGGCCGAGTGTTTTCTTTGTGCGAATCAATTAACAGAATTGATTATTCCAGAAGGAGTAACAACAATTGACGAAAACGCAATAAGGATTTGCAATAGTCTTAAATCAATAACTATTCCTTCTTCCGTGACTACCATCGGCAAGGAGGATGATAGTCAAGACGAGTTGTTTTATGCATGCCCCGCTTTAAAACGCATCCTATGCAAGGCAACAATACCTCCGCAGTTATCATGTCGTCTAATCGGGGAATCTGTAATATATGTTCTTAATGAATCACTCGATTCATATTTGAGCAGTCCAAATTGGGTACAGTATAATTTGGCCGGTGTTGATTCTTTCATAGCACCCTCAGACTATTATTCCTCTTCTGATTATGCTCAAAATGGGGTAGTCGTTTGTCTCCAACATGCAACTGTCGGTGACGGTATAGATATCGTTCTTGTAGGTGATGCCTTTTCTGATAGACTCATAACAGATGGAACCTATGATTCTGTTATGCAAAAAGCCGCAAGTTTTCTTTTTTCTGAAGAGCCTTTTTCTTCCTTCAAGGATTGTTTTAATGTGTATTACGTTTACGCTGTAAGTGAGAATGAAGTTATCACGGCATTTTCCGAAACCGCAATAGGAACTTATTTCGGCAGTGGAACCTTCATCGGAGGCGACATTTCCACATTATGGGGCAGCTATGTTGTGAGGTGTCCGATCCGCTCATCAGACAACACGTTAGCTATTGTAATTCTAAATACTGATAGATATGCTGGAACTTGTCATATGTCATTTGATTATAATAACCGCAATTATGGTTGCGGACAAGCAACGGCTTTTGTTCCATTAGGTTCCTCAGATGAAGTTTTACGAAATGTGCTTTTACATGAAGCCGGCGGCCATGGTTTTGCAAAACTGGATGATGAATATGGAGGCAAAGGCCAAATTACTGAAACAGAAATATACATGAAATATGACAGTCAGTTTACAGGAGGATGGTATAGAAATACTGATTTAACCGATAATCCAACCAGAATCAAATGGGCTGAATTCATTGCTGATGATAGATACAAAGATGAAGTTGGCATTTATGAAGGAGGTGGCACATTTGATTTCGGGACTTACCGTCCCACTGAGAACAGCATCATGCGCGACGATACCGGCGAGTTTAATGCCCCCAGCCGGTATGCCATCTGGTATCGCATTAATAAGTTGGCTTATGGCGAAGACTGGAACGGGACTTATGAAGACTTCGTGACTTTCGACCTGGCTCATCGCCTGGCTACTTCCTCTACCAAGTCTGTAACAAGGAATTTCGTAGAGAAACAGTTGCCGCCTCTAGCACCGCCGGTGATTGTAAACAAAGACTGGCGAGAGCTATTGAGTAAATAATGATGGATGCGTGAGCACTGAGCCCCTTTGGTGCTCACGGAGCCTATTCAAATGAGCTCTCGTGAGCAAGGGAGGTCTCTGGTGCTCACCGACTTGTGCCATGGGCAAAGAGACTCCTCTCATATAGAGGGTTCGAGCACGAAAACGGTACTGTGGGTGCTCGAAGGGCGGTTTTCAAGGGGCTCGTGCACCTGAGAGGGCATTTTCGTGCACGGGAGATGTTTTTTGAGGATCCCGTGCACCGTGGGAGCGGTTTTGGTGCACGGGGCGGCAAAACCTAGTCCTGCCAGACTTTGAGGTATTCTTCCAGGGCCCACATTTCGTCGCGGTAGCGGGCGGCGGCCGTGAAGTCCAGGTCGGCGGCCGCCTTCTGCATCTTGCGCTTGGCTTCGGCGGCGGCCTTTTCCACCTGGTCGCGGGACATGGAACGGATTACGGGGTCCTGCAGGACGGCGGCCAGGTCGGCCGCAATATAACCGTCCACATAGGCCGACGTGCCTTCGCGGCGGGCGTCGTGGCCCAGGCCCACGGAGACGTCGCCCTTGCCCAGTTCGGAGGCCGACGGCACATATTCCGGGGCGGAAACGCTGTCTTTGGCACTTACGTGGCCGGTGACGCTGTTTTGCAGGACAGGGTTCAGGAAGCCGCTCACGTGGGTGGTGTCTTCGCCGGACTTGACCAGTTCGCTCATGAGCACGTTGGCGCGCACCTGCACCTGTTTGGGCGTAATGCCGTGCAGCTTGTTGTATTCCTGCTGCTTGGCGCGGCGGCGGGCGGTTTCGCGTATGGTCTCGTCCATGGACTGGGTTACCGTGTCGGCATACATGATTACCAGGCCGTGGATGTTGCGGGCGGCGCGGCCGGCGGTCTGGGTGAGGGCGCGGCCGCTGCGCAGGAAGCCCTCCTTGTCGGCGTCCAGGATGGCCACCAGGGACACCGTGGGAATGTCCAGGCCTTCGCGCAGGAGGTTGACGCCGATGAGCACGTCGAACAGGCCGTTCTTGAAATCTTCGATGATCTCCACGCGCTCGGCGGTGTCTACGTCTGAATGGATGTAGCGGCAGCGGACACCGTTGCGGGTGAAGTAGCTGTCCAGTTCCTCGGCCATGCGCTTGGTGAGGGTGGTCACCAGCACGCGCTCGTCCTTTTCGGCCCTCTGACGGATTTCCTCCATGAGGTCGTCTACCTGGTTCTGGGTGGGGCGTACCTCGATGGGAGGGTCCAGCAGGCCGGTGGGACGCACGATCTGTTCCACCACCAGGCCTTCCGATTTCTCCAGTTCATAATCGGCCGGAGTGGCGCTCACGTACACCGTCTGGCCCGTTACGGCCTCGAATTCGTCGAAGGTGAGGGGACGGTTGTCGCTGGCTGCGGGCAGGCGGAAACCGTATTCCACCAGCGTTTCCTTGCGGGAGTGGTCCCCGCCGTACATGGCGCGGATCTGGGGGAGGGTTACGTGGCTTTCGTCAATGAACACCAGGAAATCGTCGGGGAAGTAGTCTATGAGGGTGAAGGGGCGCTGGCCGGGCTTGCGTCCGTCAAAGTAGCGGGAATAGTTCTCCACGCCGGGGCAGTAGCCCATTTCCTTGATCATTTCTATGTCGTATTCCACGCGCTGTTTCAGGCGTTTGGCTTCCAGGAATTTGCCGATGGACTCGAAGTACTCTACCTGTTTCACCAGGTCGTCCTGGATCTGGCTCACGGCCTTGGCACCCTTCTCTTTGGACGTGACGAAGTTCTTGGCGGGGTAGAGGTCAATCTTTTCCATCTCCTCGAAGATGGCGCCGCTCACCGGGTCGATGAGGGCTATGCGGTCCACCTCGTCGCCGAAGAATTCGATGCGGGCGGCATAATCGGCCCCTCCCAGGAAGATATCCACCGTGTCTCCGCGCACGCGGAAACTGCCTCGCTTAAAATCTGTTTCCGTCCTGTAGTACAGTGCATCCACAATTTTGTACAGCAGGCGGGTCATGGACATCTGCTCGCCCTTACGGACTGTAACCGTCTGGTCGTGGAAGTCGTCCGGATTGCCTATTCCGTACAGGCAGCTTACAGACGACACCACTATGACGTCCCTGCGGCCGCTCATCAGGGCCGATGCGGCGCTCACCCTGAGCTCGTCAATCTTGTCGTTGATGCTCAGGTCCTTTTCAATATAGGTATCGGTGGACGGAATATAGGCTTCCGGTTGGTAATAGTCGTAATAGGAGACGAAGTACTCTACGGCATTGTCCGGGAAAAACGCTTTGAATTCACCATACAGCTGGGCGGCCAGGGTCTTGTTGTGGCTCAGGATAAGGGCGGGCCGCTGCAGCCGCTGGATAACGTTGGCCATGGTAAAGGTTTTACCGGAGCCCGTGACGCCCAGAAGAGTCACGTTATGGACGCCCTGACTGATTGCGTTGCACAATCCGTCAATGGCTTCGGGCTGGTCGCCGGAAGGTTGGTAGTCGGAATGGAGCCGGAAATCCATAGTTACACTTTGTTCTTTGCAAAGATACGCTTCTTTCAGAGAAATCTGAATTATTAAAAAATTTTATTTTAAATTTTGTTTTGTAGGAATTAAAGCGTAACTTTGCTGCGTTTTAGCTATTGCAAACACGTTTATTATGAAAGGTATCAAGATGATTCTGGGAGTATTTGCAGCTGCAAGCCTCCTTTTCTCCGTGAACGCCAGCGCTCAGGAGAATAACAATCGCGACGAGAACGGCAAGGTCGTTCGCGGCGCCTATGAGACCAATAAAGCTTTTGACAACACTTTCGTCGGCATCGCCGCCGGTATCAATTCCGTAATCAGCAGCAAGGGCTTGGGCAATGTGGGCCTGGCCGCCGACCTTAACTTCGGCAAGTGGTGGACCCCCGCTATAGGTATGCGTCTGGGTGTCCATGGCATGTGGGACAACGCCAAGGTAGACATGGGTGTTGCCAATGCCAACAGTAACTTTGGTTTCTACTATCTGCACGGTGATGTGCTCTGGAACATCTCCAACACCATCGGCGGTTACAAAGAGACCCGTTTCTGGAACTTCGTTCCCTACGCCACCATGGGTGTTCTGGACGTTTCCAAGAACTACAATCCCTTCAAGAACTACAATCTGGAATATGCTGCCGGTGTTGGTCTCCTCAACGTCGTGCGTCTGACCGACCGCCTGAACGTTACCATCGACCTGATGGCCTTGGTCGGCCGCGCTTCTGCGTACACCACCACCATTAACCGTTTCATCTTCTTCCCCTCCGCTACCGCCGGTCTGGCCTACAACTTCGGCAAGACCAACTTCGAGCGTCACAGCACCATCACCCCCGTGGTGATCCCCGTGCCCTTCACCACCGAGCAGTACAACGCCCTCAAGGACAAGGTTGCCGCTCTGGAGAAGGAGAATGCCGACCTGAAGAACAAGGTGGCCGCCCTGGAGAAGGAAGTGGCTCCTCTGCGCAGCCTCGTGAACGGTCAGACCTACCTCTACGAGAATGGCACTTTCACCGCCGTTGACGTAAAGGCCGGTGCACCCGTCTCCATTTACTTCGATCTGGGTTCCGCCAAGCTTTCCGCCCGTGAGAAGGCTCACCTCGAGTACTTCACCAACAACATCGCCACCGCCGAAACCAAGGTGGAGGTGAACGGTTACGCCGACAAGGCCACCGGTTCCGTCAAGGCCAACCAGGCTCTCTCCGAGAAGCGCGCCAAGGCTGTCGTCGACCTCCTCAAGAAGGCCGGCATGCCCGAGAGCAACATCGAATGCAAGGCCAACGGTGGTGTGGACTTCTTCAACAAGCCCGCCTACAAGAACCGTGTCGTCACCATCGAAGTCAAATAAGTTTGACTGGCAAAGTATTAGAGGGGCATTCCTTTTGGGATGCCTCTTTTTTTATTAAATTTGCACCGTTATGAAAAGAAAACCTATCATAGGCCTTATCTACGACTTTGACGGAACCCTGTCTCCGGGCAATATGCAGGAGTTCGGTTTCATCCAGGCCGTTGGGCAGACGCCGGAAGAATTCTGGACCAAGAGCAACAACATCGCCATCGGCCAGGATGCATCCGATATTCTGGCCTACATGAAAATGATGTACGATGAGGCCCGCAAAAAAGGCATTAAGCTCACCCGCGAGCGCTTCAAGTCCTTCGGCGCAGGAATCAAACTGTACGAGGGCGTGCGGGAATGGTTCGCCAACGTGAACGAGTATGGCCGCAGACACGGGGTTATCGTGGAGCATTACATCAACTCTTCCGGTCTCACGGAAATCATTGAAGGATCGCCCATTGCCCAGGAATTCAAGCATGTGTTCGCCGGAAGCTACATTTATGACAAGAACGGTGAGGCCGAATGGCCCGGCATAGCGGTGGACTATACCGCCAAGACCCAGTACCTCTTCAAAATCCAGAAGGGAATCTTCTCATCGCGCGATGCCCACAAGGTGAACGAGTCCCTGTCTGACGAAGACAAGCGCCTGCCTTTCACCAACATGATTTACTTCGGAGACGGAGAAACGGACATCCCTTCCATGAAACTGGTCACCATGTTCGGGGGCAATGCCATAGCCGTCTTCGACCCCAACCGCCCCGGCAAGAAGGAAGTGGCCCAGAAACTGTTCCGCCAGGGCCGCGTGAGCTTCATAACCCCGGCTAACTACACAAAGGACAGCCGCACCTTCCGCCTGGTCTGCGCCATCATAGACAAGATCAAGGCCGATTATGAACTGCATCAATTCTCCAGATACAAATAACCCATTTGTCATTCTGAGCGTAGCGAAGAATCTCCAAATTATATGAGAAGAATCAAAATTGGCATGGTGCAGCAGCATTGCACCGCCGATATTCCCGGAAATATCGCCCGCCTGCAGGGCTATGTGCGTGAAGCTGCCGCCCAGGGGGCCCAGCTGGTCGTTCTGCAGGAACTGCATAACAGCCTGTATTTCTGCCAGGAAGAGAATGCCAAACTCTGCGACCTGGCCGAGCCCATCCCCGGCCCCTCCACCGAGAGTTTCGGCGCCCTGGCCAAGGAGCTGGGCGTGGTCATTGTACTCTCGCTGTTCGAGCGCCGCACCGCCGGCATCTACCATAACACCGCCGTGGTTATTGAGGCCGATGGCCGCATAGCCGGGAAGTATCGCAAGATGCACATTCCGGACGATCCGCTGTTTTACGAGAAGTTTTATTTCACCCCCGGAGACATGGGTTTCCAGCCCATCAAAACATCCCTGGGCACCCTTGGCGTGCTGGTTTGCTGGGATCAGTGGTATCCCGAAGCCGCCCGCGCCATGGCCCTGGCCGGGGCCGAGATGCTCATCTATCCCACCGCTATAGGAGGCGTTCCCACGGATCCGGCCTGGGAGCAGGAACAGCAGCGCCAGGCCTGGCAGCTGGTCCAGCGCGGCCACGCCGTGGCCAACGGCCTGCCGGTAATCACTGTGAACCGCACTGGAGTGGAGCCGGATCCCACGGGCCATTCCACCGGCATCGATTTCTGGGGCCATTCCTTCGCCACCGGCGCGCAGGGTGAGTTCCTCACCGAGTTCGAAAAGTCTGAAGAAGGCGTCCACGTAGTGGAAATCGACCTGGAACAGTGCGAATACGTCCGCCGCGGCTGGCCCTTCCTTCGTGACCGCCGCATAGACGCCTACGATGTTCTCCTGAAACGCTACGGCGACTAATTGTCATACCGAGGCCGAAGGCCGAGTGTATCTTATTATGTACAACTCTTATTACGTGTATATTGTTTCCAATATTATTGGTTCAGTGTACTATACTGGTGTGACCAATAATCTGGAAAGAAGAATTCAAGAGCATAAGAGTGGACTATTTCCCGGTTTTACAAAAAAGTATAATTGTAATAAACTCTTATACTATGAAGTATTCTCGGATATAGAACAAGCTATTGAAAGAGAAAAGAAGGTAAAGAAACTTTCCAGAGTAAATAAAGATATACTTATCAATAAGATAAATCCAGAGAGAATTGATTTATTCAATAAGATACACTCGCTTCGCTCGGTATGACAGTTACCACCCATTAGGGTAATTCATGGTTATGCAATGGAGGCCGCCGTGGCCGGAGAGGAGGGCACGGCAGTCAATGACTTCAACCTTACGGTCCGGGAAGACGGCTTGGAGCTGTTCCCGGGCTTTTTCGTCTTTGGGGCTGCTGGCTCCTGGAATGAGGACGGCACCGTTGAGAATCAAGAAATTGGCGTAGGATGCCGGGAGACGGTAGTCGTCCAGGTACATGGCATCCGGGAGGGGTAGGGGAACCAGTTTGTAAGGTTGGCCATCCCGGGTGCGGAAGGTCTTGAGCTGGTCCTCCATGGCTTTGAGCGGCGCGTAGTTGTCATCGGCCGGGTCTTCGCAACGGGTATAGGCAATGGTATCCTGGCTGCAGAAACGGGCCAGGATGTCCACGTGGCTGTCCGTGTCGTCTCCCACTATTCCTCCGTGGTCCAGCCAAAGGATGCGCTCCAGGCCGAAGGCCGATTTCAGGTGTTCTTCAATCTCTTCCTGGGCCAAATAATCGTTGCGGTTGAGGGAGCAGAGGCACTCGGAGGTGGCCATCAGGGTACCGGCGCCGTCGCAGTCTATGCTGCCGCCTTCCAGGACGAAGGGACGCATGTCCAGGTATTGGACGTCATCGGCAAATACGCCTTCCTGATAGATGTTGCGGGTAATCTGGTTGTCCAGGTCGGCCCCGAACTTGAGGCCCCAGCCGTTAAAAACGAAGTCTTCGATGCATTTTTCTCCTTTGTCGCCCCAAACGGAGATGGCACCGTGGTCGCGGGCCCAGGTGTCGTTGAGGGGAGAGACGACAAAGCGGATGGGCAGCCCTTCCGGGGAGAAGTGACGGGCGGCCATGTCGGCCTTGCACTCCTGGATGTCCCGGCACACGATGAGCAGCGGCTCATAGCGCGTAATGGCTTTGGCCACTTCTACATAGCAGTCCAGTACTTTGGGCAGTTCGTACCAGGCAGTTTCTTCATGCGGCCAGGTCAGCTGCACGAAAGCCTGGGGTTCCCATTCGGCAGGAAGTCTCATGTCGTCAAATCTTTATCTAGCACAAAGATACGGAATTTCCCAAAAAATTGCTATATTTGTATGTTTATACAAAACCTAATACCTGTATGGAAAAAGTGTATCCTCACTATCTTCAGCGTTTACAGGACGCTACCCGCAAGTTCTGGGACAAGCCTGCTCTGAATACCATCGGAGGTGATTCTTTCACCTACGCCCAAATGGCAACGGATATCGCCCGTTTCCACATTGTCTTTGAAAAAGCCGGCTTCAAGAAAGGTGACAAGATTGCCCTTTGCGCCAACAACGGTGCCAAATGGGGCTTCGCCTACCTGGCCGTCAATACATATGAAACCGTGATTGTCCCCATCCTGGCCGATTTTACCCCGGACAGCGTGATGGGTCTGGTCAATCACTCCGAGAGCATCGCCCTCTTTACCAACGCCGCCCGCTGGGCCAAGATGGACCCGGAGAAGATGCCCGCCCTCAAGGTGGTCTTCGACGTGGACAACTGGAAAGTCCTCTTCTGCCGCGAAGCCAAGATTCAGGAGGCCGTTGATAACCTGGACACCCTCTTTGCAGAGAAGTATCCCAAGGGCTTCGGCCCCGACGATGTGGTATTCCCCACCGACAACTGGGACGACCTCTCCACCATCAACTATACTTCCGGTTCCACCGGAGACCCTAAGGGTGTGATGCTCACTTACCGCAACTTCTCCGCCAACGTGGACTTCAGCCAGCGCAATGTGCCGGCCGGCGACAAGATGGTCTCCATGCTGCCCATGGCCCACATGTACGGTCTGGTGATTGAGTTCCTGTATCCGCTGTGCAACGGTACGTCCATCTACTGGATGGGCAAGGCTCCCACCCCGGCTACGCTCCTCAAGGCTTTCGCCGACGTAAAGCCCTATCTCCTCATCACCGTTCCGCTGGTAATGGAGAAGATCTACAAGAGCAAGGTGAAGCCTACCCTGGAGAAACCCGCCATCAAGTTCCTCACCAAGATTCCCGGTCTCAACAACGTTATTTACAAGAAGGTAAAGGACGGTCTGGTACAGGCCTTCGGCGGCAATGTGCAGGAATTCATCATGGGTGGCGCCGCCCTGAACCCCGAAGTGGAGCGCCTCTTCAAGAAGATTAATTTCCCCTACTTGGTGGGTTACGGTATGACGGAAGCCTGCCCTCTTCTGGCCTATGAGCACTGGACCAAGTATGTGCCCGGCTCCTGCGGCAAGGCTGTTGATGTGGCCGAGGTCCGCATCGATTCCGACGATCCCCAGCATGTAGTGGGTGAAATCCAGGCCCGCGGTGAAAACATCACCATCGGCTATTTCAAGAATGAAGAGGCTACGGCCAACGCCTTCACCGAGGACGGCTGGCTCCGTACCGGTGACCTGGGTATCATGGATGCCGAAGGCAACATCTTCATCCGTGGCCGTTCCAAGAATATGATTCTGGGTCCTTCCGGCCAGAACATTTATCCGGAAGAGCTGGAAGCCGTGGTGAACAACCAGGACTTCGTGATGGAATCCGTGGTGGTAGACCGTGGCGGAAAGCTCGTCGCCCTGGTATTCCTGGATGAGCAGGCCATCGCCAAGGCCCTCCTGGATCCCGAGGCCAAGGCCGAAATTCCCGAAAACATCCGCCTGGGTGCCAACCGCCAGCTGCCCAACTACAGCCAGATTGCCAAGGTGGAATTGATGGACAAGCCTTTCGAAAAGACCCCGAAGATGTCCATCCGCCGCTTCCTGTATAAATAATCAACGTGGTGGTAACCAGTTAATTATCAGAACATTAAATGATATCCCCCTCCCTTTGACAGGAGGGGGATATTTATTTAAAACGATGTAAATCAAAAAGTTACGCCCACGGACTTATTCCTCAGAGAACACGGAAGGTGCCAGGGGCCGGCAGTTGTACTGTGAAGCCATGGACTCTCCGTAGGCACCGGCGCTGCGGATGGCAACAAGGTCACCACGATGGCACTTGTTAAGCATCACCTGGGTTCCGAACACGTCTGAACTCTCGCACACGGGGCCCACCACATCATACGGCTCCAGGTCTTCGTTGGAAGACAGGTTCTCGATGCGGTGCTGGGCGTGGTAAAGGGCGGGCCGAAGCAGGTCGTTCATGCCCGCGTCCAGGATGGCGAATTCACGCTCCAGGCCCTCTTTCACGTAAAGCACGCGGGAAATGAGGGAGCCACAAGGGGCCACGATGCTGCGGCCCAGCTCAAAGTGGATGGGCAGGTTGGTGTTGAGCTCGTCGCTGTAGGTTTGGAAGTAACCTGCGAAATCGGCCATCAGGTAACGGTTGGGATGGTTGTACTCAATGCCCAGGCCGCCGCCCACATTGATGTCCTTGATCTCGATTCCGTGTGCCTGCAGGCCGTGAACAATCTGGTTGTTGCGGTGGCAGAGGTTCTTGAAATCGTCCAGGTCAAGGATCTGGGAACCAATGTGATAATGCAGGCCGATGAACTCGATGGACGGCAGGGCCATCGCCTCGCGAATCACATCTTCCAGCACGGAATAGTGGATGCCGAACTTGTTTTCCGCCAGGCCGGTGGTGATGTTCTTGTGGGTATGGGCCGCCACGTCGGGGTTCACGCGAAGGCTCACGGGAGCCACCTTGCCTTTCTGGGCAGCCAGGTCGGCCAGTACATGGAGTTCGGCTACGGATTCCACATTGAAGCGGCCGATGCCGGCATCCAGGCCCAGGTTAATCTCCCAGTCGGCCTTTCCTACGCCGGCGTAGAAGATGGTCTTGGGGTTGAAACCTGCATCCAGGGCGGCCTGAACCTCGCCGCCGCTCACGCAGTCCGCTCCGAAGCCGAAGCGGGCGATGTGCTTCAGGATAACAGGGTTGTGGTTGGCCTTGATGGCATAGTGAACCTGTGCCGCGGGCCAGTCCAGCACTTTTAACTGATACACGATCTCCTCCAGCGTGCGCAGGAGAAGATCGGTGTCGTAATAGTAGAAGGGGGTTCGGAGCTGAGCGAAACGCTCAAGCGGGAAAGTACCTTTCATATATGTTCGTTTTACATTATTTCAAATAGGCGTCGGAGACCACTTTCTGGCTGCGGGCAATGAAATCGCTCAAGGCCTTGCCCTTGAGCATACCATTGCCCAGCAGGGCCAGATCCACAATCTGGTGGAGAATCTCGTTACCGGCGGCGAAGGCCTCCACGTCGGCCCTGTGGGCCTTGCGCACGGCCTCACGGGCTTCGCGGGCCTTGGTCTTCTCCTCCTCGGAGGCGTCGGACGGGGCTTCGGCAGGAAGCTCGCCCTGCGGCTTCACATCGGCCTGCTTGGCATCCCAGATCTTGGCCACCAGAGGGTTCTCCATATTGACGGTGATGTTATAGCTTTCCGGCATGGAGCCGTAGAAGTTCATGCCTCCGCCCAGGGCGCTCATTTCGCGGTAACGGCGCATGAATTCGTTCTGGGTGATGAGGATGGGGGCGGCGTCGGCACCCAGGTTCTCCCCGTTGACGAAGTAGTCGTTACCGGCGGGCATCACGGCCTTGAAGAGGTTCTCCAGGTCGTAACGCTCGTCCTCCTTCATCTCCAGCTTTACCTTGTCTTCCTTGGGGATGAGGTTCTCCACGGCGTCGGAGTCCACGCGGGCGAAGCGGGTGTCCTTGAGTTTCTGCTCCAGCAGGTTCACGTAGTGGGAATCCAGTTCGCAGTCCATCAGCAGCACGTCGTAGCCCTTGTCCTTGGCCGCCTGGATGTAGGAATACTGGTCTTCCAGCTTGGTGGCGTACAGATAGACCTTCTTCTTGTCCTTGTCGGTCTGGTTGTCCTTGACGGCATTTTCGTACTCCTCAAAGCTGAAGTACTTGCCGTCGGTGTTCTTGAAGAGGGCGAACTTGAGGGCCCGCTCGCAGAACTTTTCATCGGACAGCATACCGTATTCGATGAAGAGCTTGAGGTTGTCCCACTTGGCTTCCAGCTGGGCGCGTTCGTCCTTGAAGATGCCTTCCAGGCGGTCGGCCACTTTCTTGGTGATGTAAGTGGAGATTTTCTTGACCGCGGCGTCGCTCTGCAGGTAGCTGCGGCTCACGTTCAGCGGGATGTCCGGGGAGTCGATGACGCCATGGAGCAGGGTCATGAAGTCCGGGACGATGTTGTCCACGTGGTCCGTCACGAACATCTGGTTGCAGTACAGGGAAATCTTGTTGCGCTCTACGGCCACACGGTCCTTAAGCTTGGGGAAGTAGAGGATACCGGTGAGGTTGAAGGGGTAGTCCACATTCAGGTGAATGTAGAACAGGGGCTCCTCGTTCATGGGATAGAGCGTGCGGTAGAAGTTCATGTAATCTTCTTCCTTGAGCTCGGACGGGGCCTTGGTCCACAGAGGCTCCACGGAATTGATAATCTTGTCTTTATCCGTGTCCACGTACTTGCCGTCCTTCCACTCCTGCTCCTTGCCGAAGGCGATGGGAACGGGCATGAACTTGCAGTATTTCTGCAGCAGGGCATCGATGCGGGCCTTCTCGGCGTATTCCTTGGAATCGTCGTCCAGGTACAGCGTAATCACCGTTCCCCTGTCGGCCTTTTCAATCTCTTCCATTTCGTAGGCCGGGGAACCGTCGCAGGTCCATTTGACCGCCTTGGCACCCTCTTTCCAGGAAAGGGTTTCAATGGTCACCTTCTTGGACACCATGAAAGCGCTGTAGAAGCCCAGGCCGAAGTGGCCGATGATGTTGCCGATCTGGTCCTTGTACTTTTCCAGGAATTCGCCGGCGCTGGAGAAAGCAATCTGGTTGATGTATTTGTCAACCTCTTCCTCCGTCATGCCTATACCGTTATCGATGATCTTGAGGGTTTTCTTCTTGTCGTCCAGTTCGATGCTCACCTTGAGGTCGCCCAGTTCTTCCTTGCAGTCGCCGGAAGCGGCCAGGGCCTTCATCTTCTGCGTGGCATCCACGGCATTGGCCACCAGTTCCCGCAGGAAAATCTCGTGGTCGCTGTACAAAAACTGCTTGATGACCGGGAATATGTTCTCGGTGGTTACACCAATTTGACCTTTGTTTGCCATATAAATACTCTTTTACATTTCTACAACAGATTCTTCGCTTCGCTCAGAATGACAGAACAGGGAAGTCAAATTATGAGCCAAAGGCTCTCTGCTGACAAATTGGCAGAATCGGCGTTTCGCTAGCGCGAAACTGTGACATTCTTGATAGTGATCTTCTGAAATCCCTGGTCGTTCCAGCTGACCACGGGGAGGGCGGCGCCGGTGAGACCGGTGGCCTGGATGTCTTCCAGGGTCAGGTCTTCGGCCACGGAGCCTTCCCGTACGGAACAGCCCACGGGGGAGGAGAGGCAGAACATGTTGAGGTCGTGCAGCCAGATGCCCCGGGCGGTGCCCTCGGCCCTGCCCCAGGCGCCGGGTTCCAGTTCTATGCCGAAGAGCATGTTGTTGCGGCGGGCTTCTCCGCTGGTACGGTGCGGGTAAACGCCCGGGCCGTGGAGCACGCAGGCGCGGACTTCCACGCCGTCCGAAGGCATAATCATGCGGATGCCGTTGCAGGAGGAGTTGATGTCGCAGCCTTCGATGAGCATGTTGTTCCAGTAGCCGCCGGCTATGCTGTCGTCCCCGGTCTGGAACTTGCAGCGGCGGATGACGCCGTTCTCGCAGCCGCGGATGTGGATGCCGTCCCAGCCTTCGGTAATGAACAGGTCTTCAAAGACAGGATTAACCAGCGCGTAGCCCAGAAAAGCGTAATTGGCCGCGCGGGTAATTTGCACGCCGCTCATGCGGAAGTTCTCCGCTTCGGCCACTATTATGGTGTGCGGGCCGCGCATGTTTTCTTCGCCCCTTTCGTCAAATACGTGTATGCCGTCAATGGTGCCCTTGCCTGTGATGGAGGCATTGACCACGCCGTCGCCGATGAGGAAGGCCTTCATCCACTGGCGGTCGTTCACACAGTTGGAATTGGCTGTTCCGTTTCCGCTGTCATAGCGCGTCAGGTCGTGTTTGGGGATGTAGGGCTGGTAGGCATCGGGGTCTTCCACACCCTGCAGCACCGCTCCTTCTTCCAGGTGCAGGTCCACGTTGTCCCTCAGATAGAGGGTGGCCGACGGAAAAGTACCTGCCGGGATAACCACCTGTCCTCCACCCGACTCGGAGCAAAGGTCCAGGGCCTCCTGGATGGCTTCGGTGGAGACGACGCCCGGCACGGCGCCATAATCGGTAACCACGAATACGGCCGGTGAGGTGCAGGCTGCGGCCAGCAGCATCAGGAAGGGAAGGAGACGTTTCATAGGATGATTTGACGGATGAAAGGGGTCTGGTACTGATAGGCTATTTTGGTGAGGTCCCAGCCGGGCTCCGTAAGGATGAGCGCGGCTTTTTTGCCCCGGGTGACGGACCCGTAATCGCGGCTAACGCCCATGGCGTAAGCGCTGTTGAGGGTGACGGCGTTGAAGGCTTCCACGGGGGTGAGGCGCATCTTGATGCAACCCTGGGCCATCACGAAGCGCATGTCGCCGGAAGGGGAGGAGCCGGGGTTGTAGTCGCTGGCCAGCGCCACGCCCAGTCCGGCTTTGATAAAGTCTTTGGCCCTGCCATAGGGCAGGCCCAGGAAGAAGGAAGAGCCGGGGAGCATGGTGGGCATGGTCCACGTTCCTTTCAGGGCCTCAATCTCGGCATCGGTGGTGCGCTCCAGGTGGTCTACGGACAGGGCCAGATGCTTCACGCCCACCTGCACGCCGCCGCTCACGGCCAGTTCGTTGGCGTGAATCTTGGGGGTGAGCAGATGCCTGGCGGCCGATAAGATACGGTCCGTATCCTCCACCGTGAAAAAGCCCTCGTCGCAGAAGACATCCACGAAATCGGCATATTCGGCAGCCTGCGGAATCAGGTCAATCACGGCCTGGACATACTCTTCATGGGTATAGCCCCGTCCCACGGCATGAGCCCCCAGGAAGGTGCTTTTGACGGTGGCGGGAACCGTTTGGCCGATGCGGCGGATCACGCGCAGCATCTTGAGTTCATCGGCCGGATTGAGTCCATAACCGCTCTTGATTTCCAGCGCTACGGTGCCCTTCGCCATCATCTCCTCCACCCGGCGTATCGACTGTGCATACAGGTCATCCTCGGAGGTATTGTGCAGCAGGTCGGCCGAATTCAGGATGCCGCCGCCCCGCGCCGCGATCTCTTCATAACTGAGGCCGTTGATCTTGTCCAGGAACTCTCCGTCCCGGCTCCCGGCATATACCACATGTGTATGGCTGTCGCAAAACCCCGGCATCAAGAGGCCTCCGGCTGCGTCTACAGATTCTTCGCTTCGCTCAGAATGACAAGAAGGACTTCCGGTGCCAAAATCGACGATCCGGCCGTCCTCGATGGCCAGCCATGCATTTTCCAGCATGCCGGTTTCGCCCTGCGCGGCTCCCTCTACACGGAGGACGCCTTCGGGCTGGATGCCTGCCAGCAGACCTATGTTATAGATAACTTTCATTCCTGATAAAGTCTACCGATTTGGCTATGAGGGGACTCATGTAGGTGTCGGTTTGGACGAAGGGGACCAGCTGGCGGTAGTCGGCGAAGATGCGTTCCAGTTTGGGAGAGGACTTGAGAGGCCGGCGGAACTCCAGCGCCTGGGCGGCGTTGAAGAGCTCGATGGCCAGCACAGTCTCCACATTGTCCACCACGCGTACCAGCTTGGTGGCGCTGTTGGAACCCATGGAAACGTGGTCTTCCTGGCCCTGGGACGACGGAATGGAGTCGCAGGAGGCGGGCCAGCACAGGCCTTTGTTCTGGGATACGATGCTGGCGGCGGTGTACTGCGGAATCATGAAACCGCTGTTGAGACCGGGTTCGGTGACCAGGTATTTGGGCAGGCCACGGAGGCCATGGATAAGCTGGTACGTACGGCGCTCGGAAATGCTGGCCAGTTCGCTCATGGCAATGGCCAGGGAATCCATGGGAATGGCAATGGGCTCGCCGTGGAAGTTACCGGCCGATATCACCATGTCTTCGTCGGGGAAGATGTTGGGGTTGTCGGTGGCCGAGTTGATCTCGTTCTCAATCACGGACTTGACATACAGGATATTGTCCTTGACGGCGCCGTGCACCTGCGGGATGCAGCGGAAGCTGTAGGGGTCCTGTACATGCTCCTTGGGGCGGCGGATAAGTTCGCTGCCTTCCAGCACTTCCATGAACTTTTCTCCGGTGAGGATTTGTCCGGTGTGGGGGCGCAGCTGGTGTGTGAGGGGCAGGAAGGGCTCGATGCGGCCGTCGTAGGCGTCCAGGGACATGGCGCCGATGAGGTCGGCCCAGCGGCTCAGACGCATGCTCTTGAGGATGCTCCAGATGGCGTGGGCGCTCATGAACTGGGTGCCGTTCAGAAGGGCCAGGCCTTCCTTGGACTGGAGCGTGATGGGCTCCCAGCCCTTTTCTTTCCAGACATCGGCCGCCTGGCGGATTTCCCCTTTATACAGGACTTCACCCATGCCGATGAGCGGCAGGCACATGTGCGCCAGGGGGGCAAGGTCTCCGGAGGCGCCCAGGGAACCCTGCTGGTAAACGACGGGCAACACGTCCTCGTTGAACATGTCCATGAGGCGCTGCACGGTAACCAGCTGGGCGCCGGAATGGCCGTAGGAGAGGTTCTGCACCTTCAGGAGCAGCATGAGCTTCACAATTTCCGGACGCACTTTCTCGCCGGTGCCGCAGGCGTGGGACATCACCAGGTTGTGCTGCAGCTGGCTCAGGTCCTCCTTGGGGATGGTAACGTTATACAGCGATCCGAAGCCGGTGGTTACGCCATAAATGGGGCGGTCCAGGTCTTCCATCTTGCGGTCCAGGTAGGCTCGGCATTTGACAATGGCGTCTACGGCTTCCTGTGATAGTGTCAGTTTTTCCTTGTTGTCTAAGATTTCTTTTACTCTCTCCAGGGAGAGATGAGCTTTTGATATTGTATGCATATACAGATTCTTCGGCCTTCGGCCTCAGAATGACAATTGTCATCCTGAGCGCAGCGAAGGATCTCCTATTGGTTTATAGTTTTTCTTAATAAGTCTTCGTCGGCGATAGTAGGGAGGGTTACTTTCAGTTGCGGGGTGCGGGCCATTTCGCGTTCTATGGCGAAGCGGGCTCCGGCGTTGCGGGCCCAGGAGCGGCGGGCTATGCCGTTGTTCACGTCCCAGAACAGCATTTCGCGAATGTGACGGGCGCTGTCCTCGGAGCCGTCTATCACCATGCCGAAGCCGCCGTTGATGACCTCGCCCCAGCCCACGCCACCGCCGTTGTGGATGGATACCCACGTGGCGCCGCGGAAGCCGTCGCCGATGACGTTCTGTACGGCCATATCGGCACAGAACTGGCTGCCGTCATAGATATTGGAGGTTTCGCGGAAGGGGGAGTCGGTGCCGGAGACGTCGTGATGGTCGCGGCCCAGGACCACCGGGCCCTCCAGTTCGCCCTTGCGGATGGCTTCGTTGAAGGCCAGGGCAATCTGGGTTCGGCCTTCGCAGTCGGCATACAGGATGCGGGCCTGGGAACCCACCACCAGGTTATTGCGGCCGGCTTCCTCTATCCAGTGGATGTTGTCGCGCATCTGGCCGGCAATCTCTTCGGGGGAGTGGGCGGCTATCTGGCCCAGAACCCGCATGGCAATCTCGTCGGTCTTCTGCAGGTCGGAGGGCTTTTCGCTCATGCATACCCAGCGGAAGGGGCCGAAGCCATAGTCGAAGTACAGCGGTCCCATGATGTCCTGCACATAGGACGGGTAGCGGAAGCGGCCGTCGGGAAGGAGGACGTCGGCCCCCGCACGGGAACTCTCCAGGAGGAAGGCGTTGCCGTAGTCGAAGAAGTACATGCCTTCATCGGCCAGCTTGTTGATGGCGGCCACCTGCCTGCGGAGGGATTCCTGCACGGCCAGGCGGAAGGCGTCGGGGTCGTCGGCCATCATTTCCTTGGACTGTTCCAGGGTGTAGCCTACGGGGTAGTAACCGCCCGCCCAGGGGTTGTGGAGGGAGGTCTGGTCGCTGCCCAGGTCCACGTGGATGTGTTCGGCCGCCAGGCGTTCCCACAGGTCCACCACATTTCCTACGTATGCCAGGGAAACCACTTCCTTGGCCGCGACGGCTTTCCGGATGCGGGGGATGAGTTCGTCCAGATTGGGATGCAGTTCGTCCACCCAGCCTTGCTGATAGCGCTTTTCGGCGGCCTTGGGATTAATTTCGGCCGTTACGCTCACCACCCCGGCAATGTTGCCGGCCTTGGGCTGAGCGCCCGACATCCCGCCCAGACCGGCCGTTACAAAGAGCTTTCCGGAAGGGCTTCCACCCTGCTTGCGGGCTGCATTCATCACCGTGATGGTGGTGCCGTGCACAATGCCCTGGGGGCCGATGTACATGTAGCTGCCGGCCGTCATCTGGCCGTATTGCGAGACGCCCAGGGCGTTCATGCGCTCCCAGTCGTCGGGTTTGGAGTAGTTGGGGATGACCATTCCGTTGGTCACAATCACGCGCGGGGCGTCCTTGTGGCTGGGGAAAAGGCCCAGCGGATGCCCGGAGTACATCACCAGCGTCTGCTCGTCCGTCATGGTGGCCAGGTATTGCATGACCAGCCGGTACTGCGCCCAGTTCTGGAAGATGGCCCCGTTGCCGCCATAGATGATGAGCTCGTGCGGATGCTGCGCCACGCGGGGATCCAGGTTGTTCTGGATCATGGCCATGATGGCCGCCGCCTGCCGGCTCCTGGCCGGATACTCGTCCACAGGCCTTGCATACATCTTATAGGAAGGCCGATACCGGTACATATAGATGCGCCCGTAGGCCTTAAGTTCAGCGGCAAATTCCGGCGCCAGCGCCTCATGCAACTCTTTCGGGAAATACCGAAGCGCGTTCTTCAGCGCCAGCACTTTCTGCTCCGCCGTAAGGATATCCTTCCGCTTGGGAGCATGGTTAATCTCCAAATCATAGGGCTTGGCCTCCGGCAGTCCCGCCGGAATCCCTTGCAATATCTCTTCTTGGAATGTCATATCAAATACTCTAATGAGGTATATCTCTTCACAAACCTTAGCCACCCTCGGCTATTAGAGGGAGGGGCCCGCCGCTATGCGGTGGGAGGGCTGTAGCGAAGCGAAGGGGTTTGTGAAGAGATATACCTCATTTTTTATAATTCTATGTGGTTATTAACTTCTTCCAGAACTTGTTTCTCCAGAGCTTCGGCCTGGGAAACAATCTCGTCGGCACGGGCCAGTAGAGGCTGGGCAGGGGTTTTGTCCTGAAGGCCGGCGCAGTTGATGCGCACGTTGAGGCGGGCACCTTTGATGCCGGCTACGGCGGCCAGGGCGGCTACTCCGGCGTCGGAGGCCGATGCAGGATTGCCGCTTTGGGCCATCTGGAGGGCCAACGGCAGAGCCTTGAGGGCGGCTTCCATGGTGCGGAGCGGCACCTGGGCGGCGTAGAGGGTGGCCTGCTCCAGCGCGGCGGCCCGGGCGGCTTTCTCTTCGGCCGTGCCCTTGGGCATGGAGAAGCAGTCCATGATGCGGTTGAAGGCGGCCGTGTCCTCGTCAATGAGGTCCAGCAGTTCGTTCACCAGCACCTGGCCCTTTTCGGCCACGTCGGAGAACTCTTTCCAGCGGGCGTCCCAGCCGCGTTTGTGGGCGCTCAGGTTGGCTACCATGGTGGCCAGGGCGGCGCCGAAGGCTCCCATGCAGGCCGATATGGACCCGCCACCCGGGGCGGCGGACTCGGAAGCCGTCTCACGGGTGAAGCCTT
Organism: Bacteroidales bacterium; assembly: GCA_017617475.1. The sequence continues at coordinate 23,527 of JAFZWC010000069.1, forward strand.
CCACCGTCATCTGGGCCAGGCCCTTCTTCTCTCCTTCAATGAGGTATTCGATTACCTTTTCCTTGGGGTTGAAGGGCTTGAGGTCGTCCAGGGACATGGATTTGACGGCAATCTTGACTATTTCCTCTTCGCTCACGCCCAGGGAACGCTGCTGCTTTTCCAGATAGAACTGGCCGGCCTCTACCAGGACGCGTTTGGGAACCAGGCCCACAATCTCGGCCCCGGTGACCTTCAGGCCCCGGGCGGCTGCAGCGCGGGATACTTCCTCGTAGGCCACATGCAGGGGAGTGGCGTCAATGTCCGTGATGTTCATGGACACCTGGGCAATACCGTATTCGTCTATGTACCAGCCGATGGCCTTGCAGCCCTTGAGGGTGCCGGGAATCCAGATCTGGTTGCCGTCGGCGTCCTTCAGGAGCTTGCCGGTGAGGGAACCGCCCTCGCGGGCCTTGCGGCCTTTTTCGCGCACGTCAAAGGCCACGGCCATGGCGCGGCGGGTGCTGGTGGTGTTGAGGTTGAAGTTCACGGCCACCAGGAAGCCGCGGGCACCCACGTTGCTGGCGCCGGATTTTTGGGCCACCTGGTCCCATACGCCGCCGAAGTCCGGTTTGCGGGCCGGATCGGCCATTTTTTCCGGAAGAGCCTCATATTCTCCTTCGCGGCATACGGCCAGGTTCTTACGCTCCGGCTTGAAGGCGGCGGCTTCGTAGCAGTAGCAGGGGATGCCCAGTTCCTTGTACATCCTTTCGGCCAGTTTTCTGGCCAGGGCCGCACACTCTTCCAGAGTGATGCCGGCTACCGGAATAAGGGGCAGTACGTCCGTGGCGCCGCTGCGGGGATGGGCCCCGTGATGCTGGCGCATGTCTATGAGTTCCTGCGCCTTGGCGGCTCCGCGGAATGCGGCCTCGCAAACGGGCTCGGGCTCTCCCACAAACGTGACCACCGTGCGGTTGGTAGCTTCCCCGGGGTCTACGTCCAGTACCTGGACTCCTTCTACGGTTCTGATGGCGGCTACAATGGCCTCAATGACACCTTTATCCCTTCCCTCACTATAGTTGGGAACACATTCGATGAGTTGTTTCATGGTCTCAGTTTTAATGCGACCCTAAAGTTACGAATAATATTACATTTTTTACTATATTTGTGCATGGCTAACCAAAACCCTTTCTCATCTGACAGCCGCAGTCAGTCCATTCAGTCACCCGAGCAGATCGGAAGTGTCCTGAAAGTGACGGCCCTGCCCACTTACCTGCTCGTCCTCACGGAGGTGCTCCTTCTGGCGGCATTCCTAGTATGGGGATTCCTGGGCACCGTTTCCGACAAAGTCTATTACAGCGGCGTAGTATTCCCCCTGGAAGGCACCACGGATGTGTCCTTGCCCAACCGGGGAATGGTCCGTACCCTGTTCGTCCACAGCGGGGACCACGTCACCCGCGGCCAGTCGGTAGCCCTCATTTCCATGGAGGACAGCTACAGCATCCTCACCAGCACAGTGGAAGGAACGGTTATCAGCACCAAGGCCGACAACGAACCCTTCGAGGCCTTCGAGCCCATCCTGAGCGTGGTGGGCGAAAGCGGACAGTCCGCCCAGGGGGCCATGGTCATCGCCTACATTGACAACGCCGGCCAGCGGGACCTTCGCGAAGGAATGAACGCCCAGGTGTGGCCGGAGAACGAAAAAAGGGATGAGATCGGTTATGTCCGGGGAAAGGTTGTCCGCATAGACCGCTATCCCGTGGAAGCCAGCCAGGTGCGGCAGATCCTCAAGAGCGGGGATATGGCCAGCCGTCTGCTGGAACCTGGGAAACTGATGTACCAGGTGAACATCGAACTGTTTCCTTCGCCCGAAGATCCCACGCTCTTTGACTGGTCATTCGGCCAGCCGGAGGATGTGAATATGAATGTGGGCACCTATTGCTCCATCATGAGCGAAACCCGGCGTCTGAGCATGTTCCGGTACCTGTTCGAAGGGGCCCGCACCCGCTTCCGCTCCGTTAAACTCCGTACCGAATAATGAAAGCCAGCAAAGGGAGCAAGGACTCCAAGTCCACGTTGACGCTCGTCCTCCATTACATGAAGGGCGGTGCCGGCTTCTTCATCGTCTCTTTCTTTCTCCTGATCGTAGACCTGGCCTCGTACATCCTGCCTCCCTTCTTCCAGCAGGTTTATACGGACAACATCATCACCCGCAAGAACCCCGAGTGGTTCGGCCCCATGATGTTCTTCTACATAGCCCTGTTCGTGATGGAGCTGGTGGTCTGGCTGTTCATGAACCCCGTGCGCAGAAGGCATTTTTCCAAGCTGAACATCCTGGCCAATTCCCGCTATGTGCTCAGTCTCCTGCGGCTTCCCATGAGCCGCGTTAACCAGTACACCGCCGGAGAACTGGTGGCGCGCTACACCAGCATGAAGACGGTGTCCCGCACCATGGACAAGGTGTCATCGGCCACCGTCCTGTGTCTGCGGCCTTTCATCTGTGCCTGGCTGCTCCTTACCTACAGCTGGAAACTGGGTCTGGTGGTGGTGGTGTCCATGGTGGCCCTGGTTCTGGTGATGCGTGCGACTTCCAATACGCTCAAGCAGAAGGCGAAGGGCTCTGAGGTTACGGATGCCCGGCTTCAGGGAGTCACCATGACGGGCATCAAGAACATGGAAACCATCAAGTCCATGGGCGGGGAGCACAACTTCTACAGCCAGTGGGAAGATTCTTTCGTGAAGGCGCTCAACGCGCGCGTACATACCAACTCCAGCATGATGGGAGTTGGCTCGATACCCCTGCTGGTTCTGCACCTGAGCAACGCACTCATCCTGATTCTGGGCGCATGGTATATCCTGAGGGGAGAACTTACCCCCGGTATGCTCCTGGCCTCCCAGGCCCTGGCTACCAGCATTATCTACCCCGTTAACTTCGGAATTACCACCGCCCAGTTCCTCTACCGTTCCCATGCTGCCATGGAGCGCTTGGAAGAGGTGGAGGACGCCAGCCTGGAGGGGAACAGCCTGGATCTTCCGGACATGGACCAGCTTCCCGAGCAGCCCAAGCTGAACGGGGAAGTGGAACTGCGGAACGTTACGTTTGGATATGACCGCAGCCAGCCTCCCGTGCTCAGGAATTTCTCCCTCAAGATCCTGCCCGGTGAACGGGTGGCCTTCGTGGGCTTCTCCGGCTGCGGCAAAAGCACCATTGCCAAACTAATATCCGGTCTGTACGAACCCTGGGAAGGGGAAGTGTTGCTGGACGGCATTCCCGTGCAGAAGGTGAACCGCGCTGTGAAGAATAACTCACTGTCTGTTGTCAATCAGGATATTACGCTATTTGAAGGCACCATTGCCGACAATATAAAGATGTGGGACGAATCCATCGAGGATTTCTCCATGGTCATGGCCGCCCACGACGCCCAGATCCATCAGGACATCGCGGAGCGCCCCGGCGCCTATCAGACCCTGCTGACGGAAAACGGCAAGAATTTCAGCGGCGGTCAGCGCCAGCGCATCGAGATTGCCACCGCCCTGGCCAAAGATCCCACCATCCTCATCATGGACGAGGGTACATCGGCCCTGGATCCCAAGACCGAAGACCTGGTGATGCAGCATATCGGCAGCCTGGGCATTACCCTTATTCTCATTGCGCACCGTCTCAGTACCATCCGGGACTGCGACTGCATTTACGTGATGGAACGCGGACAGATGCTGCAGAAGGGAACTCACGAAGAGCTCATGCAGCAGGAAGGCCTTTACAAAGAACTGATGAAATATGCCTGAGCCATGAACAACCTATTCTTTGAACAGCTGGTCCAGCGCATAGAGGGCGACAGAAAGGCCTTGAACAGTGCCGCCGACATCTTCCGGGGAATGATAGACCGCAAGATGTGGGAGCAGCTGACCCGGCAGCGGGAGATTCCTCTGGACATAGACCAATTGGAAGAGCAGTTCTACCGGCAGCATATCTTTTTCCGTCAGGTACAGCTGGAAGGCAAGTGGTGGAGCCGCTGTTCGGGCAAGCTCCTGGCCTTCACGGCCGATGATGACGCCCCTGTCATCCTTTCGCCCCATTTTGCCGATTATTCCTTCGTGCATCCCGGAAGCGGACAGCACTGCCGGGCCCGCAAGGATCACGCCCTCCTGAAGCCGGAGGCCTTCTCCCTCTGCTATCCTCTTCCTTCCGAAAAGCTTTCCATCGGCTCCTTCATGGGCCACGCCCTGCGGCAGCTGAGCATCTACGACGGCATTTTCGCCTTCCTGGCCTGCCTGGCCGTGGTGCTTCTGACCATGTTCACCCCGTATGTGTGCAAGGTGCTGTTCAACGAGGTTATCCCTTCCGGAGACAACGCCCAGCTAATTCCCATAGCGGTACTGCTGTTCAGCGCCGCCGTGGGCCTGGTGACAGTCCAGCTTACCCGTAACCTCCTGGTGGTGCGCATGAAGGACAAGACCGAATATGCCCTTCAGGCGCCGCTGATGACGCGCCTTCTGATGCTGCCCACCACCTTCTTCAAGAAATACGGCCCCGGAGACCTCTCGAACCGCGTTCTGTCGGTGGTGCGGTTGTTCACCCAGCTTACCCAGGACATGATTTCCACCGTGCTCTCCATGGTGTTTACGGTGGTTATGTTCGTCCAGTTCTTCACCTACGGCGGTCCGCTGCTGTATACCGGTATCCTGGTCATCGCCCTGTACGCGTTTACCGTGTACATCCAGTACCATTACAAATCTACGGTGCAGGACCAGGCCAACGCCAGCGCATCCAAGCTCACGGGTCTCATCTTCAATCTGGTGTCGGGCGCCCAGAAGATCCGCACCAACGGGGCCGAACTCCGTGCTTTCCGCCACTGGGCGGTGGCCTACGAGCCCTCTGACGCTTTCAGCAGCCGCTATCCGGCCATGTTCACCATCAGTAACGCGCTCAGCTACAACGCCCGCCTGCTGCCCATGATTGTGACCATGCTGGCTGCCTGGCACTACGGCCTGGGCCTTTCGGACTATATCGCATACTGCAGCGTCCTTACCATTGCCGTGGGAGCGGTGGAGCAGTTTGAACAGATTACCAAGGACGTGGCGCAGCTGGCGCCGGAAATCAACCTTTGCCGCCCTATCCTGGAGGCCGAATCCGAGCTCCAGGCCGGCACTGTGATGCTGCGGCAGATAAGCGGCAATATCGACATCAACAACCTCAAGTTCCGCTATGCGGAGGATATGCCGTACATCTTCAACGGGCTGAACCTCAAGATTCACTCGGGAGACTATGTGGCCCTGGTAGGTCCTTCGGGCTGCGGAAAATCCACGCTCATCCGCCTGCTGCTGGGCTTCGAACAGGCCGAAAGCGGTTCCATCTTCTACGATGAGCACAACCTGGACGATATAAGCAAACCCAGCCTGCGCCAGTACTGCATAAGCATCTGCCTGCAGGATGGCCAGCTGGTGGAAGGAACCATCCGCGACAACATCCTCTTCGGCAATGCCTGGCTCAGTGACGAAGACGTGTGGGAAGCCGCCCGCATGGCCGCCCTGGACAAGGACATAGAAGGCATGCCCCAAGGACTGGAAACCCATATAACGGCCGACGGTCAGGGCGTCTCCGGCGGCCAGCGTCAGCGCATCCTGATGGCCCGCGCCCTTATCCGCAAGCCCAAGATCATCTTCCTGGACGAGGCGACGTCGGCCCTGGACAACATCAGCCAGCACATCATTACGGAGAACCTGTCCAGGATGAAGTGTACCCGTATCACCATCGCCCACCGCATGAGCACCATCCGGGACTGCAACCGCATTATTGTCCTGGACGGCGGCAAGGTGGCCGAAGATGGCAGCTATGAGGAACTCCTGGCCAAAGGCGGTCTTTTCAGTGAAATCATTAAACGGCAGACGGCATGAGAAAGATAGTCATCGGAGTCCTTTTCCTCTGCGTTTTTCCGCTGCTCAGTCCGGCCCAGAGCCTGGACGAAGTAATCCGTCTGGCCCAGGACAGCACCCTCACGGCCTTCCAGAGCCGCTACGAATACGAGTTCTACACCCAGAAGTACGCACAGTTCGAGGCCCTCAGAAAGCCACAGCTGGAGCTTCGCTTCAAGCCCAATTATATGAAGGTGGTCACGGATCCCGGGCGGGATTACGTGTACATCCGCAACTTCAACCGTTTCTCCACGTCGGCCCAGCTGCAGCTTACGCAGAAAGTCCTGGGGCTGGGAGGCGATGCCTATGTGGGCAGCCACGCCCTTTGGAGCGAGTATTTCAGGGGAGACCAGCGGGACATGCCCCGCGAATTCGTGACGGTGCCTCTGGTTTTAGGCTATGAGCAGTCTCTGCTGGGGTACAACCCTTACCGCTGGGAGAAGGCCGTCGAGGAAAAACGGATGGAAGCCGCCCGCAAGCAGCTTAACTACCAGCTTCATCTCATTGCCGAGGAAGCCACCCGGCGGTTCTTCCGCCTGGCCTGTGCCCAGGGTATGCTGGACATGTGCGAGCGCAACAAGCAGACGGCCGATACCCTCTATGCCATAGCCAGGGAGAAAGCCGGCATTGCCATGGTGACGCTGGCCGAACTCCGTTCCCTGGAACTGCAGCGGCTCAATGCCGCCAATGCCCTCCTGTCGGCCCGTAACGAGGAACAGCTGGCCCGCGAATCGCTGGCGGCGTATCTGCGCACCGACGTGTTGCCGGCCGGCAGCCGCCTCACCGTGCCCACCCTTTCCCGGGGAGTCCCCATGACCAACGAGGATGCGCTGGAGATGGCCCGCAGCAGCAGTCCCGCCCTGCAGCAGCAGGAGGTGGCGCTCACCGAGGCTCTGCAGCAGCAGGAGAAAGCCCGGAAGGAGCGGGGCGCCAAAGTGGGCGTAGACCTGAACATCGGCATGCAGCAGCTGCACTCCAACTTCTTCGGGACCTTCAAGGATCCGCAACTCTACATGGTGGGCGCTGTCACCCTGAGCATCCCGCTCATAGACCACGGAGCCGCCCGGAAAGGTCACGCCGCCGCCATGGCCTGGAGACAGCGCGAGGAACAGGCCATGAAGGAAGTGGAGCGTTCCCTCTCCGAGGATGTGCTCACCACCCTGGACAACCTCCGTTCCCATGAGCAGCTTCTCTCCCGCACCGCCGAGGCGGTCACCCTGGCCGATGAAGTGTTTGAACTCACGGCGGAGAACTATGCCAACGGCCTCTGCGACATCAACACGTACTCCCTTTCCCAAAGCCGTAGAGATAACGCTTACAATCAGCATCTTACGGCGCTGGCCAACTACTGGACCACCTATTACCACTTATTAACCCTTACGCAGCATGAATAGGTTTCTTGCCCTCACCGTCCTCATCGCTATAACCGCCTGTCATTCCCGTTCATCGGCCCCGGCAGTACCCCAGGAAGAACCGGCCGCCGGCACGGAGCAGGCCGAAGCCCCCGCCGTGCAGAACCAGAGCCTCCAGCGCGCCATTGCGGCCGAAGGATTCTCCAGCAAGGGAACCATAGAGGCGGTCACCGAAGTGCCCGTGTACAGCCGTATCAACGAGCAGATCGTGGGCTTTGACATAGTCCTTGGGCAGCGCGTGCGCAAGGGCGAGGTGGTCGCCCGGCTCAGCCAGGTGGTCCTGAACGACAAGATTGCCCGCAACAAGGCCGAACTGGAAAAGGCCGAGTATCAGTACCAGGCCATCCTGATGGGCCAGGGCTACAAGCGTCAGGAACTGGACAAGGCTCCCGAAGACATCAAGCGGCAGGCCCGCATCAACAGCGGTTACAATACCGCCCTGGCGTCCCTCCAGCAATTGGAGCACGAGCTCAGCTATTGCACCATAACCGCTCCCGTCACAGGCGCCGTGAGCCGCATTGAGGCCACGCTGTACAGCGCCGCCACTCCCGGTGTTCCGCTCTTCTATATTGTGGACACCGAGCATCTGAAAGTTTGCTTTGACGTATTGGAGAACGAACTCCCCAAGTTCCAGAAGGGGGCCGGAATCCAGGTGATTTCCGTGGCGTATCCTACCGAGGTGCACGAAGCCGAGGTATCGGCCATCAGCCCCGTAGTTGAAAAGAACGGCATGGTTCATCTGGAGGCAACGCTCCAGCCTCATCCCCACCTGATGCCGGGGATGACGGCCATTGTCACCAAATCAGAATAGATTCTTAAATCTCAGGATGGGCCTTGAGGATATCCAGGGCCCATGAACGGAAGTCATTCCAGCGGTAATACACGCCCTCCACGGGGGTGAGGTCCGGCAGGGTGGCTTCGTTCTCGTTCAGCAGCACTTTGAAGAGAATATCGTTCTTTTTGTTCTTGTAGAATACAAAGAGGAGTGTTCCGGCCATGGGGATGTTGTAGCTCTGGAACCAGTATTTGGCTTCTTCGGGCGTGGCGGGGATGGTTCCCATGCCGTTGATATTTAGAAGAGTGGCAAGGCCTTCCAGAATGTAGTCGTGGCCGAAGCGCAGGTGGGCGGCACGGTTGGGGTCGGCGAAGGAAGCCTCGGCCTTGTCCATGATATCTTTCAGCAGGGGAATGACGCCGTAGCGGGAGGTGATGTCCGTATAGAAAGAGTAGTAGTTGGACGCTTCCCAGAATTTCAGGCGCTGTTCCTGGGTGAGGAGATCGTCGAAGAGGGGCTCCTTTTCATAATTGTGATAGCCGCACATCAGTTCCCACAGTTCGCTTATAAAGGTGGCGGATCCGCCCTCGAAATCAGTGAGGAAACTGCTGTCCGTGAACAGCTTGTCCAGGATGGCCTGAGGCTCGCAGGTGCGGGCGAAGAAATCTTCCACCTTCTCCATCTTCACTTCCTGGTCCTGCCCCTTGAAGCGCTTGCGAATGGCCCTGGGAGCACTGGGCGGGGCTATGATGCCCATGCCCATGTGGTCCGACTGCATGCGGACCTGCAGTTTGGGATTGCCGCTCATCAGACCCGTGTTGAAGGCGCCCATGCTCACGATGCAGCGCTGTCCGGTGGAGGAAAGGGCATCCACTTTCTTGCGTCCCTTGAACACCTGGGGGAACTGCTGTATCACAAAGGTGCCGATGGCCAGATGCTGGTCGTACCCCAGCGGAACCAGGTCGCCGGTGTTAATCCAGGGTTCCATGTAGAAATCTTCGTATTTCTTCGCAAACTCCTTTCCGTACGGGGTGAGGACCTCCTTTTCGGCGGCCTTCTGGAAAACCTCGTGAAGCAGGGTATAGGTTTCCGGGTTCCAGGCGTAGCGGGAGCCGTGACGGCCATAGTGGCTGATATAGAAGGGCTTGTATCCCGCGGGAGCCTTGCTTACGGTTCCGAACTCGTCCAGGCGGTGAGGCCCTTCCATGCCGTAAACCTTGCGGATATCGGCGTTCACCTTATCTAATACATCGAATTGCTGGGCATTCAACAGCACGCAGGACAAAAGAGCTCCTGCCAGAAAGGTCATCAGTTTTTTCATATACCAAAGTTACGTATTCCGGGACTTTTTTCCAAAAAAACAAATTTTGGCAAGCCTTGCCAAAATGCGGCGTTTGCCCTGCGGGTGCCGTATCTTGCAGAAAAAAAGAGCTATGACACAGTTTAACGATTACCTTTATCCCATGAACGAGGCCCATGTCCGCCTCCATTACGACGGTGAAACTTTCCATTTGGACGGGCTGCCCGCCGGTCAGGATCCTGTAGAACTTCCGGAACATTACCGGCGGGGAATGAGTGCCATTTTCCATCTGTTGGAAAGCATGGCGCCCAACCTCACCTGTATCAGCGTGATGGGCGTCTGGTTCCACCGGGAAGAACCGGATCCCCTGGTGGCGTTTGCCATCTGGCTGCAGCAGGATTCGGAGGGTTTTTACCTCCCCATGGCCTCGTCGGCATCCCTGTTCCGCGAAAACGGAATACCTTATTTTCACAAACCTCTCAACTAATGCAAGATGAAAAAGAAAAACAAAAAGGCCAGGCGTCAGAACTGGCCGCGGGAACTGACCCTTCTGGATTTGATTCCCCAGGAAGAAATCGTCATTGAAATCACCATGATACGGGTGTCGTGGTAGGTGGATGTAGGCCCTGGACTGACAGAATGGCAGACCGGCACCGCTGGCAGGCATTTTGATAGGAAAAGGGCCGAAACATCCATTGTATCATGGCAGATAAGAAGAAAAAGAATATAGAAGAAGCTATAGACGGAAAGAAGCTGGCTGCTCTGGAGGCCCGCATCGAGGGATTGAACGAACAGTTGGAAGAGGCCCGCGAGGCAACAGAGGCTGCCGAAAAGAAGGCCGAAGAGGCCGAAAAGAAGGCTGCCGATGCCAAGGCCGATTACCTCCGCCTGATGGCTGAATTTGACACCTTCCGCCGCCGTACGGCAGAGGAGAAGCTGGCTCTGGTGAGCTCGGCATCGGCCGACACCATCAAGGGCCTCCTTCCCATCCTGGACGACTGCGAGATTGCCCTCGCCTCCCTGGAAAAGAGCACTGACAGCGAGGCCGCGAAGGAAGGGACCCAGATGATTTTCGGAAAACTTACGGCCTACCTGAAAGGGAAGGGTTTGGAGAGAATCGAGGCCAAAGGGGCCGATTTCGACACCGAGTTGCATGAGGCCGTCACCACATTCCCGGCTCCGTCCGAGGATTTGAAAGGCAAGGTGATAGACGTGGTGCAGACCGGTTACACCCTGGGAGACAAGGTGCTCCGGTATGCTAAAGTTGTTGTGGGAGCTTAAGCTATGGCAAAAAGAGATTACTACGAAGTTCTGGGAGTAGACAAAAAGGCTTCCGCAGACGAGATTAAGAGCGCCTACCGCAAGTTGGCGCTCAAATGGCATCCTGACCGTTGGGTAAACGGCTCCGATGCAGAGAAGAAAACGGCCGAAGAAAACTTCAAGGAAGCGGCCGAGGCGTATTCCATCCTCAGTGATCCGGACAAGCGCGCCAAGTACGACCAGTTCGGCTTCGCGGCCGAGCAGATGGGCGGCGGCGCCGGAGGCTTCGACTTTGGCGGTATGGACATCAACGATTTCCTCCGCAATATCTTCGGCGGCAGCTTCGGCTTCGATTTCGGCGGCTTCGGCGGCAGCGGTTTCGGCGGTTTTGGGGCCCAGGATGCAGGCCAACGTGTAGTGAGAGGCCGCGACATCCGTACCAGCGTCAAGCTCACCCTGGAAGAAATAGCCAACGGCTGCGAAAAAGAGATTTCCCTGGAGCGCGCCCGTCCCTGCCCGGATTGTAACGGAAAGGGCGCCAAGAGCGAGGCCGATATCAAAACCTGCCCCACCTGCGGTGGCCAGGGCCGGGTTCGCCAGCAGACGCGCAGCCTCTTCGGCGTAGGTTATACCATCGGCACTTGCCCCCAATGCCAGGGCGAAGGCAAGATAATCACCAATCCCTGCCGCCGTTGCAACGGCACCGGTCTGGAGCGCAAGCGGGAAATGGTGCGCGTGCGCATCCCTGCCGGCGTAGAGGACGGCATGCAGATTACCGTAAGGGGAGAGGGACACGCAGCTCCTCATGGCGGAACCAACGGAGACCTCCTGCTGGTTATCAACGAGATACCGCACCCTCAGCTGCAGCGTGAAGGCAATAACCTCTTCTATACCCGCATCATTTCCGTGATGGACGCCATGCTGGGCTGCGAGATTTCGGTCCCTTGCCTGGACGGCAGCTATAAAGTAAAGGTGGAGCCGGGTACCCAGAGCGGCACTGTGGTCAAGTTGCGCGGAAAGGGCCTTCCCAGCGTGCAGGGTTACGGCCGCGGAACCGGTGACCTGTATGTCAAGTTCCAGGTGTGGGTGCCCCACAAGTTGTCCAAGAGTGAGAAGGACGCCCTGGAAAGCATGCGTAGCAGCTCCTCTTTCCAGCCGGATCTTACCCGCGAAGACAAGGCTACCTTCGACAAAGTGAAAAATATTTTCTAAATTTTCCCGAAAAAGTTTTGGGATTTTTCAAAAAGATTGTATCTTTGCAGTCCCAAAATTAACGCAACCTCTTGTCAGGAGCCAAACCGCAATGTTGCACAAAGGATTAAGAAGAAATTATGGATTTGATTAAAGTTGCAGAGCAGGCTTTCCAGAATGAGAAAGTTGCTTCCTACCCTGAGTTCAAGGCCGGTGACACCATCACCGTGACCTACAGAATCAAGGAAGGTGATAAGGAGAGACTTCAGAAGTTCCGCGGTGTCGTGATCCAGATCAGTGGTATGGACCCGTTCACCAAAACTTTCACCGTCCGCAAAATGGCCAGTGGCGTTGGTGTTGAGAGGATTTTCCCCTTCCAGAGCCCGTTCATTGACAGCATCGAGGTTAACAAGTATGGCAAGGTTCGCCGCGCCCGTATCTTCTACCTCCGCGACCTCACCGGTAAGAAGGCCCGCATCCGCGAGAAAGTCTACGCTGCTGAAAATAAGGAGGCCTAATTAATTGGCCGACTAACTGGCTCCATAGCTCAATTGAATAGAGCATTTGACTACGGATCAAAAGGTTACAGGTTTGAGTCCTGTTGGAGTCACAAAAAGCCCTTCGGATTTCCGAAGGGCTTTTTTGTTAGAATGTTTTCTTCAAGAGGGCTCTGTACTCCTTGAGGTTGAAGGGCGCTTCGCCGTACAGATAGTGGTTCTTAAGCTTCTCGCCACCCCTACCTGTGTAATCAATCTTCAGGATTCCTTGGCCTGAAGGCAACGGGAGCCTGGCCATTATGACCCGGCCATTGGCTTCCACGCTGTATTTTCCCTTGAACACAACCTTGCCGCTCTTGACATCCGTTACCGTGACGGTGCCCTTAGCAGGCTCTCTGGTATCGTTGGTGACAATCAGGGGGCAGGCCCCGTCCACGGGGTCGTTAATCAGCGCGCACACGTCCTTCTGGGCATTGCGGATGAAATAGTAAGCCATCTTGGGGCTGTTGTACCAGTCCACTATGGCATCTGAGATGAGCGGCCAGCCGTCCCGGATGTTCCACCACAGCATTCCCGTATTGGGAGCGAACTTGCGGCCGCGGAACATTTCGATGAAATACTTCATGGCCTCGGCCTGCACGCTCTGGGAGGCGAAGATGAAATCGTCCAGATCAGTAGGAACCTCGCCGAAGAGAAGCCGTACCTGGTTGATCATCAGGTTATTCCTGTCGGGAGTATAGCCTTGTTCGCCGAAGATCCTGACGGCCTTGGTGAGCCAGTCTTCTTTCCAGCGGCGCTCCTTGACGTCGCTCCAGGGATAGACCGATTCCTTGGGGAACATCTTTTCCAGGCTCTCGCGGTTGGGCATTCCGTGATACCCTATCTCGCTGGCGAAAAGGCATTTGGCTTCGGTGTAGAAGGGCGCCTTGTAATAGCCTCTGGGTCCCCAGAGATGGTCTTCCGGCATGAAGCGGGTCTGGTTGCCCAGGGCATAGACTTCTTCGCTGTAGTACGGCGAACTGGGCAGATAGGGCCTGGTAGGGTCGCACTCGTAAAGGGCATGGGGGATAACCTCGCGGCTGATGACATCCCGGTTGGGGTCTATCATGAAATTCTTAAGGGACCAGGTGAGGGCCTGGTCGTTCTCGTTGTTGCCGGCCCAAAGAACGATGGAGGGATGCGTGCGCAATTTAACCACTATCGAACGGACTTCCTCCAGGATGGTCTTCTGGAAGTCCAGGTCCTGCGGATACTGGGTGCAGCCCATGGCGAAGTCCTGCCACACCATGACGCCGTTTTCATCGCAAAGGTCGAAGAACGCATGGTCTTCGTAAACATTGCCGCCCCAGCAACGGAGCATGTTGCAGTTAAGGTCCGTGACTATGCCGAAGGCCTTCTCCAGATGCTGAGGGTCGCGGCTGTGGAGGGCGTCCATCGGCGTCCAGTTGCTGCCGTGGACATAGATTCGCTCGCCGTTGACAATAAAGCAGAGTTTTCCGGGATTGTCTTCCGTGTTGGTAGTGGTTCTCTCTAATTCTACTGTTCTGATTCCCAGGCGCTTGTGGCAGGAATCCACCTCCTTTCCGTCTTCCCTCAATATTCTGAGGGTAACGTCGTAGAGGGCGGGGGCTCCATATCCCCTGGGCCACCAGAATTCCACATCTTCCACGCTGATCTTCTCCCTTATGGCGTGCGTATAGATCTTCTTCGTGTAACGCACTTTGTCCTTGCCGTCCTTGCTTATTATGACTTCGGCCTTCATTCTCCCGTTCTGGTACCTGGTGGGCAGGGTGATGGTGTAATCCAGGTATACCGAGGCGGTACGGGCGTCAAGGTCTATAGCATTGGTGTACCAGTGCGCGTCTACTATGTGCACCGGCGGCTTGACCTCGAGGGAAACACTTCTCCAAAGTCCGGCACTTACCAGCCTGGGCATGATATCCCAGCCGTAGGTATGGGGCGCTCTTCTGGCAAAGACCGATTCGGGCTGCGCGAAATTGAGGCTGATGGTAGGGGGAACACTCTTCCTGCCTTCCAGCACGGAGGAACGGATGTAAACCTCCAGGAGATTGTCCCCACCGGGAGCGGCCAGCGCCTCACTAACATCGAAGCGGTGCTCAATAAGCATGTTGGATGCACTTCCCACGTGGATTCCGTTGAGGTAGACGTCGGCAAAGCAGTCTATTCCGCCGAAATGCAGGTATAAATCATCCTCCTTAGCAAAATCCGGGCTTTTGAAATGCCGGCTGTACCGCCATTGGTATCCCTCATACGGGCGAAGAAGATACACGTTGCTCCCGATTTCCGGTTCTTCAATAAGGCCGGCGGCCAGTAAATCCAGTTCCACGTTGCCCGGTACGGTGGCCGGGATGGTATTGTAACGGATTCCTGTCATCCCGTCCGGGGAAGTGACGGCCGTTCTGCCCTGCTCCCAGTAATCCAGCGTCCAGGAGCCGTCCAGGGAATGATTATCGGCCTTGCACGGCGAAATGGATGCCAGCAGGAGTCCTCCTATAAGGAGCGATGTAAGTGGAGAGTGGTTCATTAGTCCAGTGTTTGTCTGGTAAAAATACAAATTATCCCGTTAACCGACAAGGCGTATGAAACGGTTGTTCTCCGTGAGGATGTTAATAAACGCCTCTGTTGACTTCTTCTTATATGTCCCTTTGAGGCAATGGTAGCAGCCCAGCATCCGGCTTTCCGGGTGGTCGATGGGGATGGCCGTCAGTTCCGGGATGTCCTGAACCGCTTCGCCTGAGAGGATGGTAAGCAGGGGACTGGAGCGTACCAAATCCAGAATGGCGTGGATGCTGTTGTTTTCCAGCCGGATGTCCAGGTCTACGTCATGTGCAAACAAAACGGATTCCAGCATATCGCGGGCCTGCAATCCCTTGAAAGGCAGGGCAAGGGGATATCGGCCCAAAGCACCTACAGGAACAGGGCTTTCGCAGTCTCTGAGTTCATCTTTCCGGCCGATCAGGCATAGTCTGTTGTCGAAAAGAAGCTTGGAATCAATTCTGTCGTCGCTGATGGAGGACTTGTATGCCAGGGCGATATCCAGTTCCCTGTCCAGCAGTTTCTGCTGCAGTTCGGCCCAGGATGCGCTGACCAGGCGGAGACGGACATGCGGAAACTGCCTGTAGAAATCCAGGATAGACCTGATAAGTAAAGGGCTGAAGGAATAGGTGGAACCTACGCTCAGGGTGCCCGTGTGCAGATTCTTCACATCCCGGATTTTGTCGGCACAGACCTCTGCTTCCTCCAATATCTTGACGGCATGTGGGAGAAACTGCTCCCCATAGTCGCTTAGGGCCACGTGGCGGGTGTCACGGGTGAGCAGTTCCACTCCAAGTTCCTCCTCCAGCTTCCGGATTTGCTGGGAAATGGTACTCTGCGTGATGTACAAAGACTTGGAGGCCAGGGAATAGCTCTTGAGCCGCCCCACTTCTACAAAATATTTCAGTTGACGTAACTCCATAATAATAGGCTTCTTACTCACAAAGATAGCTTTATTTATCGATATTGCCTAATAATTCTATCGAAACAAACCATATTCATCAATAAAAAGGGGCCGATAATCTGTCTACCTTTGCCGCCGTAACAATAAACAGCACTGTACTATGTTCAAAAGTTTCGTAGGTTTCAATCTGGTAGAAGAGATGCACAAGTTGCGTCAAAACAAATATTTCAACCCGGGGAATTGGAAGAAGAAAACCCTCGGTTACCTTTTCGTCGCCATCGTCTTCCTGGTGGTGTGGTTCCTGCCGACGGAAACCTTCGGAATGGAGGGCCTGACTCAGGTTCAGCAAAGGATTATTGCCATTTTCATCTACGCTACGCTCATGTGGGTAATGGAACTGGTTCCGGCCTGGGCCACCTCGGTCTCCATCATGGTGCTTCTGCTGCTGTTCGCATCGGATTCCGGCATCAAGTGGCTGTGCAATCCGGAATCGGCCAGCCATCTCCTGAGCTACAAGCAGGTGATGGCCAGTTTTGCCGATCCCGTGGTGATGCTTTTCATCGGCGGCTTCGTGCTGGCCATTGCAACCACCAAGACAGGCCTGGACGTATACCTTGCCCGGGTGCTGCTCACCCCGTTCGGAAAGAAGAGCGAGAACATCCTGCTGGGTTTCATGCTGGTGACGGCCCTCTTCTCCATGTTCATAAGCAACACGGCCACCACGGCCATGATGCTCACTTTCCTTACGCCCGTGTTCAAGCAACTTCCGGAGGCCGGTAAGGGAAGGATTGCCATGGCGCTGAGCATCCCCATCGCCGCCAACCTGGGCGGGATGGGAACCCCCATCGGCACGCCCCCCAACACCATCGCCCTTAAATACCTGAACGACCCGGATGGCCTTAACATGGGCATCGGCTTCGGCCAGTGGATGCTTTTCATGGTGCCGATGGTGGTCATTGCCATTGTGATTGCCTGGATCATTCTCAAAAAGATCTTCCCTTTCACCCAGAAGACCATCGAGCTCAAGATAGACGGTGAAATGAAGCGTGGCGGGAAAACCACCCTGGTGATTGTGACCATGGCGGTCACCATCCTCCTCTGGATGATGGATACCGTTACCGGAATCAATACCTACACGGTGGCCCTGATTCCCTTTGCGGTGTTCGCTATGGCCGGAATCATCTCCAAATACGACCTGGAGGAAATCAACTGGTCGGTCATCTGGATGGTCGCGGGCGGTTTTGCCCTGGGTTATGCCATGAACGGTTCCGGACTGGCGGCCCTCTTCATCAAGGCCATTCCCTTCGGCGAATTCTCTCCCATCCTGATCCTGGTCCTGTCCGGACTCATCTGCTACGGACTTTCCAACCTGATTTCCCATTCGGCCACGGCGGCGCTCATCATGCCCATTCTGGTGGTGGTCTGCACGGCAATGGGTGACAAACTCGCGGTTATCGGCGGTTCCACGACCGTTCTCATAGGCGTGGCCATCGCTTCCAGCAGCGCCATGATCCTGCCCATCTCCACCCCGCCCAATGCCCTGGCCTACGCCACCAACCTGGTGCAGCAGAAAGACATGGCCAAGATGGGTGCCATCATGGGTGTCATAAGCATGGTGCTGGGATATCTGATCCTGATGGGTGCAAGGACCCTGGGTATTGTGTAACGACGATTATAGAGAATTAACCATATGAAACAGAATTATCTTCTTGCTATCCTGGGCGTTGCAGCCGTGTGTGCCTGCAACAATGCTCCCAAATCCCCCCTTACCAGAAAGGTGGCCGATTATGCCCTTGTAACCATTGATACTCCGAACCTCAGCGGTATTTCCGACAACGGGAAAGAGGTACTTAACTTGTACCGATTTGCCGCCGACGAGGTGGACGCCATTTACTGGGAACAGTATTTCGGCGACAAGGACGCCCTTCTGGGCAGCCTTTCCGACCCTGTGCAGAAAACCTTTGCCGAAATTAACTACGGCCCCTGGGACCGTACAGACGGGAAATCTTTCGTTGACGGTTATGCCGACCGTCTTCCCGGTGCCGGTTTTTATCCGGCCGATATGACGGAGGAAGAGTTTGAAGCCTGGGACGACCCGGACAAGCTGAGCCCTTATACCATGATCCGCCGCGCCGAAGACGGTTCTCTGCGGGCCGTGTGGTACCACGACGCCTATCGTGAGCATATCGGCAAGATTGCCCATTACCTGACAGCCGCGGCCGACATCACCATCAAGCCTAGCGTGCGGGAATACCTGCTCAAGAAGGCCGACGCCCTGAAGAGCGACAACTACTATGAGAGCGGCCTTGCCTGGCTGAATATGGACGACAGCAAGATGGACCTTGTCATAGGCCCTAACGAGACCGCCGACGACCAACTCTTGGGCCTGAAGCGCTCCTACGAGGCGTTTGTGCTCCTGAAAAACGAGGACAGGACCGCCGAACTGATGCAGTATGTCTCCCGTATCGGCGAGTTCCAGGAAGAACTGCCCGGCAATCCCGCCTACAAGACCTTCCAGCCTGGAACCGGTTCCAACATTTTCTCCTGCGATGCCCTGTATTATGCTGGAAAGGCCAACGCTGGCATCAAGGTGATGGCCCTGAACCTTCCCTTCGACACCGATGTCCAGCGGGACAAGGGCAGCCGTACCATCTTGTTGGAGAATGTAATCCGTGCCAAGTTCAACAGCATCGTCGTCCCTTCCGGCAAGGTGCTCCTGACTTCGGACGATGCCATGCACCTGTCTTCCGACGCCTTCTACTGGAATGTCGTGTTCCGCGAGGTGGCTCACGGCCTGGGCGTCAAGGAAACAGTGAACGGCCTGGGCTGCGTGGAGCAGGCCCTGGGCAACGAGGCCCTGACTTTTGAGGAGGTGAAGACGCTGGCGGCCGGTGTCATCCTGGTTTGCCAGTTGCAGGACCACTATAACATCCCTCATCTGTTCACCAAGGAAGACGCCCTTACCACCTTCTTTGCAACGCTGGTGCGTGCCGAGCGCTTCGGGGAAGCCTCTGCCCTGGGCCGCGCCAACACCATCATCTACAACTATCTTCACGAAGCCGGCGCTTTCGAGCGCAAAGCTTCCGGAAAGTATGCGTTAGATTATGTGAAGATGCAGCAGGCCTTGAACGACCTCACGGCACTTGTGCTGGAGACCCAGGCCACCGGCAACCGGGCCTTCGCCCAGGAATTCGAACAGAAGTACTCCAAGCGTAGCGAGGACTACAAGGCAGATCTCCGAAACCTTGGCCTGGAGAATATCCCCGTGGATATCCGCTTCGACTTTAAAACGCGCTAGCGTTTAGTTTCGGCATTCATACAGGTTGATATTCAGGGACTTGATTTGAGTGGCCGAAAGGGCCTTCAGCAATACTTCCGGGTTGGACTTGAAGAGCCGGAGGCCGAAACGCTCCTTGCCCGTTTCCTCATGCGACAGGGTGTAGGTTTTGCCGCAGAGGGTTATTTCCAGCGTGCCGGTAAACACCAGATCCATGGTTACGGCCGAGAACTCCGGGGCTTTCATGGTCCAATCGAAGTTTTCTCCTTCTTTCAAGTCCATTTTCTCCTTCAGGGAGGCGACGGGTTTCCGGCCCTCCGTCTGGTGCCAGTAGAAATCGGACAGTTCTATGGTGACTCCGTCCGTAAGGGCGCGCTGCTCGTGGGGCGCCGGGAAGATAGAGGCCTGGACCTCGAATCCCGCGTCCTTGACGGCCTGGATGTAGCCGGCGTCCAGCATCTTGTAATTCATGGTGCTCATGCCGCATCGGCCTCCTATCTTTTCCAGTCTCTGGATGGTGGCGGGGGCGTCGTCCTTGCCGGGGTCCAGGAGAATGAGGCAGGAAGAATAGTTCCTGGCTTGGCTGACGGCTGCTTCATTGGCGTCGAAGGCTATAAAGTTGTCTCCCAGGATTTCATGAGCCAGCTGGTAGGACTCCACAACGGAACTGTGAAGCATGGGGATGATGCCGGCTTCGCGACAGGCCTCCAGTTCCTCCCGGAGGGTAGGGATGGGAATCCGGAGCGAAGGGTTCGTTGAGGACAGCACGTACCGGGTCCTCAGTTCCTCGAAGGTGCAGTCGGAGACCCGCACGGGCTCACTGATACGAGAATAATCGGAAGCGTTGCGCATGGTGCGGTTGATGGTGCCGTCGTGCATGAGGACCATCACGCTGTCCCGGGTGTACTTGACGTCGCATTCGATGGCCGGGTAGCCGTATTGGGCGGCCATCCAAACCCCTGCAGGGCAGTTCTCGTTGATGTAAAACTCTTCTCCATCCTTGAGCCAGCAGCCTCTGTGGGCCACGGCCAGGGGGAGGTCTTCGTCGGCATTCCGGCCGCAGGAAAGGGCCAGGAGCGCCAGGAGAAGGATTCTCTTCATAGGGTTGGGACTCGGTTATTAATCATAGGTTTTACCTGTTACAAATTTAGTGGAAAAAATCTGAAATTTTTTCTCGCTATCTCCGATTTTTTCTCTAACTTTGCAGTCCGTGAGTAGTGTAACAAAGAGCCCTTTTTGTGTCCTTATGTCCGCCCGGCCGGACATCGTTGCATTGACATCTGTAATATCCCATATCATACCGGTTCTCCCTGTTGGAGGAACCGGCTTTTTTTGTGTATGAAAGCAACATTGATACTGGAAGACGGTTCCCGTTTTGAAGGAACCGCGTTCGGAAGCCTCCGGAACACTTCGGGGGAAGTGGTGTTCAATACGGCTATGACGGGTTATCCGGAAAGCCTGACCGACCCTTCCTATGCGGGGCAGATCCTGGTTTCCACCTTCCCGCTCATCGGCAATTACGGCGTACCGCCGCACCGGAAAGAAGAAGATGGCCTGGAAGAGCACTTTGAAGGCAGCCATATCTATGCCCGCGCACTGGTGGTGGCCGATTACAGCAGCGCCTACAGCCACTGGAATGCGGAGGAAAACCTGGAAGCCTGGCTGAAGCGGGAAGACATCCCCGCCATCACGGGCATCGACACCCGCGCTCTCACCAAGGCCCTTCGGGAAAAGGGCGTGATGCGGGGACGCATTGTAATGGAAGGCCAGACGGACCAGACCGGGATAGATACTTACGAAGACCACAACTTCGTGGCCGAAGTTTCCTGCAAGGAGGTCATTCATTACCTCCCCGCCCAGGCACCCAAAAAGAAGGTGGTGCTGGTGGACTGCGGCTGCAAGTACAATATTATCCGTTGCCTTCTGTCCAGAAACCTGGAAGTAATCCGCGTCCCGTGGAACTACGACTATACCGGCATGGAGTATGACGGCCTTTTCCTGAGCAACGGTCCCGGTAACCCGGAGCAGTGCCAGGAAACCGTGGCCATCCTCAGAAAAGTAATGGCCGACGGCCTGAAAGCCGCCGCCGAAGGGCGCCCCGTCAAGCCCATCATGGGTATTTGCCTGGGTAACCAGCTGCTGGGTATTGCCGCCGGTGCACGCGTCTATAAACTGAAATACGGCCATCGCGGCCACAACCAACCGGTGCGCCTGAACGGCACCACCGAGTGCTTCATCACCAGCCAGAACCACGGCTACGCCATTGCCAACGACTCCCTGCCGGAAGGCTGGAAGCCTCTTCTGGTAAACATGAATGACGGTTCCAACGAAGGCATGGAGCACGAGAGCATGCCCTGGTTCTCCGTCCAGTTCCATCCGGAAGCCAACGGCGGCCCGCTGGATACGGAGCTTCTCTTCGACCGCTTTGCCAACCTGATGGAGCACCCGCTCAACGACGGAAAGGCTCCCATCAGCGGCCATTTGGAAAAGAAGACTCCGGCCTTCCAGCCCAAAAAGGCCATCTCCACCGTCCTGGTCCTGGGCTCCGGCGCCCTCAAAATCGGCGAGGCGGGAGAATTTGACTATTCCGGTTCCCAGGCCCTCAAGGCCCTCCGGGAAGAAGGCATCCGCACCGTGCTCATCAACCCCAACATCGCCACGGTCCAGACCAGCGAAGGCATTGCCGATAAGATTTACTTCCTGCCGGTGACGCCCGATTTCGTAGAGAAAGTGATCCGCAAGGAGCGCCCGGACGGTATCTTCCTGTCCTTCGGCGGCCAGACGGCCTTGAACTGCGGCATTCAGCTCTACAAGAGCGGTGTGCTGGAGCGTTACGGCGTACAGGTGCTGGGAACTCCCGTCCAGACCATCATCGACACCGAAGATCGCGAGCTCTTCGTGGAAAAGTTGGACGAGATTGATGTCAAGACCATCAGCAGCGTAGCCTGCGCTTCCATAGAAGAAGCCAGAAAGGCTGCGGCCGAACTGGGCTATCCCGTGATTCTTCGTTCGGCCTTTGCCCTGGGCGGCCTGGGCTCAGGCTTCTGCGACGATGAGGCCGAGCTGCTCAAACTGGCCGAGAAATCCTTCTCCTTCTCCCCGCAGGTTCTGGTAGAAAAGAGCCTGAAGGGCTGGAAGGAAATAGAATATGAAGTGGTGCGGGATGCTTACGACAACTGCATCACCGTGTGTAATATGGAAAACTTCGACCCGCTGGGTATCCATACGGGCGAAAGTATTGTGATTGCCCCCTCCCAGACCCTCTCCAACGAGGAATACCATTTCCTGCGGGAACTGGCCATCCGGATTGTCCGGCATCTGGGCATCGTGGGCGAGTGCAACGTGCAGTATGCCTTTGACCCCGATTCCGAGGATTATCGCGTGATTGAGGTGAATGCCCGCCTCAGCCGTTCGTCGGCCCTGGCTTCCAAGGCTACGGGCTATCCGCTGGCCTTCATTGCGGCCAAGCTGGGTCTGGGGAAGGGTCTCTTCGACCTCCGGAACAGTGTTACCCAGACCACGTCGGCCTTCTTTGAGCCGGCGCTGGACTATGTGGTTTGCAAGATTCCCCGCTGGGACCTGGGCAAATTCCACGGCGTAGACCGGGAAATAGGCTCCAGCATGAAGTCCGTGGGTGAGGTCATGTCCATCGGCCGTACCTTCGAGGAAGCCATCCAGAAGGGCTTACGCATGATAGGGCAGGGGATGCATGGCTTCGTGGGCAACCGCCAGCTGTCTTTCCCGGACCTGGACAAGGCCCTCCGCGAGCCCACCGACATGCGCATCTTCGCCATCAGTACCGCCCTCCAGCAGGGGTATACCGTGGAACGCATCCATGAGCTCACCCGCATTGACCGCTGGTTCCTGCTCAAGCTTCTCAACATCATTCATCTGAACGAAGAATTGCAGAGATTCCGCCTGGAGAACCTCCCGGCCGACCTGCTCCGCCGGGCCAAGGTTTACGGCTTCTCCGATTTCCAGGTGGCCCGTGCCGTATCGGCCCAAGGCGACAAGGTGGAGTCCCTGGCGGTCCGCGCCCGTCGCGAGTCCCTGGGCATTGTTCCTTATGTGAAGCAGATTGACACGCTGGCCGGCGAATTCCCCGCCGAGACCAACTACCTCTATATGACCTACCAGGCCACGGAACACGACGTGGCTCCCGGCAGCGAAGACAGCCGCGAAGGCGTGGTGGTGCTGGGTTCCGGTGCCTACCGTATCGGATCGTCCGTGGAGTTTGACTGGTGCTGTGTGCAGGCTGTGAAGACCATCCGCAACCACGGCTACCGCAGCGTGGTGGTCAATTACAATCCCGAAACGGTGTCCACGGACTACGACGTCACCGACAGGCTTTACTTTGACGAACTTTCCTTCGAGCGTGTCCTGGACGTGGTAGCCATGGAATCGCCCAAGGGCGTGGTGGTCTCCACCGGCGGACAGATTCCCAACAACCTGGCCGTCAAACTGGCCAACCGGGGCATCCGGCTGCTGGGCACATCGGCCGAGGATATTGACAGGGCCGAAGACCGCAAGAAGTTCTCGTCCCTGCTGGACGGCCTGGGCGTAGACCAGCCCGAATGGGGCGAACTTACTTCCCAGGAAGACATCGACGGCTTTATCGGCCGCGTGGGTTTCCCGGTGCTGGTGCGTCCCTCTTATGTGCTGTCCGGCGCTGCCATGAACATTTGCTCCAACCAGGAAGAGCTGGAGCGCTTCCTGCAGCTGGCCGCCACCGTCTCTCAGGAGCATCCCGTGGTGGTGAGCCGCTTCATCGAGAACGCCAAGGAAATTGAATTCGACGCCGTGGCCGACCACGGTCAGATCATAGCCTACGCCATTGGAGAACACGTGGAGTTCGCCGGTGTCCATTCCGGTGACGCCACCATCCAGTTCCCGCCGCAGAAGCTGTATGTGGAGACGGTGCGCCGCATCAAGCGCATCAGCCGTCAGATTGCCGCCGGCCTGCACATCAGCGGTCCCTTCAACATCCAGTACCTGGCCAAGGAGAACGACGTGAAGGTGATCGAGTGCAACCTCCGCGCAAGCCGCAGCTTCCCGTTCGTGAGCAAGGTCCTGAAAATCAACCTTGTGGAGCTGGCTACCAAGATTATGCTGGGAGAAAAGGTGACTCCGCCTTCCAAGGATCTCTTCGACCTGGACTGCGTAGGCATCAAGGCTTCCCAGTTCTCCTTCAACCGTCTCCAGAAGGCCGATCCCGTCCTGGGTGTGGACATGGCGTCCACCGGCGAGGTGGGCTGCATCGGCGACGACGTTCCCACGGCCATCCTGGAATCCATGCTCTCCGTGGGTTACCGGATTCCCAAGCAGAACATCCTCCTTTCTACGGGTACGCCCAAGCAGAAGGCCGATATGCTTCCGGCCGCCCGCATGCTGGTGAACCATGGCTACAAGCTCTTCGCCACCGGCGGTACCTCCCGTTATCTTACGGAAAGCGGTGTTCCCAACACCCTGGTTCACTGGCCCAGCGAACCCGAGAAAGAACCGCAGGCCCTGGATCTGCTGCACCGGAAAGAGATTGACCTGGTGGTGAACATCCCCAAGGACCTGACCCCCCGCGAGCTTTCCAACGGATACAAGATCCGCCGCGCCGCCATAGACCTTAACATTCCGCTGGTGACCAACGCCCGCCTGGCAGCGGCCTTTATCTCGGCCTTCTGCACAGTGGACGTGAACAGCATTCCCATCAAGAGCTGGGACGAATTTGCATAACAGACACTTAACAAATAGAGCATATGAGCAAGCTTAGATTCGACGTTGTCCAAGATGCTTTCAAGAAGAAAGCTTTGGATGTAGTAGCCCCCGCAGACCGGCCCTCCAAGTACTTCGGCGAACTGGTGTTTAACCGTGAGAAGATGCGCAAGTATCTGGATATCAAGGTGTATGAAGCCTTGATTGACTGCATCGACAATGGACGCCCCCTGGATTTGGCCACGGCCGACGAAGTGGCCGACGGCATGAAGGAATGGGCCCTGAGCCATGGCGTTACCCATGTCACCCACTGGTTCCAGCCCCTCACCGAAGTAACGGCCGAGAAGCACGACTCCCTCATGGAGTACGACCGCAAGGGCGGTATGATCGAGTCCTTTAACGGAAAGGCCCTCATCCAGCAGGAGCCCGATGCCTCGTCCTTCCCCAACGGCGGCATCCGTGCCACCTTCGAGGCCCGCGGCTACACCGCCTGGGACCCCACCTCTCCCGTCTTTATCCAGGACGACACCCTCTGCATCCCCACCATCTTCTTCTCCTACACCGGTGAGGCCCTGGATTACAAAGCACCGCTCAAGAAAGCGCTGAAAGCCGTCTCGGACGCCGCCCTGCCCATCTGCCAGCTCTTTGACCCCAAGGTGAAGAAGGTCCATTCTTATCTGGGCTGGGAGCAGGAGTACTTCCTGGTGGACGAGGACCTGTATGCCGCCCGTCCGGACCTGATGCTCACAGGCCGCACCCTCATGGGCCATGCCTCTTCCAAGAACCAGCAGCTGGACGACCACTACTTCGGAGCCATCCCCACCCGTGTAGCGGCCTTTATGCGTGACCTGGAATTCGAAGGCTACAAGCTGGGCATTCCGCTCAAGACCCGCCACAACGAGGTGGCCCCCAACCAGTTCGAGTTTGCCCCCATCTTCGGAGAATGCAACCTCTCCAACGACCAGAACCAGATGATCATGAACACCATGAACCGCGTGGCCCGCAAGCATGGTTTCGTGGTGCTTCTGCACGAGAAGCCCTTCGCCGGCATCAACGGTTCCGGCAAGCACAACAACTGGTCCCTGGGAACGGATACCGGCACCCTGCTCATGGCTCCCGGTAAGGATGCCAAGGGTAATCTGCAGTTCATCATCTTCTTTGTGAACGTACTGGCCGCCGTGCAGCGCCACAACGCCCTGCTGAAGGCCAGCATCGCCAGCGCCACCAACGCCCACCGTCTGGGCGCCAACGAGGCCCCGCCGGCCATCGTATCGGCCTTCCTGGGCCAGACCATGACGGCGGTCCTGCACAAACTGCTGGAAGTTCCCTCCGGCACGCCCATCGAAATCGCCGGCAAGAAAGGCGCTTCCGTGGGCATTGTGGAGATTCCCCAGATTTTCCTGGACAATACGGACCGCAACCGCACCTCTCCCTTCGCTTTCACGGGCAACCGCTTCGAGTTCCGCGCCGTGGGTTCATCGGCCAACTGCGCCGGCGCCATGACAGTGCTTAACGCCGCCGTGGCCCAGCAGCTGAAGGAGTTCAAGGCCGCCCTGAATCAGGAGATGGCTACCGGCAAGCCGCTGGACGTGGCTGCCATGGACGTGCTCAAACCCATTATCAGCAGCATCATCGACGTGGTTTGCTTCGACGGCAACGGCTACTCCGATGCCTGGAAGAAGGAAGCAGCCCGCCGCGGCCTGGATACCGAGACCAGCGTTCCGGAGATGTTCAAGGCTTTCACCAAGCCGGAATCCGTGGAACTGTTCACTTCCCTGGGTATCTACTCCCTCAAGGAGCTGCAGGCCCGCAATGAGGTGAAGTGGGAGATGTACACCAAGAAGATTCAGATTGAGGCCCGCGTAATGGGACGTATGGCCACCAACCATATCATCCCTACCGCCATCAAGTACCAGAGCCGCCTGCTGGAGAACATCCGGATGATGAAGGAAGTGACCCCCGACACGTATCAGGAACTGGCCTCCGTGGCCCTGGGCCTGGTGCGGGAGATTTCCGCCCTGACCACCCAGCTGCAAAGCCAGGTGGACGAGATGGTGGAGGCCCGCAAGGCTGCCAACGTTCTGGAGAACGAATATGAGAAGGCCAGCGCCTATCATGCCATTGCCGAGCGTCTGGAAGCCATTCGCCGCCCCATCGACAAACTGGAGGAGATAGTGGACAACGACCTGTGGCCGCTGCCCAAGTACCGCGAACTCCTGTTCATCAACTAGAAAACAAATACTATTCAATATGGAACAGAAAAAGTTAGACGTAGTGCTCGGACTCCAGTGGGGGGACGAGGGAAAAGGAAAAGTGGTGGATGTGCTCACCCCTTCCTACAACGTGGTGGCCCGTTTCCAGGGCGGTCCCAATGCGGGCCATTCCCTGGTGTTTGACGGGGACAGCTTCGTACTGCACACGGTGCCTTCCGGCATCTTCCGCAAAGGGACGGTGAATGTGATAGGCAACGGTGTGGTCATTGATCCGGTGATCCTGATGGAAGAGATTTCCGAGATTGAGAAAAGGGGAGTGGACGTGAGCAACAAACTGCTCATTTCCAAGCGGGCCCATCTGATCCTGCCTACCCATCGTGCCCTGGACGCTGCCAGCGAAAGCGCCATGGGCAAGGCCAAGATCGGTTCTACCCTCAAGGGTATCGGCCCTGCCTATGCCGACAAGACCGGCCGTAACGGCCTCCGCGTAGGAGATATTCTCCAGGCCAATTTCCCGGCCCTGTACGAGTCCCGCAAGCAGCGTCACCTTCTGCTCCTGCAGCAGTATCCCGCCTATGAGAGCCCCTTCGACTTCGCCTCTTACGAGCAGGAGTGGCTCCAGGCCGTGGAACAGCTGAAGCGCTTCCCCTTCATCGACAGCGAGGTGTACGTGAACGAGGCCCTGGACAAGGGTGTCTCCATCCTGGCCGAAGGTGCACAGGGCTCCCTGCTGGACATTGACTTCGGCACCTATCCCTACGTCACTTCTTCCAACACCCTGTCGGCCGGCGTATGCACGGGCCTGGGTATCGCCCCTTCCCGCGTGGGCAAGGTGTACGGCATCTTCAAGGCTTATTGCACCCGCGTGGGCAGCGGTCCCTTCCCTACAGAGCTCTTCGACGAGGACGGCGAGCGCCTGCGCCAGATCGGCCATGAATTCGGCGCCACCACCGGACGTCCCCGCCGTACCGGCTGGCTGGACATGGTGGCCCTCAAGTACACGGTAATGATGAACGGCGTCACGGACCTTATCATGATGAAGTCCGACGTGCTGGACGAGTTCGATACCATCAAGGTGGCCGTAGCATACAAAGATGGCGACACCACCACCGACCGCTTCCCGTACGACGGCGGCAAGAATGCTACTCCGGTCTATAAAGAATTCCCCGGATGGAAAACCTCCCTCTGCGACTTGCGCAAATACGAGGATTTCCCCCAGGCCTTTAAAAACTATATCGACTTCATAGAGGCCGAAACCCGTTGCCGGATCAAGATAGTGTCCGTAGGACCCGACCGCGACGCGACGGTAATCCGCTAAAAAAAAGAGGTTGACTCAACAATGAGTTAACCTCTTTTTTTGTGGATATGAGGGAGGGATGTAGGGTGCCGGGGGGACTCCGTTCCGCTTCGCTCCACTCCGGCCCCTCCCACTGGCTGGCTCGTCCGCTCCGCGAACGGCCAGCC
>JAFZWC010000070.1 GCA_017617475.1 Bacteroidales bacterium
GACAAGGGCAACGACTACAGCGTGCTGGAAGACCTGGTGAAAGAGAAAGTGAAGGCCATCGTGTGCCTGGGCGTGGACAACACCAAGATTCACGCGGCCTTTGAGAAACTGGTTCCCATCATTACCGATACGCACAGCGCCGAAGAAGCCGTGCGCAAATCGGCCGAACTGGCCCACCCCGGAGACGTGGTGCTCCTGAGCCCCTGCTGCGCCAGTTTCGACCTGTTCAAGAACTACGAAGACCGGGGCGAGCAGTTCAAAGCTGCCGTCCGTAAACTGTAAACCATGGCGGAAGAGAAGACACAGACCGGCTTCCTGGGCTATCTGACCCAGCTGATGGACCGCTTCAGCGGAGACAAGGTGATCTTTCTGATTGCCCTGTTCCTCATGCTCATTTCCGTAGTGTCGGTGTTCTCTTCCACCCCGCGCCTGGTTGACGAGAGCCACGGAATTGACCGCGTAGCCATCATGGTGGATCAGCTCAAGGTGGTCGCCATGGGCTTCGTGATCATCTTCGTCCTGTATTTCTTCGGCCGGCAGAACTGGTTCCGCCGGCTGTCGGCCCTGGGCTTCGGTGTAAGCTTCATCCTGCTGGCCATCCTGGTCCTGAACCTGAACCTGGGCTTCGTGCGCGCCAGCTCCATCAACGGCGCCCGCCGCATCCTGAGTGTGGGCGGTTTCCAGGTGCACGTGTACGAATACGTCAAGCTGTTCATGATCATGTACCTGGGCTGGGCCCTGGACACCTTCCGCAGCGGCGGTTTCAAATGGGCCGCCAAATTGGCCGGACGCTTCCAGCGCCTGCAGTTCCTGGCCCGGGACGGCTGGCAGAAGGTTATCTATATCTACCTTCCCATCCTCCTGGTCACCCTCATGGTGAGCGCCGGCTCCAATTCGTCGGCCCTCTTCATTGGAGGCATCATGATTCTGATGGTGCTCATCGGAGGTCTGGAGGTGAAGGACGTGGCCATTGTGGGGTTTGTGCTCATGCTGGGCTTCGGCGCCATGTTCGGTGCCTACAAGATGGGCCTGCTGCACGACACCCGTCTGGGCACCCTGGTTTCCCGCATCACCAACGACGACGAGGCCACCATGAAAGTGCTGCTGGAGAGCCCCAGGGAATCGCCCGAGTGGCTCAAGGCCCGCGGCAAGCTGGACCAGCCCGTGGGCGCCCTGCTGGCCATCAAGGAAGGAGGTGTCCTGGGCAAGGGAATAGGCAACAGCACCCAGAAATACCAGGTGCCGGTGATCTTCGGCGACTACATGTTCAGCTTCATAGTGGAAGAGACGGGCCTCTGGGGCGCGCTCATCCTCATCATCCTCTATTTCAGCCTTCTGGCCCGCGGAACCCTGGTGGCCAAGATGTGCGACAATTATTATGACAAGATTATTGTGAGCGGGCTCATCATCCTGGTCACGGGGCAGGCCTTCATGCACATGTGCGTGAACGTGCACATGCCGTTTGTGCCGCAGACCGGCCAGACCCTCCCCCTGGTGAGCCACGGAACCAATGCGTTCATCGTATTCAGCGTGGTTTTCGGCATTCTGCTGAGCATCTCCAAGGACGCCCGCGACAATATGGCCCGCAAGCAGGCCGAGTTACAGGCCGAAGCGGCCAACAGTTGGACCCAAGACAGTACTGTATAAATGGAATACAAACCCATCAGAGTCATTATCAGCGGCGGCGGAACGGGAGGCCATATCTTCCCGGCCATCTCCATCGCCAACAAGCTCCGGCAGCTGAATCCGGACACCCAGATCCTGTTCGTAGGGGCCGAGGGCAAGATGGAAATGGAAAAGGTACCGGCCGAAGGCTACCGGATCGTAGGCCTTCCCATGGCCGGCGTGCAGCGCCGTCTCACCTTGAAGAACCTCATGAACAACCTCACCGTCCCCTTCCGCGTACTGGAAAGCGTGGCGCATGCCCGCCGGATAGTGAAGGATTTCAAGCCCGACGTGGTGGTGGGCGTGGGCGGTTATGCCAGCGCTCCCCTGCTCTGGGCCGCCACGGGCATGAAGATTCCCGCCGTGATCCAGGAGCAGAACGGCTTTGCCGGCGTCACCAACAAGATTCTGGGAAACCGCGTTCAGAGCATCTGCGTGGCTTATGAGGGCATGGAAAAGTTCTTCCCGGCCGATAAGATTGTGATGAGCGGCAACCCCATCCGGGAAGTGCTGTCGCAGCCGGCCACGGCACAGCAGAAGGCCGAGGGCCTGGAGTTCTTCGGCCTGGACACCGCCTGCAAGCATATCTTCGTGGTGGGCGGAAGCCTGGGAAGCGGCACCCTTAACCGCGCCATGCAGCACTGGATCCAGGACGGCTGTCCGGACGGAGAGGGCGTAGAAGTGATTTGGCAATGCGGAAAATACTATAAGAAAGAGATTGACGCCTTCATGGAGGCGCATTCCGAGCTCAAGGGCATCCGCCACTTTGACTTCATCGGCCGGATGGATCTGGCCTACGCGGCGGCCGACGTGGTGATTTCCCGCAGCGGCGCCAGCACGGTGAGCGAGCTCTGCGCCATGGGCAAGGCCACCGTCTTCGTGCCTTCGCCCAATGTGGCCGAAGACCACCAGACGCACAACGCCATGGCCCTGGTGCGCCGGAACGCCGCTCTGCTGGTGAAGGATAACGAGGCCCTGGACGACCTCCTGCCCACGGCCCTGGGCCTGCTCCACAGCCCCGAACGGGTGGCACAGCTGGAGAAGAACGCAGAGGCCATGGCCCTGCGGAACGCAGCACAGATTATATGTGACGAAATATATAAGTTGGTATGAAGAACGTATATTTCATAGGTATTGGCGGAATAGGGATGTCTGCCATTGCGCGGTATTACAAGTTCAAGGGACTGAACGTGGCCGGCTACGACCGCACGCCTTCCGACCTGACCCATGAACTGGAGGCCGAAGGCATTGCCGTGCATTACGAAGACAGGCCCGACCTGATTCCCGCCGACAAGGCCGAAACGCTGGTGGTGTATACCCCGGCCATCCCCGCCGACCTCAAGGAACTGCGCAAGGTAATGGACGAGGGCTACAACGTGCTCAAACGCTCCCGCACCCTGGGTGAAATCACCCGCGGACAGCGCTGCCTGGCCGTTTCCGGTACGCACGGGAAAACCACCACTTCCACCCTTACCGCCCATATCCTCACGGAGACGGGCACAGGCTGCAGCGCCTTCCTGGGCGGCATTTCCCGCAACTACGGCACCAACCTTCTCATGTCCAAAAACGAAACCGTGGTGGTGGAGGCCGATGAATTCGACCGTTCCTTCCTGCAGCTGTTCCCGGAGATAGCCGTCATCACCTCCGTGGAAGCCGACCACCTGGACATCTACGGAGACTACGGGCACGTGGTGGAGGCCTTCCGCAACTTCGCCAGCCAAGTAAGCGGCACGCTCATAGTGAAAAAGGGAGCCCCGGTAACCCAGGAGCATACGAAAGCAAAAGTTCTAACCTATCATTATAAAGATGCTTCGGCCGATTTTTATGCCATCGGCCCCCATCCCGACGCCCTGGGGTACTTCCACTACGACCTCCACTGGCCGGGCGGTATCCTGAAGGACATCCGCGTGGGCGCACCCGGCTGGGTGAATGCGGAGAACAGCATCGCGGCAGCCGCCATCGCCCTCACCTATGGGGTTGACCCTGAGGGCGTGAAGGTTGCCATCGGCACTTTTGAAGGCGTGAAGCGCCGCCTGGAGGTGCATGTGAACACCCCCACCCTCTCCTACATTGACGACTACGCGCATCACCCGTCGGAACTGACCAGCGCCATCACCTCCATGCGCGACATCTTCCCGGGCCGCAAGCTCACGGGCATCTTCCAGCCGCACCTGTACACCCGCACGCGGGACTTTGCGGCCGATTTCGCCAAGGCCCTGTCGGCCGTGGACAAGCTTATTCTCCTGGACATCTACCCCGCCCGCGAAGAGCCCATCCCCGGCGTTACGTCCGAGATGATTTTCAAGGACGTCACTGCCCCGGAGAAGGTTCTCCTCAAGAAAGAGGAACTCATGGACTACCTGGCCGACGAGCCGGTGGACGTCCTGGCCACCTTCGGCGCCGGCAACATTGACCGTTTCATCGAACCCATTACTGAATTGTTGAAGAGCCGCCTGTGAAAACCATCTACCGCCATACCCTGGGCCTGCTGCTGATAGCCGCCTGCGCCGCCGTCTGGGTGCTTTCCACCGGGATGGCGCGGCGGGAACTGCGTACCCGCACCTGCCAGGGCAAGGGCAAGCTGCAAGTGACGGTGACCGATTCACTGGAGCGCCGCTTCGTGGCCAGGGCCGACGTGCAGGAATGGCTGGACAAGGAATACGGGGCCTACGCCGGACTCCCGCTGGACAGCGTAGACCTTACGCGGATAGAGAAACTCATCTGCTCGCACAGCGCCGTGCGCGACTGCGAGGCGTGGATTACGGACGACGGCGTGCTGCACGTGGAGCTTAGCCAGCGGCAGCCCGTGATCCGTCTGGAGGACGGACAGAACGCATGCTATGCCGACGAAACCGGCTACCTGTTCCCGCTTCAGTCCCGCGGCAGCGTGAAGGTTCCCGTAGTGAGCGGAAAGATTCCCTTCACCTTGCAGCGGGGTTTCAAAGGCTATCTGAAAGACCCGCAGGAAGCCCTCTGGCTGGGTCAGGTGATTGCCGTGGTGGACTTCATGGAAGGAACGGTGTGGGAGAAAGACATCCGGAAGATTACGGTGCGCGGCAGCGGCGAACTGGTGTTGTATCCCGTGCAGGGGAAGGAGGAGTTCCTCTTCGGCCCTCCCGTGCGCATCCCGGAGAAATTCAAGCTTCTTACGGCCTACTACAAGAGCGTGGCGCCTGCCAAAGAGCCGGACTACTACTCCAAAGTGGACCTCCGTTACCGGAAACAATTGGTTTGCAAGAAATAAAACTAATCATATATGGAAGAAAAATACATTGCCTCCATTGACTTGGGCAGTTCCAAATTCGGCATCTGCGTAGCGCGGGTGAACGGGGACGACGTCCAGATTGTCTATTACAAGGAGACCCCCTCGGAGGGAATCCGTTCCAGCCTCATCGCCAATCCGATGAAAGCTTCCCAGAAGCTGAAGGAAGCGGTCCGTGAGGCCGAGCAGGAGCTCATGATCCAGATTCTGCAGGTGGTGGTGGGCATGCCCCGCAACGAGGTGGCCCAAGTGACGGCATCGGCCCGTATCGACCGTTCCAACCCCGACGACTACATTACCGCAGAGGAAGTGGCCACCCTCAAGTCCATCGCCCTGGAGACCTATCCGCTGGATAATCCCGAAAAGCAGATTATCTACGGCGCCGTGGCCCAGTCCTTCTCCATCGACGACGAGATCCAGCTGGTGGAAGACGAGGTGGTGGGCACCCTGAGCTCGGCCCTGGAAGGCAATTTCAAGGTGTTCGTGGGCAACCGTACGGCCACCACGGCCCTGGACAAGATCTTTAACCAGCTGGGCATCTCCATTGCCAAGAAGTACTTCCTTCCCGAGGTGGTGGCCCGCACCGTGCTCACCGACGAGGAACGCTCCAGCGGCGTAGCCCTGGTGGATGTGGGTGCCGGCGTCACTTCCCTGGCCATCTACCACGGAGGCATCATGCGCTATTATGCTTCCATTCCCTTCGGCGGAAAGGCCATCACGGGAGACGTGCGCACGGAGTGCTCCATTTCCGAGGAACTGGCCGAAAAGATCAAGAAACGCTTCGGCGCCTGCCTGCCCGGCAAGCTGGCTTCCCTGAGCGAAAAAGTGCTGCAGATCCGCACCACCGAGCCTTACAAGGAGGTTCCGGTACGCTATATTTCCGAAATCATCGACTGCCGTTGCCGCGAGATTGTGGACGCCATCCTCTACTACATCCAGGAGAGCGGCCTGCAGAATTCCCTGCGCAGCGGAATCGTCATCACCGGCGGCGGGGCCGAACTGGCCAACTTCGTAACGCTGGTGAAGGAGATGTCCGGCTACGAGGTGCGCAAGGGCTATCCCCGCTTCATGTTCTCCGCTTCGGTGGGAAGCGGCGTGTATGCCACCGGCGCCACATCGGCCATCGGCATGGTGCTGGCCGCCAAGGAAGACGCACTTCCGGACTGCGTGAGCATGCCCGAGCGGGTGGTGGAAGAAGAGGAAGAGATGATGGAGGTGGAGGTGACCGACGAGACCCCGGCCCAGAATACCATTTCCGACGAAGAACTGGCCAGCGGACAGACGGGCAGCCTAATCTCGCCCGAGGAATTCGGCGAGGCCGTGGAGAAGGAGAAGAAAAAGAAGACCACCACCGTGAAGGTGAAGAAGAGACCCGGCATCCTGGGCATTGCCTGGACCAAGCTCAAGAATACGGCACTGGATTTCTACGATGACGAAAACAAGGAAAATACGGAGGAGTAACAGCCATGAAAGACGACTATAAGAAAGAGATCATTCCCACCGACTGGAACGACGAGAACGCCATTATCAAGGTGATTGGCGTAGGTGGCGGCGGCTGTAACGCCGTGAACTACATGTACCGCCAGAACATCCAGGGTTGCAGCTTCATCGTATGCAACACGGATGCCCAGGCCCTGGCTTCCAGCGAGGTCCCGGTTAAGATTCAGATGGGACAGAACGGCCTGGGAGCCGGAACAGACCCCACCGCCGGCCGCAACGCCGCCCTGGAAAGCCAGGACGAGATTGCCCGCAAGGTGCTGGACTGCGGCACCAAGATGCTCTTCATAACCGCCGGCATGGGCGGCGGCACCGGTACCGGAGCCTCCCCCGTCATTGCCAAGATGGCCAAGGACCGCGGCATCCTTACCGTGGCCGTGGTTACCATTCCCTTCAAGAACGAAGGTAATGAAAGCCAGTCCAAGGCTGTAGACGGCATCCACGAGCTGGAGAAGAACGTGGACTCCCTCCTCATCATCAACAACGAGAAACTGTACCAGTTCTTTGGCGACACCCTTATCCAGGAGGCCTTCCCCAAGGCCGATGAGGTGCTGGCAACCGCCGTCCGCGGCATTATCGAGGTCATCAACTGCGCCGGCTACATCAACGTGGACTTCCAGGACGTGTGCAAGATGATGCGCAACTCCGGCATGGCCCTGATGGGCAGCGGCGAGGGCACCGGCAACGACCGTCTGGAAATGGCCGTGAAAGGCGCTTTCGAAAGCCCGCTCCTGAATGACTTCGACCTGAAGACCGCCAAGAACGTGCTCATCAACATCACCACCGGCAAGAACGAACGAGGCGCCAAGATGAGCGATCTGGAGCGCATTGACGACATGATTTCCGAATACACCGGAGACGCCAACCACTTCAAGAAGGGCATCATCTGGGACGACGACCCCGAGTTCGGCGACAAGGTGCGCATCACGGCCATCGTGACGGGCTTCGAGATGGACCTGGGCGGTCTGGGCCTCAACAAAGACCTGGGCAACCTGGTCATCATCGACGAGAACTTCCAGTGGGAGCAGCCCCGCCACGAAGGCGAGGTGTCCATTCCCGCCGGTCCCGACACCATCAAGATCGGCTACAACAATTCCGACAACGCCAAACACTTCAACTTCGCCTCCGACCACAAGCCCGTGCTTTGCGTGGGTCCCGGAGAAAAGAAGGCCGATCTGGAAAACATCCCGGCAATACGGAGATCCCATTAATACAGGGGGCTCTGCCCCCTCATACACCCCTGCGGCCTTTCCGCCTTTCCGTTTTTGCCTATCGGCAAAAACCCGGCCCGGCCGGGCGCCTGCAGGCGCCTAGTTTCGATTGAGTTCTATAGCCATGGAACGAATATATTGATTACTAACAGTTTAAACAATATCCCCCGGGCAGTGATTGCCAGGGGGATATTAATTAAAACCATATACGTCAGGCACTTACGCCCACGGGCTATTTGCGGCCCAGACGCGCGGCTACGAAACTCATGCGGCGGGCAAACTCCTTGCGGCCGATGAAGCCCAGGATGGCGGCGATGCCCAGGCCGGAGGCAGCGCCCGTAAGGGCCAGCCGCAGGCTGTTCATCACCTTGCCCATGGGATACTCGTTCTTCTTGATGTACTCTTCCAGCACGGTCTCCAGGGCCTCGGCGGTCATGGGGCCACGATAGACATCCAGGTCGTCGAAACCGAACTCGGCGCCGGAGATGTACTGGCACACCTCGAAGCAATTCTCATAATGCTCTTCCTTCCAGAACTTGTCCACGTCCTTGGCCAGGAAGGGAGCGGTGGCGGCATCGTCGAACACCTTGGCGCGAGGATCCACGGGACGGTTCGGGTCAACCGGCTTGGTGGGCAGGCCGGCTCCGGCCTTTACGCCGAAGGCCTCGAACTGCTCGGGGCTCACGAAGAGGTAGGCGGCAATGTCCCACATATCGGCCACGAAAGTGGCGCGCTCTTTCACCAGTTCCACCACGGCCTCCACGTATTCACGCGTAAAGATATGGTTGGTAAAGTCGGCGCCGAAGCCTTCGAAGGCGGCACCGGCGATGAGGGCGTTGCACGGGCAGTCCACCACCTTGATGCCGTGGCTTTCCAGCACGGGAATGAACAGGTCGGTAAGTTCGGCTGTGGTCTTTAAGCGAAGGTACTCCTTGTTATACCACTTGGCCTTGTCCGGGTTGAACTTGGCACCGGCTTTTTGCACCTTGTCCAGGGAGAAGGCCTGCACCAGTTCGGGAAGAGTGAACATCTCGCGGTCGTCTCCGGGGTTCCAGCCCAGGAAAGCCAGCAGGTTCACGAATGCCTCGGGGAAATAGCCGTCCTCACGGTATCCGTGGGACACTTCACCCGTCTCGGGATTCTTCCAGGCCAGCGGGAACACAGGGAAGCCCAGCTTGTCGCCATCGCGCTTGGAGAGCTTGCCGTTGCCCACAGGCTTGAGCAGCAGGGACAGGTGGGCGAAGCGGGGCATGGTATCGGTCCAGCCGAAGGCCTCGTACAGAAGATAGTGCAGGGGCAGGGACGGCAGCCACTCTTCGCCGCGGATGACCTCGGTAATTTCCATCAGGTGGTCGTCCACTATGTTGGCCAGGTGGTAGGTGGGCAGTTCATCGGCCCTTTTCCACAGCACTTTGTCGTCCAGGGTGTCCGTATTCACTTCCACGTGACCGCGGATGAGGTCGTCCATCTTCACAATGCGGTTCTCCGGCATCTTGAAGCGGACGGTCCAGTCCGTAGTTTCCTCCAGGAGGCGCTTGACCTCTTCGGCCGGCAGCGTCAGAGAATTGCGCAGTTCCTTGCGGGTGGCGGCGTTATACATGAAGGTTTGCCCGGCGGCCTCGGCGGCAGCGCGGCGCTCGTTGAGTTCGTCGGCACTGTCGAAGGCATAATAGGCCCAGCCGTTGGCTACCAGCTGCTCGGCATATTGCCGATAGATGGGCCGGCGCTGGCTCTGGCGGTAAGGGGCATGGGGATGCTTTTCGGAAGCCACCTCCACCACCTTGCCGTTTTCATCCACGCCCTCGTCGGGAATGATCCCGCACCAGTTCAGGGCTTCGATGATGTATTGTTCCGCTCCCGGTACGAAACGGTGGGAGTCGGTATCTTCGATGCGGATAATGAAGTCTCCTCCTTTCTGCTTGGCATACAGATAGTTATACAAAGCGGTACGGACGCCGCCCATGTGTAGCGGGCCGGTAGGAGACGGGGCAAATCTTACACGTGTTCTTCTTTCCATATTCTATTATTGGAGGTGCAAATTTAGCGCATTCCTTGAAAAAGCGCAAGGGCCTGGTCCATGGAAAGGGCGTCTTCAACGCGATAATCGCCGCTACGGGAGCGGATGAGACCGCTCAGATGGGCACCGGAGCCCAGCGCCTCGCCCAGGTCGCGGGCAAAGGCCCGGATGTACGTCCCCTTGGAGCACGCAATGCGAATCACGGCCTCCGGAAGCCCCAAGGCTGATGTATCCGCCACATTGATTCTGGACGATGCGGTGCCGGACAGAGACTCCCTTCCGGGGGCTTGTCCACCCCCGGACAAGGGCAGGGGGAGGGGCCCGCCGGAGACAAGTCCCGAAGGGACGCAGGAAACGGTGGGAGGGGCCGGAGTGGAGCGAAGCGGAACGGAGTCCCCCGGAAGGGAGTCTCTGTCCGCATCGACAAAGTCCAGCAGTTCCAGTTCGGAAATGCAGATTCTGCTGCGGTGGAGGGTCTCCAGAGCAGCGGCATCGAATTGAGATTCTCGGTCGGGGCCGGGAATGACGGACCCGGCCCGATGGGCCTTATAGAGCTTGCGGGCCAGCTCGTAGGCGCGGACTCCGTCTACGCTTTTGGCACTGAACAGCGGGGCAACCTGCTCCTGCTCTCCCAGGAAGGCGGGCAGGGCGGCCTCCACATCGGCCCTGGTGATATGCTCGAAGGGAAAACGGCGGTCCACGTCTTTCTCCAGGTCGTACGAAGGGGTGGTGGCGCCGAACCGGATGCGCGCGATGTATTCCTTGTCGTGGTCCTGCAGCTCCTGCGCCCGTTTGCAGGCGGGGCCGATACAAACCAGCAGCACGCCGGTGGCCAGGGGATCCAGCGTTCCCGCGTGACCCACCTTCAGGTTTTTCTTGCCGAAGTGCCGGATGGCCGCATACTTGAGTTTGCGGATAACGTCGGCCGAAGTCCAGCGGTACGGCTTGTCCACCGCAAGGACAATGCCCTCCGGGTAATCTGCAATATCATGGGAAAGAGATCCCTCGACTGCGCTCGGGATGACAGGGGTGCCCGGGATGACAGCCATCAGCAAGGGATTTTGTCGATGCGCTTCTGGTGACGGCCGCCTTCGAAATCCGTATCCAGCCAGGCGCGCACGATGGAGGAAGCCATGTTGTAGCTGATGAAGCGGGCCGGCAAGACCAGCACGTTGGCATTGTTGTGCTGGGCCACCAGCTTGCCGATGGCAGTACCCCATGCCAGGCCGGCGCGGATACCCTGGTGCTTGTTCAAGGTCATGGCCATGCCGTTTCCGGTGCCGCAAAGGGCGATGCCCAGATCTACCTCGTGGTTCTCCACGGCGGTAGCCAGGCGGTGTGCAAAGTCCGGATAATCAACGCTGTCTGTGGTGTCGGTTCCGAAATTCACCACCTCGATGCCGCGCTTGGCCAGCATCTTCATCAGTTTGAACTTGTACTCCACGCCAGCGTGGTCATTGCAAATGCCGATAGTCATAATTCTCAATTTGGGTGAGCAAAGATACGAAAAGTTTGCCGGATTTTAATTATCTTTGCAAGTTGTAATGACTTGCTAACTAATGAAACATCGCCTAATACTTTGTATTGCGGCCGCTCTTGGTGTGGTCGCCTGCTCCTCTCCCCAAACGGAACCCGTGTCGGTATACGTCTGGCACCATATTGTAAATACCGCAAATCCGGACAGCCTGCAACAGGTTTTTCATACCTGGAAAAGCCGGGGTGTCACCGGTGTCTGCATTCAGACCGCAACCCTGGAACAGATTGAAGACGTAGCCGCCCGCGCCCACGCCGAGGGTCTGGAGTACCACGCCTGGATTCCGTCCATGCTCCGTAAAGACATGCCTCACGAATGGTATGCCGTGAACCGCCTGGGCCAGAGCGCAGACGAGTATCCCGCCTACTCCCAAACCTACCAATTCCTGGACCCTGCCAACCCCGAGGTACAGAAGTTCCTCACGGAGCAGTATATGGCCGTGGCCCAGATTCCCGGAGTGGACTACGTACGCCTAGACTTCATGCGTTATCCGGACGTCATCCTGGCCAGCCGCCTGGGAGAATTGTACGGCCTTACAGATGTGGAGGGAGAGTACGCCCCGGCCGATTACTGCTACTGCGACCGCTGCGTCCAGACCTTCAAGGAGCAGACGGACATTGACATCACCCAGGTGGAAAATCCTTCCAAGGTTCCCCAGTGGGCCCAGTTCCGCTGCGACCAGATTACCCTGTTCGTAGATATGGTAACCCGTGCGGTCCATGAGGTGGGCAAGAAAGTGAGCGTGGATGTGTTCCCCGGCCCGGCTTCCTACGCAGAGCGTATGGTTCGCCAGCAGTGGAACCAGTGGATGGTGGACATGTTCTTCCCCATGAACTACAACGATTACTACGGAGAAAGCACCGACTGGGTGAATGACGTAGTGAAGGAAGAAGTGGAATCTGCCGGCGGTGTCCCGGTGATGAGCGCCCTCCGTACCACACGGCACCAGCCTCAGGACGGCAAGAAGGAAAAACCTGCCGATTTCGGCCTTACTCCTTCCGAACTGAAAGCCGCCATTCTGAATTCCCTGAACAGCGGAGCCAACGGCATCTGCCTGCTTAGCCCCGGCCGTATGAACCCCGAGCACTGGGATGCGCTGGAAGAGAGCTTAAAAGAATTTGGTAATTCCAAATAAAATGCCTACATTTGCGGGCTAAAATTTTTAAAACTAAAAACTCATTGCATCATGGCAGAATATTTACAGCCTGAGAAAAAGCAAGAGATTTTCGCGAAGTACGGGAAGTCCAATAAGGACACCGGCTCTCCTGAGAGTCAGGTTGCTTTATTTTCCTACCGTATCGCTCACC
>JAFZWC010000071.1 GCA_017617475.1 Bacteroidales bacterium
AACAAACTTCACTTCGAAACCCTGCAGCTCCACGTGGGCCAGGAACAGGCCGATCCCGCATCCGACGCGCGCGCCGTCCCCATTTACCAGACTTCTTCCTATGTCTTCCATAATTCCGCCCATGCGGCCGCGCGCTTCGGCCTGGCCGATCCGGGCAACATCTACAGCCGCCTCACGAATACGACGCAGGATGTGCTGGAACGCCGCATTGCGGCCCTGGAAGGCGGTGTAGGCGCCCTGGCCGTAGCCTCCGGCGCGGCGGCCATCACGTACTCCATCCTGAACATCACCCGCGCAGGAGACCACATTGTGGCGGCCAAGACCATCTATGGCGGCACCTATGACTTATTGCAGCATACGCTGGTGCCCTACGGCATTTCCACCACCTTCGTGGATCCCTCTGACGTGTCCAACTTCGAAAAGGCCATCCGTCCGGAGACTAAGGCCCTTTTCATCGAAACCTTCGGCAACCCCAACGGCAATATCATTGACGTGGATGCCGTAGCGGCCATCGCCCACGCACACAAAATTCCCCTCATTATCGACAATACCTTCGCCACGCCGTTCCTCTTCCGTCCCATTGAGCATGGAGCCGATATCGTGGTGCATTCGGCCACCAAGTTCATCGGCGGGCACGGCACCACCATCGGCGGCGTCATCATCGATTCCGGCAAGTTCGACTGGAAGGCATCCGGCAAATTCCCGCAGTTCACCCAGCCAGAGGCCAGTTATCACGGAATCGTCTTTGCCGATGCCTGCGGCCCCGCTGCCTATATCACCCGCGCCCGGGCTACCCTTCTGCGGGATATCGGCGCAACCCTTTCGCCGGTGAGCTGCTTCATCTTCCTGCAGGGCCTGGAAACGCTGTCCCTGCGCGTGGAACGGCATGTATCCAATGCCTTGAAGGTGGTGGACTTCCTATCCAAGCACCCCAAGGTGGCCAAGGTAAACCACCCGTCCCTTCCCAGTCATCCGGACCATGCGCTCTATCAGCGGTATTTCCCGAATGGCGGCGGCTCCATCTTTACCTTCGAAATCAAGGGCGGCCAGGCCGAGGCCTTCAAGTTCATCGACTCCCTGCAAATCTTCTCCCTGCTGGCCAACGTGGCCGATGTGAAATCCCTCGTCATCCACCCGGCAACCACTACGCACTCCCAGCTTACCGAGGCCGAGCTCACCGACCAGGGAATATTCCAGAGCACCATCCGGCTTTCCATTGGAACGGAGCATATTGATGATATAATCGAGGATCTCTCCCAAGCATTTGACCAGATTTAATTGTATATTTGTGCCCGAAATGAAAAAGCTTTCGGGCATATTGCTTTTCTTGACCCTTCCCCTGTGCGCTTTCGCCCAGCAGGTGGATACGCTGGAGGCGGCCGTTGCTACCTCCAGGACACAGGCTAACTTCATCTCCAGTGGAAAAGCCTTAAGAACCGAGGTCGTCTCGTCGGCCGGTCTTATGAAAATGGCCTGCTGCAACCTGGCCGAAAGTTTTGAGAACTCGGCCAGCGTGACGGTGGGCTATTCTGACGCAACCACGGGTGCGCGCCAGATCCGCCTCCTGGGCCTTTCCGGCATCTATACGCAGATGCTGGACGAGAATCGGCCGGTTATGCGAGGTCTTTCGTCTCCCTTCGGACTCTCCTATGTTCCCGGTTCCTGGCTGGAGAGCATCCAGATTGCCAAGGGCTCGCCCTCTGTGATTAACGGCGTGGAGTCCATGACGGGGCAAATCAATCTGGAGCACAAAAAGCCCACGGATGAAAAGCCGCTCTTTGTGAACGGCTCCGTGATGACGGACACCAAGACGGATCTCAATATCCTGTCTTCCTTACAGTTATCCGACAAGGTCTATACCATTCTGATGGGTCACGTGGACGGGAATTTCAAGACCCACGACATGAACGGAGACGGTTTTGTGGACGAGCCCGCCCTCCTGCAGTTCAATGTGGCCAACCGCTGGCTGTATTACACGCCGGAGTGGCAGGTCCGCTGGGGCGTAAGGGCGATACGCGATACCAGGAAAGGAGGCCAGATGGACGGTCCATGGAAGTCTGATGTGGCCAATGCCTCGCTGAACGGCTACCTGAAAGTCGCCCGCTCGCTGCGGGAAGACGGATCGGCCAGTATTGCGCTGGTTGGGGACTATGCCTTCCAGAAGATGGATGCCGGCTTTGGAAACAATGCCTACAATGCGGTGCAGCACAGCGCTTTTGCGAACCTGATCTACCGGAACCAGTTCAATGAGAACCACGACTTTACGGCGGGTGTCAACCTTACGGCCGATTGGTGGGAAGAGTCCCTCCTGGCTAGGAGCGTGAATCTGTCCGCTGTGAACACGGCCTGTCTCCAATGGGCGCCCTATGCCGAATATACTTTCAAGCAGGGCGATACCTTTTCGGCCATTGCTGGCATCACCGGAGTATTCCTGGGCAATGACGGCTTCCGCCCGGCTCCGCGACTGACGCTTAAATATCAGCCTATCAAGGCACTGGTGCTGCGTGCCAACGGCGGTCGGGGACTAAGGCGGGCCAATCCCGTTGCCGACAATATCGGCATCCTTTCTACGGGGAAAATTCTTTCGGGTATTTGGACCAA
Source organism: Bacteroidales bacterium (assembly GCA_017617475.1). The sequence continues at coordinate 2,602 of JAFZWC010000071.1, forward strand.
CCGCTTGCTGGAAGACTCCTGGACATACGGGGGTAACGCAACGGTCTATTTCACAGAACGGACTTCCCTGAGCCTGGATTTCTTCCGGACGCAGTTCACGCAGCAGCTTCTGCTGGACCGTGAGAGCGCAACGTCCATAGAGATGTATTACTTGAACGGGCATCCTTCCTGGTCCAATAATTTCCAGGCCGATTTTAGCACGGAACCCATTGACAAACTGACTTTTACCATTACGGCCCGTTACACGGACGCCAAGGTCTGGTATCCTTCCGGCGAAGTGCGCGAAGTGCCCCTCACCAGCCGTTTCAAAGCTGTGTTCAACGCCCAGTACAAGACCCGGCTCAGCAAATGGATCTTCGACTTCACGGCGTCCTTGAATGGTTCGGCGAGGGTGTATGATTTTATGCTGCCCCTCTATCCGGACGGCCGCACGCCGGTGTATCCACTCCTCTATGCCCAGATTACCCGCCGCTTCAAGGGATTTGATGTATATGTGGGCGGTGAAAACCTGACCAATTATACCCAGCCGACTCCCATCATCGGCGCCGATGATCCTTTTGGCCTGAGCTTTGATGCAGCCTCCGTCTGGGGCCCGCTGATGGGCGCAAAGATTTACGCCGGATTCCGCATAACTATTTGGAAATAAACACGATTGATATGATACTGATTACGCTTCTTTCCGCTCTTTTGTTGCTTTCTCCCGCAGTTGTAAACTCCCATTCTGAAACGGTCCCTTCCAGCGTTCAGGACAAGAAGGTCAAGAAAACGGAAACTGTCACCTTCAAGGTGAGCATGCACTGCAAGAACTGTGTGTCCAAGATTACGGACAATATCTCTTTTATCAAAGGTGTGGAAGACCTGAAGGTCTCTCTGGACCAGAAGACGGTCACCATTACCTACAACCCCGCCAAGACCGACGAGGCTACACTTCAGAAGGCCATTGAGAAGCTGGGCTATACCGCCGAGAAGGTCCAGGAACCGGCTGCCTAGCGCTGAAATGCGCGCTTGATGCTCTCCAGGGCGTCCATGAGGACGCTGCGTGGGCTGCCGATATTGAGCCGCACGAAGCCTTCACCGCCTTGTCCATAGGCGGCACCATTGCTCAGATATACGCCCGCCTTGTCCCGGAACTGTTCCATCAGCTGTTCCTGGGGAAGGTTCAGTGCGCGGCAATCCAGCCACACCAGGAAAGAGGCTTCGGGCCGGATGGGACTGATTCCCAGATGGTTGCTCTGGAAGAAATCCATCACGCATCCGATATTCCCTTGCAGGTATTCCTTAAGGGCCGATAACCAGCCGCTTTCAGAGGTGTAGGCCGCGATGGTGGAGACGAGGGTGGGGATGGAAGGTTCGTCCAGTTTTGCGGCGCGAAGCGTTCCCAGGTACTTCTCCCGCTTATCCTTGTCCGGGATCACGCAGAAGGCCGTTCCGGAGATGCCTGCCAGATTGAAGGCCTTGGTGGGACCTCCAAAGATAAGGCCGATGCGCGCCGCTGCGTCGCATACGCTGCAAAAGGGGATGTGTGTCTTGCCATACAAGGCCAGGTCGGCATGAATCTCGTCGGAGACCACTATAATGCCGTGCTTTTCGCAGATTTCGGCCAGCGTTTTTAATGTTTCCCTGTCCCAAAGGATGCCGCAGGGGTTATGCGGATTGCAGAGCACCAGGAGCTTGGTTTTTTCGTCGAAAAGGCGCTCCAGGCCTTCGAAATCCATTCTGTATCGGCCATTTTCACAGATCATCGGGTTGTCTACCACCTCCCGGCCCAAGCGCTCGGCAAACATACGGAAATGGTCATAGACCGGCGGTTGGACGATGATTTTGTCGCCAGGTTGGGTAAAGCAAAGATAGGCCTGGTTGATGGCGGTAATAACGCCCGGGGCATAGCCCACCCATTCCCGGGGAATATCCCAGCCGTGCTGTTTTCCTTCCCAGGCGCGGACCACTTCGAAGAACTCTTCCGGGGTGGATGTGTATCCCATCACGTCCCGGTCCAGCCGATCCTGCAGGGCTTGTTTCACCACCGGGTCCGTGCGGAAGTCCATATCGGCAATCCACATGGCGAAGCGGCCCTTCCCGGCACGTCCATACTTGATGCTCCAGGTGCCGCTGCGGTCGATTACTTCGTCAAAGTTCCAACCGCCCGCCGGACAGGCAGCGCTGCAACTGTTCAGCAGAGGCGTTGCGGCTCCTGCGGGCAACAACGTCGTGGCACCTGCCGCAGCAACACCTTTTATGAATGATCTGCGTTTCATACAAATACAAAGATACTACTTTTCTTGGTCACTATTTTCAGAAAAGCAGCTCCATGTCGGCCCGTCCGGCGAGGCCGTCAGCAGAGAAGTCTGCGTAACAACTGTCTCCTACTCGGATCTCCTGGAACGCAACCGGCTTGCCGTTTAGCAAGACGGCCGATACTGATACTCCCTCCGGCAGCAGGATGTGGGCCGATATCTGGCGTGCAGGAGAATCGACGCAATACCGCATTCCGGCCTCGGTGAGGATGTAACGGACATCCACGACATCCCCGTTGACTTCGTACCCGCTGAAATACCGCAGTTCCTTATACGGCGTAACGGGCCATTTAACAGGGTTGACCAAAGGACGGGACAATTAGATTACAGAGGAAAACTCCTCGGGGGACTGGCGCTTCTGGTGGTTGGGGCCGGGGCCGGCGGCGGGAGTGCCTACCGGGAAAAGGCAAATGACCTCGTAGCCAGTGGTTTCGGGGAAATCGGCCTTTACCTTCGCAGGGTCGAAGGAGCCCACCCAGACATTACCCAAGCCCAGGGCCGATGCTTCCAGCATAATATGCGTGCCCACAATGGCCGCATCTACCTCGGCACCGTTCTTTCCGTCGTACTTGCGCACCCAGGCGGCATCGGCCTTAGCGCCAACCATAAACACTACGGGAGCGTCGTATGTGTAAGCTGTGGCGTTTTTCAGTTTGCCCAGCCCTTCCGGGCTTTTGACAACCCAAACGTGAATGGGCTGCTTGTTGGCGGCGGTGGGAGCCACGCGCGCAGCTTCCAGGATTTGTTCAATCTGTGCCTCCGTGACGGGGGTGTCCTTGAATGCGCGGCAGGAGTAGCGCTCTTTGGCCATTTGAAGGAATTGGTTCATCATATTAGTCCACGTCGTGTCCTTCTTCAAATTCTTCACTTTCACAGATAATGCCCTCACTATTCATTTCGATGAACCATACAACGGGCGGCTCATATGTAATTCTGCAGGGTTTTTCCATAAATTTTCCGGTAATTAACAAAGTCTGGTCCTCCAGGAAATAACGGTGTATTCAGTTTTTCTTGCTCTTGGAGAACATCCATTCCATGAAATCGGGCATTTCGAAGGCCTTCCACCAGCATACGTGTCCGCAGCCGGGGAACTCATGGTAGCGGACGTCCGCTCCGGCGGCCTTTAAGGCACGATAGGCATCCCGGGAGCCCGAAACGGGGACATTGGGGTCGCTGTCGCCATGGTAAAGGCTGAAAGATACGCCTTCAAATTTGTAGGCCACCCTGTCCGGGTTGATGTCTCCGCAGATGGGCACCGCGGCGGCAAAGATGTCGGGATGACGGGCAACGGCATCGAAGGCGCCGATTCCTCCCATGGACATACCATATATATACACCCGATCCGGATCAACATCGGGACGCTGCATGAAAAGATACACGAGTTCCATCACCTCCTTCATCATCCTGCTCTCGGGGTAATCTTTGGGAAAATCGTAGGAGCCGGGGCTCACGTCGAAGGCCCAGGTACGCTTCTCGGGGCATTGCGGCACTATCACAAAGCAGGGATAATCGTCACGGTTTACAGGATTGAGGAACATCTGGGCACCGAAGATGGTCCCTTCGTTGTCGTTGCCGCGCTCGCCGGACGTGTGCAGATAAAGGACCAGGGGATATCGCTCAATACCCTCTGTCTTTTGCGGGGTCAGGTAACGATAAAGGAGCGTATCGCCGTCCGCGAAGGGAAGTATCCCATATTCGTACGATTGCGCCTTCGCCGCCAAAACGGAAAAGAAGGCCACGAGCAAAAGACTCCAACGTTTCATGGTTACAGGCTTTGGTGTTATTAGGGTTTCCAAAGTCAAAGGTATGCATTTTCTCCTCCCCTGTGAAAAAAAGATGAAAAATAATTTGGTTTATATTGTAAACTTGTTTATATTTGCAGTGGGAATCCGGAAGACTGCGCAGCTTTTAGGGCTCCCAAAACAAGTTAAACAATTGATACAATGGAACAAAACAAAGAAATGACGGCCCAGGAAAGCCTGAAGATCATCTCTGAAACCCTGAACAAAAACCGGCAGGAGATTGTCCGCCATGGTGGAAAGTACTTCATTATGTGGGGAATTCTGCTCGCCGTTTTCTCCGTTCTGGTCTACTTCCTTTGGAAAACCACCGGCCGTGCCGTTTGGAACAACCTCTGGTTTGGACTGCCCATCATCGGCTTTGCCCTTTCCCACTTCCTCAAGAGTAAGGAGGAGGTCGTAAGTGCCGAGAATGAGATTACCCGGATGAATTCGGGCATCTGGGGAACCTTCGGCCTCTTCGCCTGCTCCGTAGCCCTGTTCAGCGTCCTCTATGGCATCTTCGGCAACAGCCCCCTCGGGGCCATCGTGGCGGGTGCCGGCCTTACGGCCAACATCGTCCTCCTCTTCGGCATGGCCGAGACCATCAGCGGCATCGCCCTCAAGAACTGGGTCATCAAGGTCGCCGGTTTCGTGACCGGCATCGGCGGCATGGCCATCTACTTCCTCACCGGGGTCAACGAGGAGCAGCTGCTCATCTTCACCTTCGCCGGTCTTGTGCTGGCCGCCACGGGCCTCATTGTCAAATATCAGTACAAGTAAGCCATGTTTCCCAAACTCGACCCGCTCCTTCATTCCGAGCTCCGACTGGCCGTGATGTCCATCCTGGCCGGGGTCGACGAGGCCGACTTCACCTACATCAAAAAGCAGACGGGAGCCACCTCGGGAAACCTCAGCGTCCAGATTGACAAACTGACATCGGCTGGCTACATTACGGTGGAAAAGGGATTCAAGGGCAAGATGCCCCGCACCACCTGCCGTATCACTCCCGACGGACAAGAGGCCTTCAGCAACTACGTGGAAGCCCTGAAAGAATACCTCTCCGCCGGCAACTAGCTTGATAATAGTAGAAGAGGCACAGCCTCCAGAAACCCCTCCGCTTCGCTACGGCCCTCCCACGGCCTACGGCCGCGGGCCCCTCCCTCTAATAGCCGAGGGTGGCTAAGGTTTCTGGAAGCTGTGCCTCTTCCGCAAATTATTGACCTACTCCTTATACAAACCTTCGCGGGAGAGGAGGTGGTCCAGATTGGCCAGGCCGTACAGGACAACGGCGGAGACTACGGCCGAATGCTCCATGTACTCAGGGATGAGCTTGTTGTAGATGTCGCGCTCCGTGTGCCAGATTTCGCCGTACTCGAAGTTGTAGCCCTTGGGGTCCGTCTCACGGAAAGACACGGTGGGGACGCCATTCATGGCAAAATAGGCGTGATCGCTGCCGCCGGCGCGGGTAGGACGCGGCTGAGCCGGGCCTTCCCGCTTGGTCACCGTGAAGGGAAACTCCGGGTTCATGTTCTCCAGCGGTTTGCAGATTTCCACATAGTCGTCATACATGGCGGGCGGCACAGATACGCTGGTGGCGCAGAGCGGACCGCCGTCGCGGTTGATGTAATTGGAGATTTTCTCCAGCGGAACGGTCTTGCTTTCCACGAAATGCTTGGAACCCAGCAGGCCGAATTCCTCGGCCGTCCAGATGCAGAACAGCACGGTGCGCTTGGGCTTGGCGCCGGAAGTGGCCATCAGACGGGCCGCCTCCAGGGTAACGGAAGCGCCGTTGCCGTCGTCCACCGCACCGGCGGCGGCGTCGTAGGAGTCCAGGTGGCCGCCGGCCAGCACATACTCCTTGGGATACTTGCTGCCGCGCAGGATACCGATCACGTTGTGATACTTCACCGGACCGCGGTAGAAGTGGTTGCGGATATCAAATTCCAGCTGGAAGATGTCCTTGCGGAGCACCTTCTCCTTAATCACCTTGAACTGAGCCTCGTCCAGGAGGATGTCACATACCGTAGGAAGTGTTTCCATGGTAATGTTGTAGCAGTTGGCGCGGTCGTACATGATCTGGAGAGGCACCTTGGCCGAGCGGATGAAACCCGCCACGCCGGCTTCCACCATCTCCTTGTAGAAAAGAGCCGTTCCCTTTTTGTAGGGCTTCATTTCCTTGGGCGCGTCGCGGTGCTCGAAGTTCCAGCGGCGGATCTCGTTGTTTTCGAGGTCGATTTCCTCGTTTTCGGCCATAATCTGGGCACGCTGCTCGTTGGCCTTGTCGGACCAGTCGATGGCCATGCCGTTGGACTCGGCATTCAAAAGCACCCAGGCGCCTTTGAGCAGGCCTTTCATCTTCTCGAACTCGCGGCGGGACTGGGGCTCCATGAGCACGATGCCGCTCTGTTTGCCCTTGGTACCGGCGGTATAGGAAGGAGTGCCGAAGTGCAGCGTCATGCCGTCTTCGCTGAGCATACGGCCATACCAGGGACCGCGGTTGAAGCCCACGTTAATCTGACCGGCTTCCTGGACCATCACTTCCAGGCCCCAGGACTCGAACTGCTCCTTCACCCAGGCCTCAGCCTCCGTGAGGGCGGCGGATCCTACAATACGGCCGCCGATGCGGTTTGCCAGGAAATCGGCATGCTCCATGGTGCGGTTGTCGGTGGTGCCCGTTTCAATAATTTTCTTGACGACTTTGTCCTGGGCGAAGGCCCCGGCGCAAAGACTGGCAGAAAGCAAGACCGCTGCCAGCAGGGAGGAATAATAACGCGTTTTCATATACCTAAATGATAAGTTTCACACGGAATCCGCGGGTGGTGGATTCTTCCACTATCTCCTTGCAGAGACCCCGGAGAGCTTCCATAGAGGGATTATCGGCTTTCAGAGGAGAGGCTTCCAGCCCTTCCACCATGAAATCCAGGGCCGTCACTTCCGACATCTCGCTGTGGGTGATGCGCACCGTCATGGGGGTATAGTCCGCCATGATGTCCTTGATCATGAGGTCGCTGGCCTGGAGGGCCACGTCGCTCTTGGAGGCGATGTTGTATTTGATGCAGAACTGGCGGATGCCGGTTTCCATGCCCAGGAAATCGAAGTCGTCTCCCTTCACCTCAAACACTTCCTTGCGGATGCGCTGCACAAACGCCTTGGTGGCGCTGCGGCGGGGGGCCTCGAAGATCTGCTTCGGCGTTCCGTCTTCATGGATATAACCGTCGTACATGAAGAAGATGCGGGTGCTCACGTCGCGGGCGAACTTCATCTCGTGCGTGACGATGAGCATGGTCATGCCTTCCTTGGCCAGTTGGCGGATAACGCTGAGAACCTCGCCCACCATGGTGGGATCCAGGGCCGATGTGGGCTCGTCAAAGAGGATGACCTCGGGCTTCATGGCCAGGCAGCGGGCTATGGCCACGCGCTGTTTCTGACCGCCGGAGAGACTGTCGGGGTAAACGTCGGCCTTCTCGGCCAGACCTACCTTACGAAGGAGCGCCAGGCCCTCTTCGCGGGCCTTTTCCACACTTTCCTTCCTAATTTTGCAGGGCGCGTACATCACGTTCTCCAGCACGGTCATGTGGTCAAAGAGATTGAAGCTCTGGAACACCATGCCCATCTTCTGGCGCATCTTGTGCACCGGATAACCTTTGGCCAGGATGTCTTCCCCGTCAAAGATGATGCTGCCGCCGGTGGGCGGATCCAGCAGGTTCAGGGCCCGCAGGAAAGTACTCTTTCCCGTTCCGGAAGGGCCGATAAGGCTTATGACCTCCCCGGGCTGAATCTCGCAGTTGATGTCCTTGAGGACCTGCAGGGCGCTGCCGTCCGGGTTGTAATAGGTTTTGCTGAGGTGGGAAACGGTAATCATAGCACTTTCTTCTTAGGGGATGCAACTTTCAGCAGCAGGCCGATGAGCCAGACCAGCAGGAAATAAACGATGGTGATCACCGCCAGCGGGATGATGGCGTTGAAGGTGCGGCTGCGGATGATGTCGCCGGCGCGCGTGAGGTCCTGGATGGCGATGTAGCCCACGATGGAGGTTCCTTTCAGAAGGGACACGCACTGCCCTTTGTACAGTGGAAGTCCCCTCCGGAGCGCCTGGGGCAGCACAATGTTGAAGAAGGTCTGAACCCGGGTGAAGCCCAGTGCCAGGCCCGCCTCCGTCTGTCCGTGCGGAATGGCGTCCAGAGAGGTTTTATAGATGTCGCTGACCCCGGAAGCAAAGAACAGGGCGAAGGTGATTACGGCCACCATATCGGCCGGGAGCCCCGTCTTGGCAAAGACCACATAAAAGAGGATGAGCAGCAGCACCAGGTCCGGAATACCGGACATGAACCCGTTATAGCCGGCGGCGAAAGAACGCATCCATTTCCGGCGGCTGCGGGTCATGGCATATACACCCACACCCAGCACCGTGCCCAGCAGGATGGCCAGGATGCTTATTTTGACGGTTTCCAGCAGGCCTCCAGTGATGTACTTCCAGCGGCTTTCCGCTATCAGGTTCTTCTGGATGCCCTTTTTGAAGCCGGACCACAGTCCTTCACCAATCACCTCGGCCTCCCTGTCCATCACAAAATAGGCCGAATGATAGGAATGGTAGGGTTCCGCGAACAGGAATTCTTCCTCCCTTTCGGGCGTGACGAAGATGCAGCCGCTAAGCACATCTGCCAGACCACTCCGCATAGCCAGCATCATGCTGCTGGCGTCAAAGTGCTTAATCTCAAGGGGACGGTGTAGCTCTTTGCCCAGTTCCCGGAGGATGTCAATCTCAATGCCATACCACTCTCCGTCCACCATAAAGGAAATGGGAGCGGTGTCCGAGACAGCAGCCACCCGGATAGGGACACCGGAAGTTTCTTCAGGAATATGAGTGAAAGACTGTTCCTGGGCATAGCGGTCCGTAAGCCAGAAATCCTTGAGGCGCTGCATGGTGCCATCCTCCACCATCCGCCGCTGGACGGCCGTCAGGGTTTGCGCCAACTCAGCGTCCTCTTTCCGGAACATGATGGCAGTGGGAAACGCCTGATCTCCCACCAAGGCAATCTTGACCCCGTTTTCCTTGCGGACTTCGGCATTGTACACCACTTCGTCTTCCACCACCACATCGGCCTTGTTGTTCAAAAGCGCCTGCAGCACGTCGCTGTCCAAATTAAACAACTGGAGGGAAATGTCCTTGCGGGCCGACAGTTCCATGTCGTAACAGCTTCCGGCAAGGGTGGCGACCCGGAGGCCGGCGAGATCGGCCTCACTCTTGATTTCAATAGTGTGCTCCTGTTTTCCGGCGCAGGAAACCAAGGCCAGCACAGATAAGATACCTACTATAAACCTTTTCATTTTCAATTAAGGGGATGGTTTGCAAAGATACTTTTTTCCCGGAAAAATTCCTATCTTTGAAATATGAAACGCATTACTCTCTTTTTCTCCGTGCTTCTGGTAAGCCTGTGGCTGGGTGCCCAGGAGCGTGTTCCCATCTGGCCCAAGGGCAAAATGCCCGACGCCCAAACGCATCAGATAGCCGCCATGACCGACGAGTCCGAAGCTCCGGGCTTCAAGGCCGACAAGCACCGCACCCCCTATCTGGAATGGTTCGAGAAGCCGGCCAACCCTAACGGGGCCTGCATGATCCTCATCTCCGGCGGCAGCTACCAGGTCACCTGCGACGTAGGGCTCATCGACATGTGGCACAAGGAGCTCACCAAGCTGGGCGTCCAGTGCGTGAACTTCGTTTACCGCACCCCCCGCCCGGTGGGACTTCCCATTTATCAGTCGGCCTGGGAAGACGGTCAGCGGGCCGTGCGCATGGTGCGCAGGGAAGCTGCCAAACGCGGCTTTGACCCGGAGAAGATTGGCGTCATTTCCATGTCGGCCGGCTCGCACCTGGCCCTTCTGTTGGCCACCAGTTCCCAGACACCGGCCTATGCGCCCATTGACAAGGTGGACGAGACGCCCTGCCACATCAACTGGGCCATTGTGAATGCGCCGGCCTACGCCACCACCGACGGAGAAGCGGGAGGCGCCGCCACCCGTGAAGGGTACGGACCCGACGTGGCGCTGAGCCAGGTTTTCAAGTTTGACGAGAAAACCTGCCCCATGAGCCTGCATCACGGAGAGTGCGATCCCTACCCGCCCACCGGCTCCACGCTGGTTTACCGCCAGCTCCGCCGCATGGGCATTCCGGCCGAACTGCACCTGTATCCGGACAAGGGACACGGCGCCTTCGGCTTTGAGCGCGGCGTGGAATTCATGACGCAGATGGGCTTCCTGGGCCCCGTGGCCGAAGGAGTGGACATATCGGCCCGCTATACGCAGGACGACGACCGCGAAGGCTATATCAAGGAGAACATCTGGCCCGAAGGCAAGATGCCCAATTATCAGGAAAATCAGGGTACACCTTATATTGAGTGGCATTTCCCCAAGGAGCGCAAGACAACCGCCATCCAGATTATCTATTCCGGCGGCTCCTACACCGGAAATGACCCGGACGGCTTTGAAGTGGCCCCCATCCGCCGCTACCTGAATGCAAAGGGTGTTACGGTGGTGTCCATGCGTTACCGCACGCCCCGCCCCAAAGGCCTGGCCAAGCACACCACCGCCTGGCAGGATCTCCAGCGCGCCGTGCGCATAGTCCGCAGCAAGGCGGCCGATTATGGCCTGGATCCGGACCGCATCGGCATCATGGGTTCATCGGCCGGTGGCCACCTTACCCTCATGGGCGTCACCTCTTCCCGCCACCGTTCCTACTGGCCGGTGGACGACATAGACAAGAAGGTCTCCTGCAAAGTACAGTGGGGTGTGGGCATTTATCCGGCCTATGCGCTCACCGACGGCCTGGAAGCACCCAATACCACCGGCGGCAACGAAGACTCCGCCGTGCTGGCTCCCGAATTCAGCTTTGACCTGGATACCGCGCCCATGTTCCTCATCCACGGAGATGCCGACGGCTGGGCCGCCATGAATTCCGTGAAAGTATGGGAGAAGCTGCGCGCCATGGGAATATCGGCCGAGCTGCATACGCTGGCCCTGCGCCCGCATTGCTTCATGCTCAAGGCCTCGCCCGGAACCGGAAGCTACACCTACCTGGACCAGATGTACGAGTTCCTGGAGCCTTATCTGAAATAGGGAATCCTACTCGTTGAAACTGATGACTTGCCCGGAGCCCTCGTAAAGAGTGCACGGGCTTTCCATTTCTACGGCCAGCACCGTCATCCGGGAATCCAGCACCCGGGCGGGGACGCTGATGTAATAAACGCCCGGGGTCTGGCTCCAGTCAATGTCGTTGTACTGTTTCCACTCCAGCGGTTCGTCCGTTCCCACCACCCGCACATTCTTGACGCGGGATTTGAGGCCCTTGATTTCAATGGATTCGTTGGGAGTGTAGGGGAAGTACAGATAGAGGATATCGCCCGCCTGGTTAAGCGTGGTATAGGCCTGCACATGGCCGGCCGGAATGCCGGCGCGGGTGGGGTACACGGCCTCGGCATGCTTGGAGGTCCATCGGCCCAGTTCCTTGAGAATATCCACCTCTTCCTGCGGGATGGTGCCGTCGGCGCGGGGGCCTATATCCAGCAGCAGGTTGCCGCCCAGCGACATGCAGTCTACCAGCATGCGCAGAATGGTGTCGGGGCTCTTGAAGTCTACGTCTTTCTTGCGGAAGCCCCAGGAATCGTTGATGGTCATGCAGGTTTCCCACCAGCGGGATGCGGGACGCACCACGGGGACGCCCAGCTCGGGGGTGTCGTAATCTCCGTTACCGGCTATACGGGAATTCACAATCACTTCCGGATTGGTTTCCCGCAGCTGAGCCACTATTCCCGGCGCATTCCACTCTTCGGAATTGAACTCCCAGTCGCCGTCAAACCAGAACAGGTCCGGGTTGTAGGCCTGGCTCAATTCCTTGAGCTGGGCACTGTTAAAGGTCAGGAAATGCTGCCAGCGTTCCGGCTCCTTGTGAATGTCGTAACGGGCGGGGCCGGCGCGGAAAACATTGGGGTAGTCTTCGCGCGGCCAGTCAATCAGGGAAAAATACAGGCCGAGTCTGAGGCCTCCCTGCCGGCGCACCTCCTCCACGAAAGGAGTAAGCACGTCGCGCCCGGCGGCCGATGATTTGACGGCGCTCACGTCCCCGGCCTTGGTGTCCCAGAGGGCAAAGCCGTCATGATGCTTGGAGGTGATTACCGTATACCGGGCTCCGCTCTCGCGGATAAGTTTCACCCACTGAGCGGGGTCGTAGGCCGATGCGGTAAAATCGGCCTCCTGGGCAAAATAGTCTTCCATGCTCACGGCTCCGTTGTGGAAGGCCCAGCTCTCCGACCAGTCTCCGCGGGAGTAGATTCCCCAGTGGATGAAGATGCCCAGCTTGGCCTGGGAGAACCATTCCATCCGGGCCTCTTTGGCCGGATCTTCCGCGGGGGCGGGGCCGCAGGGGCCTTGGACGCCAGTGCCGCAGGAAACGGCCGCGAGGGCCAGCACGAGCAGGATTCTTTTCATATCTTTACTTGCACAGCATGATGTCCAGGATCATCCGGTCGGTGGTTTTCATACCGGCGCTGCCAATGGCTCCGATATTCTGGATGGTCTTCTCCACGTCATCCTCTATGATGCCGTCCGTGGAAGGGATGCAGGTGCCGCGAAGGGCCAAAACGGCCGACTGAACGGCACAGGATACGCCCGAGGCCACCTTCATGGCGCAGCCCACCTTGGCGCCGTCACACACCATTCCGGTGATGTTTCCAGCCATGTTCTTGATAGCGGCGCAGATTTGCTCGTAACCGCCACCCTGCAGGTACACTATTCCGCATGCGGACCCCGTAGACGCCACCACGCAGCCGCAGAGGGCGCTCAGCTTGCCCAGGTAATGCTTGATATGGATGGCCACCAGATTGCTCAGGATAAGGGCCCGGGCCAGGCGCTCGTCGTCCACGTTGTACTTGATGGCATACGCTATGACGGGCATGCTCACCGTAATGCCCTGATTGCCGCTGCCGCTGTTGCTCATGGCCGGAAGCGTGCTGCCGGCCATACGGGCGTCGGACGCTGCGGCCGTAAGCCCCATGGCAAAGCTCAGGAAATCGTCCCCGAACACCTCTTTCTGGTTCTCGCGGATGGTCTTTCCCACCTGCAGGCCATACTCCCCTATAAGGCCTTCGATGGCCAGGGCGTGGTTGTATTTGCGGTCGTCCAGGATAAAGGCAATGTCTTCATAGGGGGCCGATTTGGCGAACTCCACAATCTCCCCCACGGTGAGGGTGTACTTTTCCGTAGAGCGCTCCTTGGCCGCGGCACCGGACTCGGAGCTCATGAGGATCTTATCGGCATAGCTGGTTTCCACTATGCGGTCGTGGTCGTCCTCAATGATGGCGTAGGCGTGAGGGTCTACCTCGGCACTGGCTACGCCGCCGCCTTCCACCGCCACCGTAGCCTTCACGTACAGGAGGCGGTCCGTATCGGCAACGCTCACCTTCACCTTCTTCTCTGTCACCAGCGTTTTGGCGCGGGCCACGGCTTCTTCATTGAGGGCCGATAGTACTTCCAGCCCGCGGGACGAGTCTCCGCACACGGCACCCAAGGCCGCCGCAACAGGAAGGCCCACCATGCCGGTGCCGGGGATGCCCACTCCCATGCCGTTCTTGAGGATGTTGCCGCTCACGGAAATGTCCAGGCGGAAATCGGCCTTTAAACGCCAGTCTCCGCCGCAGGTACAGTTCTCGCTGATGATTTCCACGGCCTTGGCAACGGCCAGGGCCACGGCTATGGGTTCCGTACAACCCAGCGCGGGCTTCACTTCCCGCTTGATAAGAGCTATGATTTCTTCCTGTGTCATAAATCCAGGAACTTTACGAATGCGTCTATATCCAGGCTATAACCCCTTGGACCGGCCAGGATGTTGCCTTCTCCGTCCAGGAGGAAGTAATTGGGCTGGGAATTGACCCCGAAGCGCTCCAGGACCAGGTTGGAATTCACCCTTCCCACGTCTTTGAGCACCTTGCCGGAAGCGGTGGTAACCCACTGGCTCTCCGGCAGTTTGGTCTTGTCGTCCACGTACAGGGAAACTATCACGTAGTCATTGCGGAGACGCTGGAGCACCTTGGGATCGCTCCATACACGGGCTTCCATCTCCCGGCAGTTTACGCAGCCGTGGCCGGTGATGTCCACGAATACTTTCTTGCCCTGCTCCTTAGCGGCAGCAATACCGTCTTCCAGGTTGCTGTAGCCGGTAAGACCGTGCGGAAGGTTCACCTCGGAGCCATAGTGAGATTGCCGGTCGGGGCCGGCAATGACGTAAGTGCCGCCTGTCATGCCCGGCAGCGACCGGGCATCTGATCCCAGTACAAAGTCCTGCGTCTCCAGGGGCGGCATATAGCCGCTGAGGGCCTTCAGAGGGGCGCCCCACATACCCGGGATAAGGTAAACCACGAAGGCGAAATCGGCAATGACCAGCGCCAGACGGCCTACGGAAATATATTCCAGCGGGCTGTCGTGCTTGAAGCGGATCTTGCCCAGCAGATACAGGCCCAGCAGGCTGAAGCACACGATCCAGATGGCCAGGTATACCTCGCGGTCCAGGATGTGCCAATGGTAGGTTTGGTCGGCTGTGCTCAGGAACTTGAGGCCCAGGGCTATTTCAATGAAGCCCAGTACCACTTTCACGCTGTTGAGCCAGCCGCCGCTCTTGGGCAGCTTTTGCAGGATGGACGGGAAGAAAGCCAGCAGGGCAAACGGCAGGGCAAAGGCAATACTGAAGGCCAGCATGGTGACCATGGGCGTCCAGAACTCTCCCTGGGTGCTCTTGATGAGCACGGTGCCCACGATGGGACCGGTGCAGCTGAAGCTCACCAGCACCAGCGTAAGGGCCAGGAAGAAAACGCCCAGCAGGCCGCCCTTGCTGCTGCCGGCATCGGCCTTGGTGGTCCAGCTAGAAGGCAGGGTAATCTCAAAGGCGCCGAAGAAGGAGGCCGCGAACACCATGAAAATCACGAAGAACAGGATGTTGGGCAGCCAGTGCGTAGACAGCCAGTTGAAGATGTCTGCCGTAACGGCCGATCCGCCGGCGGCCCAGGTAAGGCCGATGATAAGGCAGATGGGCACGGTATACAGCAGCACTATGAAGAGCCCGTACATAAACGCATTGAAGCGCCCCTTGGCGGCCGTTCCGCTCTGTTTGAGGAAGAAGGATACCGTCATGGGCACCATGGGGAACACGCAGGGTGTAAGAAGCATGAGGAAGCCCCAGAGGATGGCCTCCAGGATAAGGCCCCACAGCACGCCCGCATTCTTGCCGGACTTGGTGCCGTCCCCGGCCGTTCCGGCTACACCCTCATTCCCGGTCACTCCTCCCTCATTCCGGGCTTGCCCCGGAATCTCCACCGGCACGGCGAACTCATAATCCTCCGGCATGCCGCAGAAATCTCCGCTGCAGGCACTCCAAGTCACGGTTCCCTTCACCGTCACCTTTCCGGATCCGGTGAGCTCCAGATTCTGGCGAAGCACATAGGTTCCCATCACCACGGTCTCGCCCTTGTATTCCGAAGGGGTGTACTCCTCGGCCGGGTCTCCGGCGGTGGCGATTCCGCTTCCGGTTTCCACCTGCAGCGCCGTTCCCACGTAAGGATCGGCCATGGGGTGTACGTAGTAGTCCTGGGCCACCTCGCCCTTGACTACCAGCTGGTAGGAATTGCCTTCCGAATGGTTCACCGTGGCTTTCCACAACACGGAAGGAGAAGCCTGGAACAGTAAGATGGACAGCAGCGCTGTAAGGATATGACTGAACATAAATCTATGTAAAGGTTCGTTGTTTCTATAGTTTTGCAAGGTAGTACTTTTCCAAAACATATGCAAATTGCATATCCCATAAAATATCTGTAACTTCGTGCCCGATTTGGCATTAACTACTATTAACTAAATAAACTATGGCTTACCAAGAAGTTAAAACCACTTCCTACGGAACGAGGGTCGGAAACTCGTTCAAGGGAATCGGCACCGGCATCATCCTCTTCATTGCTGCCACGGTGCTGCTCTGGTGGAATGAAGGACGTGCCGTCAAGACCACCAAGATGCTCAACGAGGCCGAGAAGGCCTATGTAGAGATGGAAAATCCATCCAAGAAGGACGCCGCTCTTGACGGTGAACTGGTGCACGCCACCGCCCTGGCCACCACCCAGGATTCTCTGGTTGACGCCCGCTTCGGCTTCGGCGCCACCGCCATCTCCCTGCAGCGTTCCGTAGAGTACTACCAGTGGGTAGAGCACGCTGAATCCAAGTCGGAAGACAAGCTGGGCGGCAAGGAAGTGACCACCACCACCTACACCTATTCCAAAGAGTGGGTTTCCTCCCCCATCCAGTCCGAGAGCTTCAAGGATCCCGATTACCAGAACAAGAACATGGTTCTCACCGTGGTAGAACCCGAGACGCAGTGGGCCGAGAACGTAAGCTTCGGCGCCTATAAGCTCAATGAGAGCCTCATCCACAGCATCTCTTCCCGCGAGCCCGTAGCCCTGGCCATTGACGAGAACATCCTGAAGGACCTCAACGACGGTATCAGCCGCATCCAGAAGAAGGATTCCCTGAGCTATGTGCACCAGGACGGCAACGTGCTGTACATCGGCCGCGTTCCCTCCTCTCCCGAGGTGGGTGACGTCCGCATCACCTGGGAGAAAGTGGTTCCCGCCAAGGTTACCATTATTTCGCAGGTGGACGGCGACACCTTCAAGCCCTTCAAGGCCAAGAACGGCAAGACCTTCCAGACCCTGGTCATGGGCAAGAAGGACGCTTCCGAAATCTTCGAGAGCGAGCACAGCGGCAACAAGATGCTGCTCTGGGTCTTCCGTATCCTGGGTATCCTCCTGGTAATTGCCGGCCTCAAGGGCATCTTCGGCTTCCTGGAGACCATTCTCAAGGTGGTTCCTTTCCTGGCCAACATCCTGGGCTGGGGCGTAGGTCTCGTCTGCACTGTCGTAGGCCTGGTTTGGTCGCTCATCGTCATCGCGCTGGCCTGGGTCACCTATCGGCCCGTCCTGGGCGTCTCCCTGCTGGTGCTTGCCGCCTTCCTCATCTGGGTCTTCGCCTTCAAGGGCAAGGACAAGCTGAAGCAGCTGGCCGGCAAGGCTCCCGCCCAACCCGGAGAGCAGGCCTAAGAGCGTGAAATAGAAGTAACAGATTTACAAACACTTACAAAAATCCTCCTCCGTAAAACGCGGAGGAGGATTTTCATAACCCATTCTGTATTAACTATTTCTGTTTCACGCTTACAATATTTATTCTTACACCGGCCGATACGGAGAACATCCACGGGTGCTGTATCCTGTAGGTGAGCAGAACGTCATTAGTAGTAGGAACACGCCAGCTTAGCTGGGGCTCTACGAACAGTCCTATGTGTGGACGCGGGTTCACCTGGATGCCGGCGGCCGTGCCCAGTGACAAATTGATCTTGTCTCTCGGAATGGCATCTCCGTTCCAGGTGGCCCCCACGCAGAAATCGGCCTGGAGACCGGCGCCGGCATAGGCATCAAACCATTTCCCCATAGGGAAAACCCAGTCCATCCTTAATGGAATGCCTAGATACTGGGCCACTTGCGTCTTCGCTCCCGCAAGCAGGTAACTTAAGTCGGAAGTATACCGGCTATATTCAAACCCGGTGTTCAGATACAGGTGGTTCCACACAGGGATTCGGGCCGACAGTCCCATACGGAGCGGGAAAGCAAAATGGTATTCCAGCAGTTTCTCTACTGGTTCATTTGTGCCCGGGTCTGGAGGCTGGGGGGGGTCGTTATCCCTGACGTCATTATCAGCATACGCGTAACGGGAATACCATTCCTCTGCGGCTGCAGCCGCCTCTTCATTTTGGGAAACCCGGAACATATTCGATGCCAACAATGCCAATGCACCGGTTCCCAGAACGCCTCCTGTCACGGGAATGGCCACTTTGAGATTCACTTTGGGCCGAGGCCGGCTTGCCGGAATGAAGGGCGATCCCGTGGGGATGAAGGACTCATTCTGAACCATCTCTGGAACCTGATTGACATCTTCTGTATCAGGGATTTCCGGGACGGATTCTTCGACGGGAGTGGGGATTTCCTCCGGAGTCTCTTCAACGGGGTTGGGGATTTCCACCGGGGTTTCAAGGATAATTTGAGGTTCTTCCTGGGGTTCGGTCCGGGTGATGATGGGCCTGGCGGCGGGTAGGGCTTTCACGGGTGCGGCCTGCGCCAACCGTGGCACCGTCACCTCGGGTTCATCGGCCACAAGGCTGTCGGCCACAGGAACCTGTACCTCCACGGGCTGCTGCTGAACCAGTTGAACGCCATCTTCGGGAAGCTCCGGCTGCCGAAGGAAGAACACGGCGGCCAGCGAAGCGGCTACGGCAACGGCAGCGGCCCACACCAGCGGATACCCCTTCTTTCGGGGTGCCGCCTTGCTCGCTTCACGAAGCCTCTGGAATTCCGCATAGCTCCCCTCAGGAAGCGTACTCTCGTACCCTTCCAGGCGCTCCTTCAATATGTCTTCCCACTGTTTCATGCGTTTTTCCAATATCGGCTTATCTTTTCCTTCAACTGCCTCCTGGCCTTGGCCAGCATGCCGGCCGAACCTTTCTCGCTGATTCCCAGCATCTGGGCAATTTCCTTATGCGAATAACCATCCAGGCAGTACAGGTTGAAAACGGCTTTTCGCACGTCCGGCAGTTCGGCTATCCATTCCAGCAGCTTCTCCTGCGGGATAGACACCATCTCCTCCTCCGTCGGCTCCGGGAGGTTGTCATGGCCTCCGAAATCCAGCGAAACCGTTCGCCAGCGCCTTCGTTTAATCTGATTCAACGCCAGGTTAATGGCAATGCGGCTGATCCATCCGTACAGCGAACCGTTTCCGGTGTATTTGAAAGTAGATATTCTGTCCAGCGCCTTCAGCAGGGCTTCCTGCATCAGATCTTTAGCTTCATCGGGATTGTCGGAATATCGGCGGCAGAGTGTAAACACCCTAGCTGCATACCGGGTATACAGCTCCTCTTCTGCCTCTCTGTTTCCCTCCGAGCAAAGCCTGGCCAGCCTCTGCTCATCCCAATCCTGATTCACTTACGTTTCCATTTGACCACGTGAAGTTACACAAATTGTCCACTCAGAAAAACAACTTCTACCCTTTAAACACACATTATCCGAAAATACGTCTCCTTTTTCATAACAACCGGAATGCTTGCCCTCATTCCTGTTCTCTGCTGTACATACCTGATATGTACCAAGAAAGCGCCTCCCGGGTCTCTGGAGTTGTACATACCTTTGTCATTAATGCCCAAAATGCCGCTTTCGAAGGAGGTATGTACAAGCAATCGGTCTTCCAGTGAGGATTCAATGCACATACGAGGTATGTGCCCCCCGCGGAAGAAACGTCTCATAATACGCCACATAGAGAAAGGTATGGCTGTTCCGGGGGACTCCGTTCCGCTTCGCTCCACTCCGGCCCCTCCCACCGTCCGGCTCGTCCGCTTCGCGAACGGCCAGCCAGCGGGCCCCTCCCCCTGCCCTTGTCCGGGGGTGGACAAGCCCCCGGAACAGCCATACCTTCTCTATGGTACACAAAAAAAGACAGCATCGTATGATTCCGGAGGCCGAAGGCCGACAAAAGTCCCTCCCCCGAGGGGAGGGGTTTCGGGAGGGGGTAACGTGAACGAAGTGGGTTCAAAACCCAAGGGGACACGAAAAAACCCGCCGAATGGCGGGTGATGAGTGGCCCCAGCAGGATTTGAACCTGCGACCCACGGATTATGAGTCCGCTGCTCTAACCGCTGAGCTATGGGGCCAAGAAAGCAGCCTGGGTTCAGACTGCTTTGCTTATAGGGCGAGGGCTAGCCTCACACTTTGATCTCAACCTCAACGCCGGAAGGAAGCTCGAGCTTCATGAGGGCGTCTACGGTCTTGGCGTTGGACTCATCGATGTCGATCAGACGAACATAGGAGTCCAGCTCGAACTGCTCGCGGCTCTTCTTGTTCACGAAGGTGGAGCGGTTCACAGTGAAGATCTTCTTGTTGGTGGGAAGCGGAATGGGACCAACTA
>JAFZWC010000072.1 GCA_017617475.1 Bacteroidales bacterium
CTCCGACATAGCCACCGGCGCCACGGGCCGCAACCACGGTCTGCTGCATTCGGGGGCGCGGTATGCGGTGAATGATGCGGAATCGGCGGAGGAATGCATCCGCGAAAACCGGATTCTGCGCCGGGTCGCCGCCCATTGCATTGACGAGAGCGACGGCCTTTTCGTCACCCTCCCGGAAGACGACCTGGACTACCAGAAAACCTTCGTCCAGGCCTGCCGCAATGCAGGAATCAGGGCCGATATCATAGACCCTGACCTGGCCCGGAGGCTGGAGCCGTCCGTAAACCCGGACATCATCGGCGCCGTACGTGTTCCGGACTGCAGCGTGGATCCTTTCCGCCTGTGCGCCGCCAACATGCTGGACGCCAAACTGCACGGCGGTCAGGTGCGCCTGCAGACGGAAGTGACGGGTATCATCAAGGAAGGCGACACGGTCAAGGGCATCCGCACGCACAACCGCAATACCGGTGAAGACCAGGAGTTTTACGCTCCCATCGTGGTGAATGCCGGTGGCGTCTGGGGGCAGGAACTGGCCCAGATGGCCGGTGTAAAAGTGGGCATGTTCCCCGCCAAGGGTTCCCTGCTCATCTTCGCTCACCGCGTGAACAACATGGTTATCAACCGCTGCCGCAAGCCCTCCAATGCCGATATCCTGGTCCCTGGAGACACGGTTTGCATAGTGGGAACCACTTCCTCCCGCATCCCGTTGGAAGAGTGCCGCAACGTAGCCGTCACGCCGGACGAGGTGACGCTCCTCATCACGGAAGGCATGAAGCTGGCCCCCAGGCTGGCATCTACCCGAATCCTGCGCGCCTATGCCGGCGTACGCCCGCTGGTAAGCGCCGATGACGACCCTACCGGCCGCAACATCTCCCGCGGCATCGTTTGCCTGGACCACGAGACTCGCGACGGCGTCAAGGGCCTGATTACCATAACCGGAGGCAAGCTCACCAGCTACCGCCTCATGGCCGAGATGGCCACCGACCTGGTCTGTAAGAAACTGGGCCTGGACAAAGCCTGCGAAACGGCCACCACTCCCCTTCCGGGTTCGGAAGAAGGCTCCTACGAAGAAGTAGCCAAGAAGATTTGGGAGAATCCCACCACGGCACAGAAAGTGGCTGCCGCCCGCATGGGAAGCCGCGTTTCCCGCATCCGCAGCGCCGACCGCCGTGACGAGGCCCTCATCTGCGAATGCGAGCAGGTCTCCATGGGAGAGATCAATTCGGCCATCGAGCGCCTGGAAGCATCTACCCTCACGGACCTGCGCCGCCGCACCCGCGTGGGCATGGGAACGTGTCAGGGCGAGTTCTGCGCCTGCCGCGCCGCCGGCCTCCTGGCCAAGGCCCACGGCTGCATAGAGAAAGAGCGGGCCGACATCGATTACTTCCTCCAGGAGCGCTGGAAAGGCAATTTCCCCATAGGCTGGGGCGACACCCTCCGCGAAGCCGAATACACACAATGGGTTTATAAACACGTTTTGGGCATATGAGGTACGACGTAGTTATCATAGGAGGCGGCCTGGCCGGCCTCACCGCAGGCATCAGCCTGCAGAAGGCCGGGAAGAGCACGGCCATCGTAAGTACCGGTCAGAATGCCCTGTACTTCTTCTCCGGCTGCTTTGAATCCATTCAGGAGCCCGAGCCGGAAATCAAGACCCTCTTTTCCGAGGCCGGCATCCGGCTGCACTACACGCCGGGCGTCCGCCTCATGCCCATGGGCACCTTCAAGGAATCGGCCCTGGCGCTGGAAGACGTAAGCCTCTTCCCCACCCCTCAGTTCGGCCGGAAGGTTCTCATTATCAACTTCATGGCATACCACGATTTCTTCTCCTCCTTCCTGGCCGAAGGGCTGGAGAAGCAGGGCATGGAATGCCGTATCCGCTTCCTCAACCTGGGAGACCTAACCCAGCCCGACCTGAGTCCCAACCAGATGCGCGCCGTGCAGATTGCCCGCAAGATGGACGAGGTGTGGGAGAAGGTGGTTCAGGAAGTGCGCGTGCTCCTGAAGGACGAAGACACCGTGATACTGCCGCAGGTCTTCGGCCTTAACGACGCAACCATTCCGGAACGCATCCGCCAGGGCATCCCGGCCCGCGTGGTCTTTGCCGGCACCCTGCCGCCCTCGGTTCCGGGCATCCGCACACAGATGCTCCTGAAGAAGCGCTACGAGGTGCTGGGCGGCACCTACCTCATGGGAGACCGCGTCACCGGCGCCCATGTATACGAAGACGTGGTCCAGAATGTGGTAACCAAGCATCTGGACCGCCATTACCTGGAGGCTGACCACTTTATCCTGGCCAGCGGCAGTTTCTTCTCCAAAGGACTCAGCAGCAACCCTTTCAAGATTTACGAGCCCCTGTTCGAACTGGACATGGACTACAACACGGACCGTAACGCCTGGTACGATCCCTCCTTCGCTAACCACCAACCTTACCTGGGCTTCGGCGTCAAGACGGACGCCAACCTCCAACCCTGCCGCAAAGACGTTCCCGTCAAGAACCTGTATGTAATAGGCTCCATCCTGGGAGAAACGCATCCCGAACTGGGCTGCGGCGCCGGCCTCGCTATCCGAAGCGCCCTCAAGGTAACCGAACTAATAACCAACCAACATTAATGACTTTTCAGGAATATACTGAGAGCGAGTACAATTTTGAGGAGTGTACCAAGTGTACCATCTGTACGGCCTATTGCCCGGTCATGCAGGTGAACCCGTTGTATCCCGGTCCCAAACAGGCCGGGCCCGACGGGGAACGCCTCCGTCTCAGAGACCCCAGTTTCTTTGACGAGACCCTCAAATATTGCCTCAACTGCAAGCGCTGCGAGGTGTATTGCCCGTCAGAGGTAAAGGTGGCCGACCTTATCCAATCGGCCCGCATCAAGTACGAAACCGCACCGCCCAAGGTGAGGGACGTCCTGCTGGCCAATACGGACGTGATGGGCAAACTGGCCCGTCCGGTGGCCCCCGTGGTGAACTTCGCCACCCGCCGCCAGATTACCCGCACCGCCATGGACGTCATGCTGCGCATAGACCGGCACCGCACTTTCCCGGAATACTCGGCCAGGAGCTTCGAGGGCTGGCTCAAGCGGCGCAAGAAGGAGCAGGCGGCCTTCCCCGAACAGGTTGCCTACTACCATGGCTGCTATGTAAACTACAACTATCCCCAGCTGGGCAAAGACCTGGTGAAGGTACTCAATGCCCTGGGCATAGGTGTGCAGCTGGTAGACAAGGAGAAGTGCTGCGGCATAGCCCTCATAAGCAACCGCCTGAGCAAGCAGGCCGCCAAGAATGCCGTTCACAACGTGGAGCAGATGGCAAAAGCCGTGGAGAAGGGCCTCAAGATAGTCACCACTTCCTCCACCTGCACCCTCACCATGCGCGAGGAGTATCCCAACCTTTTGGGCGTGGACAACTCGGCCGTCAGGGACTCTCTCCTCATGGCCACCCGCTTCATCTGCGAAAAGCTGGAACAGGGCGCCACGCTCCCCTTCAGGGCCGATTTCCACAAACGCGTGGCGTACCACACCCCCTGCCACATGCAGCGCCTGGGCTGGGGAGTTTTCTCCCAGAGGCTGCTTCAGATGATTCCCGGTGTGGAATTCACCCTCCTGGAGCAAGGCTGCTGCGGCATGTCCGGCACCTACGGCTTCAAGAAAGAAAACTACGCCTTCTCGCAAGCCATAGGGGAACCCCTCTTCGACCAGATCCGCGCCGTAAACCCGGACGTAGTGGCCTGCGACTGCGAAACCTGCAAATGGCAAATAGAAATGTCCACCGGCTACAAGGTGGAGAACCCCATCTCCATTTTAGCCGAAGCAATAAGTATTGAATAAGATGAAGGTATAGTGCACTATACCTTCATCAAACACATAATTAATATGCTAAAGATTTTACAGCAGCCGGCGTATAAGCCGGCAGAGACGGGTCCTGAGGCCGACGCCAAGTACAAACGACTGCGGTGGCAGGTGTTTCTGGGGGCATTTATAGGCTATGCCGGCTTTTATCTGGTGCGGAAGAATTTGTCCATGGCCATACCGGCCATGGCGCCGCTGGGCTTTGAAAAGACCGAACTGGGCTTTGTGCTGGGCCTGAATGCTGCTGCCTATGCGCTGTCCAAGTTCCTGATGGGCAGTGTTTCCGACCGGTCCAACGCCCGCGTTTTCCTGCCTCTGGGCCTCATTCTCACGGCCATTTCCATGTGCTTCATGATTGTGCCCATCCAGTTCATAGGGGCCGACCACAAAGCCCTGGCCATTCTGGTAATGGGCGTGCTGAATGCAGCCGTGGGCTGGTTCAACGGCATGGGCTGGCCTCCTTGCGGCCGTGTGATGACGCACTGGTTCTCACCCGGCGAGCGGGGCACCATGATGAGCATCTGGAACTGCGCCCACAATGTGGGTGGCGCCCTGGTGGGCCCCATGGCCACATACGGCGCCGTGTGGTTCGGCAGCTGGTTCTATGGCTCCCATACGGGACTGTACTTCCTCATCGGCACCTTTGCCTTCCCCGCCGCCGTTGCGCTGTTCATTGCCCTTCTGGCCTACGTACTGCTTCGCGACACGCCGCAGTCCTGTGGCCTTCAGTCCGTGGAAGCCTGGCGCAACGACTATCCCAAGAACTACTCCGAGAAGCACGAACAGACGCTTACCACCAAGGAAATCTTCTTCCAGTACGTGCTTAACAACAAGTTCCTGTGGTTTATAGCCCTGTCCAACGCCTTTGTGTATATGGTACGCTACGGCTGCCTGGACTGGGCCCCTACCATTCTTACCGAGAAGGGCATTGACCTCAAGAGCGCCGGCTGGGCATACTTCGCCTACGAATTCGCCGCCATCCCGGGCACGCTGCTCTGCGGCTGGTTGTCGGACAAACTCTTCCACGGCAAACGCGCCCTGCCCACCATCCTCTTCATGGCCCTTGTGCTGGTATTCATTGTCCTTTACTGGCAGTTCATAGACAACCTTACCATGGTTATCATCTGCCTCATCGGCATTGGCTTCTTCATCTATGGACCCGTGATGCTCATCGGCGTTCAGGCGCTGGATCTGGCTCCCAAGAACGCCGCCGGTACGGCCGCCGGTCTCACCGGCTTCTTCGGCTACTTCCTGGGCACCTTCATCCTGGCCAATACCGTCATAGGCTGGGTGGCCCAGACCGCCGGCTGGAGCTGGACCTTCATCCTCCTCATCGGAGCCTGCGTCCTCTCCATAGTCTTTATGGCGCTGACCCTGAAAGAAGAGCGCCGCGGCTAAAAGCCCGTGAAATATAACTGATTGATTATCTGTCACAAACAAAAATCCTCCTCCGCGTTTTGCGGAGGAGGATTTGTATAAGCTGCTCAGTTTGAGCAAGATCCATTTCACGACCATCATACTGTCATACCGAGCGAAGCGAGTGTATCTCACTATTTTGGGTTTGAGATACACTCGCCTCATTTCATTCGGCTCGGTATGACAATATACGTTTAGAACACCAGCAGGAACAGGCCGGCGGCCAGGCAGGCGCCCACCATGGGGCCTGCTACCGGCACCCAACTGTAGTTCCAGCCGCTGTCACGCTTGCCCTGGATGGGCAGCACGGCGTGGGCGCAGCGGGGGCTCAGGTCACGGGCCGGGTTCATGGCATAGCCGGTGGTTCCGCCCAGGGACATACCCAGGGCCATGATGAGGCACGTTACGGGCCAGGCGCCGATGGCACCGGTGGAAGCCGCAACAGGGCCCACCTGGAAGGCATTGCCTTCAAAGCCGATGGCCAGAATCACGAATACCAGCAGGCAGGTGGCAATGGTCTCAGAGAGGAAGTTGCGCCACGGGTTCCAGATGGCCGGCATAGTGCAGAAGGTACCCAGCATGGTGTCGGGTTCATCGGCCGTAGCCTTGTAGTGGTCTTTGTAGAAAACCCACACCAGAACGGCACCTACGAAGCCGCCCAGCATCTGGGCCACACAGTAACCCAGTACCTTGCTCCAGGCAAACTTGCCGGCAATGGCCAGGCCCAGCGTCACGGCCGGGTTCAGGTGCGCACCGGAAACAGGGCCGGCAATGAGCACGCCCATCATCACGGCGAAGCCCCAGGCCAGGGCTATCACCACCCATCCGCCGCCCTTGGCTTTGGATTTGTTCAAAGACGTGGCAGCACACGCGCCGTCACCCAACAGTACAAGCACCAAAGTGCCCAGAAACTCAAATACGTAAGGATTCATAATTATTTATTAATCGTACGGTTAATGGCATCGGCCCAGCCGGCCTTTACGCCGGAAACGTCGGTGCCGGAGGGTTTGAAGCAGCGCTCTACCTGCCACTGGGCCTTAATCTCGTCCAGCGAAGACCAGTAGCCTACGGCCAGGCCGGCCAGGTAGCAGGCGCCCATGGCGGTAGTTTCCGTGACCACGGGGCGTACCACAGAGGCGCCCAGGATATCGGCCTGGAACTGCATCATGAGGTTGTTGCGGGAGGCGCCGCCGTCCACCTTCAGCTCGGCCAAAGGCACTCCGGCATCCTTTTCCATGGCCTGGACAATGTCCATGGTCTGGAAAGCGATGCCTTCCAAGGCCGCACGGGCAATGTGTGCCGCAGTGGTGCCGCGGGTAATGCCGCAGATGACGCCGTGGGCATACTGGTCCCAGTACGGGGCGCCCATGCCGGTAAGGGCAGGAACGAAGTACACGCCGCCGTTGTCCTCGACGGTAGAGGCCAGGGCCTCGATCTCGGAAGAGGAGCGGATGATACCCAGACCGTCACGCAGCCACTGGACCACGCTGCCGCCCACGAAGATGGAACCTTCCAAGGCGTAGTTCACGGTGTCCCCTATCTTCCACGCCACGGTGGTGAGCAGGTTGTTCTTGGAAAGGATGGGCTTGGTACCCGTATTCATGAGCAGGAAGCAGCCCGTGCCGTACGTGTTCTTTACCGAACCCGGCTCCGTACACATCTGGCCGAAGAGGGCCGCCTGCTGGTCACCGGCTATACCGGCGATGGGAACCTCGTGCGCAAAGAGGGTGGTCTTGGTGTGGCCGTACACCTCCGAGGAAGACTTCACGGCGGGCATCATGGATGCCGGGATGCCGAAGAGTTCCATCAGCTCCTTGTCCCATTCCAGCGTATTGATGTTGAACAGCATGGTACGGGAGGCATTGGTAACATCCGTCACATGGACCGTGCCGCGGGTAAGCTGCCATACCAGCCAGCTGTCCACGGTGCCGAAGCGCAGTTTGCCGGCTTCGGCCTTCTCCCGTGCGCCTGGCACATTGTCCAGAATCCACTTGATCTTGGTGCCGGAGAAATAGGCGTCGATGATGAGGCCCGTCTTCTCCCGGATCTTGTCCACCAGGCCCTGCGCCTTCAGGGAATCGCAGAAGGCCGATGTACGACGGTCCTGCCACACGATGGCGTTGTACACGGGTTCGCCCGTATCGGCATCCCACACTATAGTGGTTTCACGCTGATTGGTGATGCCGATGGCGGCTATATCCCTGCCGCTGAGGCCCTTAAGGGTAATGGCCTCCGCAATGACGGCCGCCTCTGACGACCAGATTTCCCTGGGGTTGTGCTCTACCCAGCCGGGCTGGGGAAAGTACTGGGTAAACTCCTGCTGGGCCACGGAGCAAATATTACCCTCGTGGTCAAATACAATGGCCCGGGAACTGCTGGTTCCCTGATCCAATGCTAAAATGTACTGCTGCATAGTTCTAAAGCGTTTTACTGAGCAGGGCCGTCGGGATACGTCCCGTCCGCAATCATCTTCTTGACGGTCTGGATAAAGCCAAGAACCCTGGCCTTATAGGTTTCCGGATCCTTCTGGAAGGAATTGGCGTGAACGGCCCCATGGCACACATAATACTCCTTGTAACCTTTCTTCTTGGCTTCGTAGTTCTTCCAGAGATGGTCGAAGGGAACAAAGTCGTCGGCATCTCCGTGGATGAAGAGCATGGGAGCCGTGCTCTTTTCCAGCTGCTTCACGGAAGAAGCCTCCCAGAAACTCCAGCCATACTTCTGCTTGGTCACCAGGCTGGCGCTCTGAAGCACATCCGGCGGGATGAAACCGAAACTCTGCTTGCGGTTATGATTGAACTGGTCTTTAACAGAAGAATAGCCACAGTCTTCCACAAAGCATTTTACGTAGTCCGGAAGGGGCTCGCCGCTGGTCATCATCACCGTAGCGGCGCCCATGGAAACACCGTGCAGTATCATGAAGTCGTTGGGGTATAAAGAGTACGCCACATTAATCCAGTTCAGGACATCGAAACGGTCCAGCCAACCCATCTGGATGCTTTCACCTTCCGAATAGCCGTGGAACTGGAGATCCGGCAAAAGAATGTTGAAATTGAACTCGTCCCTGTACATACGGGCCAGGTACAGGAAAACCAGGTGATTGTCGCCATAGCCGTGTACGACGATGGCGGTACCGTTGCTTTCCTGGGGACGTATTGCCGGGGCATATACCGCGTGTACGCGTTTGTCATTGTGCCCTACCACAAACGTATCCCGCAATACGCCTATGATCTGGAGGCTGTCATACCAGGCGGTAGAGCCAGGCAGGAGGGAATCGGCCTTATGGCGCGTACGCTCAATGTCATCAACGCCATGTACCTGGGGAGTGAGGGCATACTTGGACATGTACCTGCCGGCCATACAGGCATTGAGCGCCAGGGCGGTTAGGCCGATGGCCACAATATGCAACAAAACCTTCTTCATAGGGCTAGAACTGATAGTTAATGCCGATACCCAGCCAAAGACCGGCGTCCAGAGGTTTGTAGAGGCACTTGGCCACTTCCACGGAAATGATGAAGTTCTGGTTCATGGCAATCTTAAGACCCGCACCGGCGCTGGTGATGACCTTGCCCACCTTGGTAGCATCATAAATCTTCTCCAGCGGCAGGTAGGTAGGCACATTAAGCTTCTTTGCATTTTCGAATTCCTGTGCGCGGGCCGCCTTGGTGATGACGCCGGCATCGAAGAACGGGTTCACGGCAATGTAGAAGAACTGGTTGAAGAGCTTGAAGTTCACCAGCTTTACGCGCAGTTCCAGATTGGCCCAGGCAAAACCTTCGGTGAGGATGCGGTTCTCGCGGACGCCACGGATGGTGTTGGTGGAGCCGAAGCCTTCAGAAATCATGTTACGCTGAACCAGCAGCGGAACATTCTGGATCATGTAGAAAGGAGTTTGACCGGCAATGGTCTGCTGCCAGGCCAGACGGTAGGCAAACACGGGGTCACCAGCCTTGATGTGGATGGGAATGTCAATGTACTGACGGAAGTAGACACAGGCCTTCAGGTATTGATGCTTGAGTACGTTGCCGTTGAGGTAGGCCTCGGCCCAGATGCCGTGGTTGGGGGCAGCCTCAATGTCTCGGGTGTCGTACACCAGACCGGCATTCACCTCCAATACGTTGCCGCCATGCTCTTCTTCGGCGCTGACGATACCCAGATTATAGTAGTCCCTGTACAAGGTGTAATCCTTGTTATAATAATGCTTCTCGTCAGATCCCTTTACCTTATAGCCGGTATCCTTCATTTCACCCAGCTTCCAATTCCAGAAATTCACGCCGGCAGCCCAGTTTAGGTGATCCACGATTCGGCCCTGGACATTGGCCAGGATGCGAAGCATATTGCGGCTCATGCCATAATAGTTGATACCGCTGTACGGGCTGCTGGGCTCCTTCTGGGTCCAAAGGGCATACGGGTCGTCCAATCCGGCCAGCGAGGCGGGGCCGTTAAAGCCCCAGAAGCTGTACAGAGGGTCTCTCACATACGTAACCGAAGCATTGATACGCATGTTGGGAATCAGATACTTGGAGTCGTAGGCCAGATACAGGCGCATGCGCTGGCTCTTGGTAAAATAGGAAGCTTCCCAGCTAATCTTATGGAGGGGATCCGGGTAGGTATTACCGTTACCATAATAGTATACGTCGCCGAAGAGACCGGCCTGGAAACCGTTATCCACGGAGAAGGTGGCGGTAGGCAGAACGCCAAAGCTCCAGCCCTTCTTTACTTCTTTTTGTTCTTCCTGTGCGAAGGCTGTGCAAACAACCGTCAGAAGGAGTACTACACTCAGAAATTTTTTCATAAAGTATTAGTTTTAGTAGTTAGTTTCTTTACATAGTTTACAAATATAACAAATAATTTGCGATTCTCCCGCAGAGGGTGTAACTTCGCTGCGTAAAACCATACCATTTCCTAATGACAACTATTCACAGCCGGATGCTGGCCGCCATCCTCGCTTTCTGCGGCTTCCTCACCATTTCCTGCACCGCCACCACCCCGGAGCGCGTCATCCTGGGAGACGAGCAGTTCGATTTATACATGCCTCTGCTGGAAGGCCAGCGCGTGGCCATTTTCTCCAACCAGACGGGCCTGGTGGGCAACACCAAAACCCATATCCTGGACACCCTTATCGCCAAGGGCGTGAACGTAAGCGCCATCTTCTCGCCGGAACACGGCTTCCGCGACCTGGCCGATGACGGTTCCCACGTAGGCGACGGCGTAGAGCCCATCACGGGCGTTCCCATCCTCTCGCTGTACGGCGGCGCCGGCGGCCACCACCCCACCCAGGAATCCATGGACATGTTCGACGTCCTCATCGTGGACATTCAAGACGTCGGCCTGCGTTTCTATACCTATTACATTACCATGTGCCACCTGCTGGACGCCTGCGGCGAGGCCGGCAAACACGTGATTATCATGGATCGGCCCAACCCCAACGGCATGTATGTGGACGGCCCCATCCTGGACATGAGCCTCAAGAGCGGCGTGGGTCACCTGCCCATTCCCACCGTCCACGGCCTTACGCTGGGTGAACTGGCGCAGATGGCCCAGGGCGAGAAATGGCTGAGCGAGGCCGGCAACGCCTGCAAGGTCACCATAGTCCCCTGCAAGAACTACACGCACCAGACCCTGTACGAACTTCCCGTGCGTCCCAGCCCCAACCTGCCCAACATGCAGGCCATCTACCTCTACCCTGCCCTCTGCGGCTTCGAGGGTACGGTCGTGAGCCTGGGCCGCGGAACGGACAAGCCCTTCCAGCAGTACGGCCATCCCGCCCTTAACGTCAAGTACAGCTACACCTTCACTCCCCAGAGCGTCAAGGGTTCCAGCAATCCCCCGCTCCTGGGCCAGCAATGCTATGGCGTAGACCTTTCGGCCATTGACCAGAAGGACATCCGGGAGAACGGCCTGGACCTCTCCTACATCATTGACGCCTACACCATCCTCAAGGAGCAGGGCATGGAACAGGGCTTCTTCCGCCGCTTCTTCGACCTCCTCATGGGCCAGCGCTACATCCGCGAAATGATTGAAGAAGGCGCCTCCGCGGCCGATATCAAAGCCAAGTGGCAGGCCGATGTGGAATCCTTCAAGGTCCAGCGCAAGCCCTACCTGCTGTACGCAGAATAAAAAAAATTCTCCCGTTTGGGAAAAATTGTCTAAATTTGCAATCCTTTCACAGGATGCCCCTGTAGTTTAAAGGATAGAATAACGGATTCCGGTTCCGTTGGTCCCGGTTCGATTCCGAGCGGGGGTACTAGGAAAGCCAGGCAGTCGCCTGGCTTTCCGTTGTAATAAAATGAGGGGTGTCCCCCTCAAACTCCCCTGAGGCGGGGGCCTGTGTTTTTTCATCATTTTATAAATAAGGTATTTCGGGATTCAGGAAAAATCGTTAATTTTGTACACTTGTACGTATTTGATGAAAACCGCATATATTTTCCCCGGCCAGGGGTCCCAGACTCCGGGAATGGCCCAAGATTTATACCCCGCTCATAAAGAGCTGATGGAGAAAGCCAACGACATCCTGGGCTTTCGCATCACGGACATCATGTTCGGAGAAGACGGCGAGGCCCTGAAGGCCACCCGAGTCACCCAGCCTGCCATTTTTATCCACAGCACCGTATTGGCCCTGAGCCAGACGGAACAGCCGGACATGGTGGCCGGGCATTCCCTTGGCGAATTCTCGGCCCTGGTGGCCGCCGGTGCCATGAGCTTTGAGGACGGTCTCCGTCTGGTTGCCCTCCGTGCCCAGGCCATGCAGAAGTGCTGCGAAAAGGTTCCGGGAGCCATGGCGGCCATCATCAAACTTCCGGACGAGGTAGTGGAAAAGATCTGTGCCGATATTCCCGGTGTAGTTCCCGCCAACTTCAACAGCCCCGGTCAAGTGGTCATCTCCGGCGACGAGGCCGGCATTGACGAGGCCTGCGTCCGCTTCAAGGAAGCCGGCGCCAAGCGCGCCCTCAAGCTCCCCGTGAGCGGTGCCTTCCACTCCCCGCTCATGGAGCCTGCCCGCGAAGAACTGGCCAAGGCCATAGAGGCCACACCCATCCTCGCCCCCCGCTGCCCCATTTACCAGAATGTATCGGCCCTGCCCACCACGGACCCTCAAGAAATCAAGGGCAACCTGCTGAAACAGCTTACCAGCCCCGTCCGCTGGACGCAAACGGTACAGAATATGCTTGCAGACGGTGCGCAGCGCTTTGTGGAACTGGGCCCCGGCTCCGTGCTCCAAGGCCTGGTAAAACGCATAGCAGACCCGGAAACAATTTTAATTGAAGGTATGGAATAAGATACACTCGGCCCTGCGGGCCTCGGTATGACAATTGTCATTCCGAGCGAAGCGAGAGAATCTTAATTGAAAACAACAATACAACAACATAAAACCAAAACTCATTATGGCAAAAGAAAAGAAATTCATCACCTGTGATGGTAACTATGCCGCTTCGAACATAGCATATCTGTTCAGCGAGCATGCTGCTATCTACCCCATCACGCCTTCCTCCACGATGGCCGAGAACATCGACGAGTGGGCCGCTCACGGCAAAAAGAACCTTTGGGGAGAGACCGTGAAAGTGACGGAGATGCAGAGCGAAGCCGGCGCCGCCGGTGCCGTTCACGGTTCCCTCCAGGCTGGTGCCCTCACTTCTACCTTCACTGCATCCCAGGGTCTTCTGCTCATGATCCCGAACATGTACAAGATTGCCGGTGAAATGCTGCCTACCGTGTTCCACGTGAGCGCCCGCGCCCTCGCCAGCCACGCCCTCTCCATCTTCGGAGACCACCAGGACGTGATGGCCTGCCGCCAGACCGGTTTCTGCATGCTCGCCTCCGGTTCCGTCCAGGAAGCCCAGGATCTGGCCGCCGTCGCTCACCTGAGCGCCATCAAGGCCAGCCTGCCTTTCCTGCATTTCTTCGACGGTTTCCGTACTTCCCACGAGATCCAGAAGATCGAAGCCCTGGACGAGGAAGCCCTCAAGGACATGGTCTCCACCAAGTCCCTGGCCAAGTTCCGCGCCCGTGCCCTGAATCCGGATGCTCCCGTCACCCGCGGTACCGCCCAGAACGGTGACGTCTACTTCCAGGCCGTGGAAACCCGCAACCAGTTCTATGCCGCCGTTCCGGACATCGTAGCCCGCTACATGGGCGAAATCACCGAGCTCACCGGCCGTACCTACCGTCCGTTTGAGTACTACGGTGACCCCACTGCCGAGAACATCATCGTAGCCATGGGTTCCGTCACCGAGACCATCAAGGAAACCATCGACTACCTGGCCAGCCGCGGCCGCAAGTACGGCCTCATCACCTGCCACCTGTATCGTCCTTTCTCCGAGAAATACTTCTTCGCCGTCCTGCCGAAGAGCGTCCGCAAGATTGCCGTCCTGGACCGCACCAAGGAACCCGGCGCCGTGGGCGAACCTCTGTTCACCGACGTGAAGGCCCTCTTCCAGGGTAAGGACAACGTCCTGATCATCGGCGGCCGTTACGGTCTGTCCTCCAAGGACACCACTCCCGCCCAGATCGTCTCCGTCTTCGACAACCTGGACGCCAAGGAGCCCAAGGCCGATTTCACCATCGGCATCGTGGACGACGTCACCTTCAAGAGCCTGCCCATCAAGAGCGA